>NZ_JBBCQM010000007.1:0-177699 GCF_037150015.1 Asaia sp. VD9 | reverse complement strand
ATGTGCTGGCACCTCCAAATGAGGGGAAAGGCGTCGATCCCGGTACAACACCCGACTGATTGGACCAACTTACCTTTGTAGGGTCCGCGATCTTGTCATTACTAACAAGGATATAGCCCCCGCTCGGGCTATAGGAAATGAACCCGTTTTCGGTCTGGTATGCTCCGGTCGTGGTGTTCTGCGCACTCACAACCACTTGTCCGTTGGCGTCAGTGTATTTCCACGTTTTGCCGTCATACGACGCCGTAAGCGGACCGATCGCCGCATTATCGTTACTGGCAGAAACTGTCCCGTCAGCATTCAGCACATAAATGTATATATTCGTCAGAGACTTAGGAAGAAATCCAGTTAAATTTACCATGTTATTTTCCAGTTTTCTGATCTAAAAGCAGAAAAGCACAGGAAAATAAGTTTGTGTTTTACAAATTATTGTATTCTTAAAACATTACCGTGAATTACAGACCGTTCTAGTCTTTAAAAGCGCCCAGCCTCACGCAGAGTGGCTATTGGATGAGATGCAGGGTCTGCGCCTACGAATTCCCCACACGAAAATGGCGACGACATGATCTCTGATAGTGTCAACGCTCGCGGGATCACCGCCCTGCGCGAAGATTAGAGCGCTGTTCGCGCATTGATCCGAGCGCTGCGTCTGAAATCCGAGCCTAATCCCAGCTCTAAGCGCGGCTGTTCACCATGAGATAACACGGATTGTGGAATCAGACTCATGGCTCTTAAGGGAGTGAGTGATTCTCGAGAGGATATATCCGGCTTTTTGTCCGACATACCGTGCGATGAGCTCGATTCGTTCGCACAATACGCTTGCTAAAACCTATGATTTATAAGGATTTCTGGTGCCGGGTGAGGGATTTGAACCCCCGACCTTCGGTTTACAAAACCGCTGCACTACCACTGTGCTAACCCGGCAAGACCATGGATGGGTCGCTTGTCGTCGGTAATGGAAGATTCGTCAAGATCTTTCCCACCTCGACTACCCAACTGATCCAGACAGCGCATGCAGGGGTACGCGGTCCGCAACAGCGCGCTCACACCAGACGGTGGGAACAGACGTTGCTCCGCGGCCAGGCTGACTGGGGGCCCTCCGGACCGGACCGAGTAGCATTGTGCGGCCGCGACCGAGTGGCTGAGACGATCGGCTCGCTTGAGGAGCGGCGGATGCCTATGGGTCCTGTTCGAGCGCACCCACCTTCCCTACACGGACGAGCATCTTAGCCCTCCGTCTGTCAGGGATAACAATCAGGCTGGGCTCGAACTGCCCCTTGGTCCCTTGCACGATCGGACTCGCGCCCTCTATGGCTGGCCTGCCCTGAAGCCTAGCCCAGAGAATGAGACGCTCTCGCGAGCCGGCCCAGCATTTGCCCCATCCGCTCGACTGGCGGCGAAAAGCTGGAAGTGCGCGTCACGGCCATAAAAAAGCCCGGCGCTGAGGCCGGGCTTTTGTCTCGGATCAGACCGAGTAGTACATTTCGAACTCGGCCGGGTGCGGCGTGTGCTCGAACTTGTAGACTTCTTTCCACTTCAGTTCGATATAGCTCTCGATCTGGTCCTTGGTGAAGACATCGCCTTCCAGAAGGAATGCGAAATCGGCCTCAAGAGCCTGGAGGGCTTCACGGAGCGAACCGCAAACCGTCGGGATCTGCGCCAGCTCTTCCTTCGGCAGTTCGTACAGATCCTTGTCCATGGCTTCGCCGGGGTGGATCTTGTTGCGAATGCCATCCAGACCGGCCATCAGCATGGCGGAGAAAGCAAGGTAAGGATTGGCGGTCGGATCCGGGAAACGGACCTCGATACGCTTCGCCTTCGGGCCGACCGAATACGGAATACGACACGAAGCCGAACGATTGGCGGCCGAGTAAGCGAGCAGCACGGGGGCTTCGAAGCCCGGGATCAGACGCTTGTAGGAGTTGGTCGACGGGTTGGTGAAGGCGTTCAGCGCCTTGGCGTGCTTGATGATGCCACCGATATAGAACAGCGCATCTTCCGACAGGCCGGCATACTGGTCACCCGCGAAAAGCGGCTTGCCATCACGCCAGATCGACTGATGCACATGCATGCCCGAGCCGTTATCGCCAGCGATGGGCTTCGGCATGAAGGTTGCCGTCTTGCCATAGGAATGGGCGACGTTGTGCACGCAGTACTTGTAGATCTGCATGAAGTCGGCCGACTGGACCAGCGTCGCGAACTTGGTGCCCAGTTCATGCTGCGACTGCGCCACTTCATGATGGTGCTTCTCGATCGGCAGACCCATCTCACCCATGGTGGAGAGCATCTCGGCGCGCAGATCGCCTTCGCTATCGACCGGAGCAACCGGGAAGTAGCCGCCCTTGACCACCGGACGATGGCCCATATTGCCTTCCGGATAGTCCTTCATCGAGGCATCGGGGCCTTCGATGCTGTCAAGCTGATATGTGCCGTAATTCGGGCCCGTGCCGAACTTGACGTTGTCGAAGATGAAGAACTCGGCTTCGGGACCGAAGAAGGCGGTGTCGCCCAGGCCCGTGGTCTTCAGGTAGGCTTCGGCAGCCTTGGCGGTCGCACGCGGGTCACGGGCATAGAAATTGCCGGTGCGGGGCTCGACGATATCGCAGATCAGGATCAGCTGCGGCTTGGCCGAGAACGGGTCCATGACGGCCGTGGTCGGGTCGGGCAGAAGCACCATGTCGGATTCATTGATGGCTTTCCAGCCAGCGATCGACGAACCGTCGAACATGAAGCCTTCGACGAAGGTGTCTTCCTCGATAGTGGTGTGCCACTGCGTGGTGTGGTGCCACTTGCCCTTCGGGTCGGTGAAGCGCAGGTCAACCAGCTCGACCGAGTGTTCCTGCATCAGCTCGAAAACGCGCTTTACAGCGGCGCTGTCCGGCTTGCCCGGCTTGGGCGGTGCTGCAATCGTGGAAGACGCAGCCTTGGACGCCGCGGCTGGAGCTTTTTTCGCCATTTGTCAAATACCTGTATCTGCCTCAAGGGGCCGCACTGATCGGCTGCAAAACGATTAGGACAGGATTCGCGAACTGTCGAGTATTCCGAAGGCTTTTTGAGGGGCTGGCGTAACGAAAAACCCCCTTCGGGCGTCTCGTACGCACCCCGGCATCCCTTTCCGGAAGCAAAACGACGCATGACAGACCAACAAAAATAGCATATCGGAGCGTTTCGCTCCCTTATCGATGTTTTTTTCTGCGCCCCACGCGACTGTGATAGCTCTCGACCGACGGAGTCCCGGTCTTGACCGTGCTTTTGTCCCTCGCGTGCGCGATCTGCCCCGGGCGCTCGCTCGATGTCTGACGGGCAGGTTCAAAGCATCTGATCTCGCCCCGCCCACGACCCCGAAGCCGGAATGTCCCTCATCTATCCCCCATCATCATCGAGCGCGGAACGGGACATATCGCCCGGATGATCTCCGGTTCGGGGAAAGGAATGCACGCGCAGCGACCCAGGGCGAAAAGCTGGATTTTACAGGCCTGATTTAGCCGGTATCATACCGACTTCCTCTAAAAGGCAGGCACGGCATGAAATCCCCCAATGCATTTCTCAACTCCCTGCCGACCACGATCTTTACGACAATGTCGCAGCTCGCCATGGCGCATGATGCGGTCAATCTGGGTCAGGGCTTTCCGGATACAGAAGGGCCAGCCTCTTTGATCGAAGCGGCTGCGGCGGCCCTGAAGGACGGGCGCAACCAATATGCCCCCCTGACCGGCCTACCGGAACTGCGGGAGGCGGTGGCGCGCGCCAACAAGCGCGATTATGGACTTACCGTCGATCCGGCGCGTGAGGTCATCGTCACCTCGGGCGCGACTGAGGCCCTGGCCGTGAGCCTGATGGCGCTCATCGAGCCCGGGGACGAGGTCGTGCTGATCGAGCCGCTCTACGACACCTATCTGCCAGTACTCAAGATGCTGGGTGCCATACCGCGCTGCGTGCGCGTGGAAGCGCCGGACTGGCATCTTCCGGAGGATACGCTCCGTGCAGCTTTCTCAGACAAGACCAAGCTGATCCTGCTGAACTCCCCGATGAACCCCAGCGGCAAGGTGTTTACCGCGCAGGAACTCGATTTGATTGCCTCACTCGTGCTCGAACATGACTGCTACGCAGTATGTGATGAAGTCTATGAGCATCTGACTTTCGGGGTGAAGCATGTCCCACTCATGACCCGACCGGGTATGCGCGAACGGGCCATACGCATCGGCAGCGCAGGCAAGAGCTTCTCGGTCACCGGGTGGAAGATCGGCTATATCACCGCCTGCTCCGCACTCGCCTCAGTCATCGCCAAGGCACATCAGATCATCGCCTTTTCGAGCGCGCCCAATCTGCAGCGTGCGGTAGCAATCGGGCTCGATCTGGGCGATGACTTCTTTCAGGATCTCTCCGACAGCCTACGCGCACGCCGCGATCTTTTTGCCGAGGGGCTGCATGCGCTCGGTTTTCCGACCCTGCCCGCCGATGGCAGCTACTTCGTCGTGGCCGATATCAGCGCCCACTCGAAAGGGCGGGACGACATGGCGTTTTGCCGCGATCTTGTGACTGAAGCCGGGGTGGCCGCCATTCCCGTCTCGGCCTTTTACAACCCGCACGGGGCGTCCCCACCACGCCATCTCATCCGCTTCGCCTTCTGCAAGACAGAACCCGTATTGCGTGAGGCCCTGAGACGCCTCACGCTGCATTTCGCTCCTCAGGAGGGCTGATACGCGGTCATCTTGCGGGTTGGCACACGCTCATCCAGCGGGGCAACCCGTGCGGCAACGCGCTTTGATGACCCGTCACCGCCAGTCACGTCGGTACCATCGGGCTGCAAGGCCGCAGTCTTGTGGGCACTGGCGTCCTGCGGGCCGGTCTCGACTTCGCCCGCTGGCTTGGCTGGCGGATCGGCAGGCGGGCTCCCCTCAGGTCCTACCGCACTATAGGGGTCACTGGGTGGCAAGACATCAATGGCGGGCTGCCCGGCCAGAGGGTTGTGCTTGAGGATCTGCTCGGTCACGTCAGGGTAACGGCGCATCAGCCCAAGCAATGTACCATTGGTCCAGCCAAACCCGATCTGCATTGGATATTCCCCACCGCCCTTGCCCCCTGTGGCGCTGATCGTGGGAGAGTCGACGTCATATTTTTCGAGCAACACGCCCGATTTCTCATACGTGCCGATTACCCTGGCCATCCAGCGTCTGGCGATGGTCTCCGCCAGATCGGTCGCCCCATAATTGTTCAGCCCCTTGATGGCCATCCATTCTTCGGGCGCCCAGCCATTGGGGGCATCCCATTGCTGCCCGCTCTCATGGTCGGTTGCCATGATCCCGCCGGGGCGCAGCAGGCGCGCCTTGATCGTGTCAGCCACACCCATGGCCTGTTCCTGCGACGCCAGACGCAGGAATAGCGGCACAGCCGTTGCGGCGGAGAGCACGTCCGTGGGGCGGTTTTTACGCCAGTCATAATCGTAGAAAGCCTGACGATCCTCATCCCAGAAGAGACGGCGCACGGCGAGCGTGCGTTCATCGGCACGCTGGCCATAGACGCGTGCGAGCTTGCGCTGTCCCGTCAGGGCGTAGGCATGCTCAAGTGTCTGTTCCAGATGGACCATCAGGCAATTGACCTCGATGGGCGCCAGATCGGTCGTGTGGATCGTCGCGAGCGTATGGCCATCGGCCAACCAGCGTGACGAGAAATCCCAACCGGTTTCTGACCCGGCACGCAGATCACGATACACTTCGGAAGGCGCCCTCGACCCGTCACGCGCAGCCGTTGCCACATCCTCCGGGTAACTTTCGTCACGCGGCGTATCAAGATCGTCCCAGTGACGCAGGAGGAGCGTGCCATCCTGCAGGCGCACCAGATGACGATAGGCCTGTCCCTGTTTGAGGCTGTCCGCCCCTTCCATCCAATAATCATATTCCTTCTGCAACTGGGGCAGAAAACTGCGATAGGCGCTCTGACCGTCATGCTGGGCCAGAAGATCGACCATCAACGAGAAGAAGGGTGGCTCGGAGCGGCTGAGATAATAGGTGCGCGTTCCATTGGGAATATGGCCGTAGCGATCGATCAAGGAGGCCATGTCCTTGATCATGCCGCGAAGCAGGTCCCACTGACCGGTCTCATAGAGCCCGATCATCGTAAAATACGTATCCCAGTAATAAAGTTCCGAGAAACGTCCGCCGGGCACCACATAGGCATTGGGAAGGGGCAGGAGCGAAGCATAGGACATAGGCTTGTCGGGCTGGCGCGTCAGAACGCCCCACATACCCTGAATATAGTCATAGATATTCTCATCGGCCTTGCGGCGATAGGAGATGTCACGGCGCAAGGGCGGCGAGAAATGCTGCTCGTAAAACGCCTTGATACTGAAATCCGGATGCTTGCGCTGACTCTCCCAATCCGCGAGCAGGGTCGCTGGGGCCTCATCCGGTCGGGCATCGGCAATGGTCTTGAAATCGGGCGCCAGATGCGCGCCGCCAATCGCCGCAAAAAGTCCGCCAAGCGCGATCGACGGCGAACGCAGATCCTGAGGGACAGAGCCGACATGCAGAGATTGCGCTGCCTCACTGGCCACCGTCTCGCGTGGCCCTGTCGATGGAGAAGCGAGGGGAGCCGGCTGCGCGGACTGGTGCTGAACAGCGCCCCGCTCCCGCCCACCCGGCTGCGCCGTCTCGCCCCCTGGCATGCTGCCTTCCGCCGATAGGGCCGGATGTGTCCGATCGTCATCACCCGTACCACGAGGTGCAGGTTCGGCTGTTCCGACCTGCGCCGCAGATGATCTCGCCGGGTTTTGAACGCTGTCGATCGCGGGATTCGGGTCACTCACGGCAGCCCGCGCAGCGCATGGCGCGAGAGCCGAGACGGAAACCCCGACAAGCAGGAACAGGGCGAATGAGGGGCGGTTTCTCGTCATGCAATCTCCTTGAACCCGACACCGTCGCGCAGGCGGCGCTCGAACCTGCCTGCGTCTGCTCCCCGGCTCCACGAAGGCGTTGCATCATTTTGTCACGGATGTGACGGCAGAGCGGTGCCATTGAGGGGCGTTTCGGACGCTGCAGGCAGCCAAGGACGCCAGGGGAGGAATGCAGGATGAACAGAAGAGATCCAAAGAGGTTGCAAAACAGTACCCGCAGCGTCTTTTTTCTGATCGGTATTCTTTTTGCTCTCTGGTCCTGTCTGGTTCCCGTTGTGAAGGCCCATGCCGGCCTTGATGACGGGGCTCTGGGCCTGCTTCTGCTCTGCCTCGGCATCGGCTCTGTCATCGCCATGCCGCTTGCCGGGTACTGGGTCAGTCGCTGGGGGTGCCGCGCTGTGGCAATCGGGGGCATGGTCCTGTCGGGGCTTGCGCTACTGCCTTTGTCCCTGATGCACAGCGTTCCCCTGCTCGCCGCAGGCGTCTTCTGTCTGGGTGTGGGATTCGGCTCGGCAGAGACCGCCATCAATATCCAGGCGGTGGATGTCGAAAAACAGAGCGGCCGCCCCATGCTCTCCGGATTCCACGCTTTTTTCAGCATTGGCGGCGCGATGGGGGCCGCCGGGCCCATGTTGCTCGCGCAGCTCGGTGCGTCGCCCTGGATGATCGTCATGGGAGGACAAGCCAGCCTTGTGATATTGCTCCTGACTGCCTGGCCGGGGCTGTTGAACCAGCCTGAGCCCGATGGCGGATCCGGCTTTGCCCTGCCGCGCGGCGTGGTATGGCTGTTCGGACTCCTGACCGGCATCGCCTTCCTGTCAGAAGGCGCAGTGCTCGACTGGGGTGGGGTCTATCTCTCGGGCGAGCGCAGCAGTTTCGGCATCGCGCCGGGATGGGGCTATGCCGTGTTCGCCTCCGCCATGACCCTGGGCCGCCTGACCGGCGACCATGTCGTGGCAAGGCTGGGACGCGTCAGGGTCATGGCCTTTGGAGGCAGCGCCGCAGCGATCGGGTTTGCCCTCGTCGTGCTGAGCCCGAACATCCCTCTCCTGCTGGGCGGTTTTCTGCTGATCGGGCTCGGCTGCGCCAATATCGTGCCCGTGCTCTATAACGCCACCGGGCGGCAGAACGTCATGAAGACCAGTGCGGCCGTCGCGGCCATCACCACCATCGGCTATGCTGGCATCCTCGCAGGGCCTGCGCTCCTTGGCGCCATCGCCCAGGCCAGCAGCCTCACAATCGCCTTCGGATTACTGGCTGTATTGATGGCGTTCGTCGCGTTCAATGCACGTGTCACCCGCTGAAACCGTGCTTTTTTGACCCCGATGACGGCTTTCCCCTCGCATTCGGGGCCGGGACGCGCCATGTGTTCGGGTTCAAGAAGGAGCTTTTCGACCCCATGACCTCCCCTGCCGAAGCCACGCCCCTTTCTGCCCTTGCCGTCACGGACCGCCTGTTTTTCGAGCGCGCGGACACAACGCTCACGCGCGATGAGGCAGAAGCGATCGTCAGCCGCTCTCTGGAAGGGATCGAGGATGGCGAGTTGTTCCTCGAATATCGGGAAAGCGAGTCTATCGTCCTTGATGATGGTGTCATACGCTCGGCAAGCTTCGATACGTCATCGGGTTTTGGATTGCGCTCCGTCATCGGACCGGAAACCGGCTTTGCCCACTCCGATGAAATCAGCAAAAGCGCGCTGGAGCGTGCGGCAGGCGCCGTCTCGGCGGTTCGACAGGGCCGCAGTGGTACATTGGCCTCACCGCCACAGGCCACTAATCGGCGTCTCTATGCGCCTGAAAGCCCTTTGAGCGACACGGATTTTGCCGCGCGTGCCGCTGTTCTGGGCGAGATCGACGCTTACGCGCGCGGTCTCGGTCCCGAGGTGGTGCAGGTCTCTGCGAGCATCGCCACCGAATGGCAGGCCGTGCAGATCATGCGTGGTGCCGGATTTCGCACTGCCGATCTGCGCCCTCTGGTGCGGCTGAACATCTCCGTCGTGCTTGAACGCAACGGACGGCGTGAGAGCGGCAGCCGGGGCATGGGCGGTCGCTACAAGCTCTCCCGACTGCTGGGGCGCGAAACCTGGCAGGGTGCGGTGGATGAGGCCGTGCGTCGCGCGAAGGTGAGCCTCGATGCCGCCCCTGCGCCTGCGGGCGAGATGGATGTCGTGCTCGGTCCGGGCTGGCCCGGTATCCTGCTGCACGAGGCCGTTGGCCATGGCCTCGAGGGCGATTTCAATCGCAAGGGTACGTCGAGCTTCAGCGACATGGTGGGCAAACGTGTGGCGGCCCCCGGCGTGACCGTGGTCGATGACGGTACGCTGGCCGAAGGACGCGGCTCCCTGACCATCGATGATGAAGGTACGCCATCAGGGCGGACCGTGATGATCGAGGACGGAATCCTGCGCGGGTTCATCCAGGACCGTCTGAATGCGCGTCTGATGGGCGTGGCACCCACGGGTAACGGACGACGCCAGTCCTATGCTCACGCCCCCCTCCCGCGCATGACGAACACATTAATGCTGGGTGGCGATGCCACGACCGAAGAGATGATCCGCTCAACGAAGCGTGGCCTTTATGCCGTCGATTTCGGCGGCGGTCAGGTGGATATCACCTCGGGCAAATTCGTGTTTGCCATGTCAGAGGCCTATCTGATCGAAGACGGCAAGGTCACGCGCCCGGTCAAGGGCGCCACCCTGATCGGCAACGGATTCGATGCGATGAACAAGATCTCGATGATCGGTCAGGACGTGGAGCTCGATCCCGGAATCGGCACCTGTGGCAAGGCCGGACAGGGCGTGCCTGTGGGAGTGGGGCAGCCCACATTGAAACTGGCCGGACTCACTGTGGGCGGTACCGCCTGAGTCAGGCCCAGCCCGGACCGTTTCGGGGCCGGGATCTAGATCATGTCTGTCAGGACACTTCCCGGCGTCCTGACAAGGCGCCATACGCCATACCCGCCACCATGGCGGCGTAGATGATCGCCATATCCTTCTTCGAGAACACAAGCTCCCAGCCTGGCGTGAAGCGTCTGGGGGTCGCCTTGTAATCAGCCAGAGCGGCAACCGGCCCGAGAGCAAGCGTGGCGAACAGCGCCCGGGCCCCGCCCGGCTGTCGGCCAAGCGCGCGGTCATACAGCACGGCCCAGAACAATATGGCCGCCACATTGGTCGCGACCCCTGTGCCGGAGTGAACCAGATCCAGATCCTCCACCGAGGCGGCCTCCTCGCCCTTGAGCCAATGGGTGGTGCAGTTCACCCCTCTCGCCGCCCTGCCGGTTCTGACCTTTCCAAGGGCCAGAAGCGCAGCATTGCAGGCGAGTGAGCCATAGAACGTGATGGCAGGCAGACGGGAGCGCATGATTTTCATTCCTTCATGGAACGCCGGGAAATGGCGGGTCAGTAGAAAATGAGCGAGATACCGCCGCCAATGATCGCCATGACCCACAGGATCGAGACAACAATACGATGGCGTATGGCCCGAAGCGCCAGAATGCGCATCAGGGGATCCAGCGGGTAAGGCAGGGAACGAGACTGATAAGGAGTTCTGGCAGGGGGCTGATCGGGGTCGGGAGAAAGACTGAGCCGGTCTTCGGCGCGGACCTGCACTGCCGTGCACCATTCATGGCGTAACCTGTCCAGCTCTGTCCGACGATAGACGATGCGGGACTGGATCCTGAGAGGAGCCGGGCCGCAGCGGAAAAAGCGTAGCGCCCTGAACAGCCCGGGCGTCAGCCCAAGATGAGCGGCAGCCTGAGCGGAATCGAACAATTCCCGCCTTGGCAGGGGCCGCACCACCGCAATACCGTTCCCATGATCGCGATGATCCACGCCTTACCCTCTCTCTCAGCGTTGTGAACGAAGGGCATCAAAACAGGTTCGGCTTATTTCCGGTACCGTCATGATGAGGCCGCAAGCTGTTGCGGCCACCTCGTCAGGTGGGAGAACGACGCCGGGACTAGGGTCGACCCAACCCTTCATCTTGAGCCCAATCTCCCTGGAAGCAGATAGTCTCGACGCAGACCGTGCAGGCAGAAGACGCATAACGTCGGAAACCCTCGCCTCGCGCCGATGTGGAATGACGCCCTCACATCATGCCTCATACAGCGGCCACTGGAACGCTTGACATTAACGAGCGACGTCTGGGGGCCCGCCCCCCCACGACAACGTGGCTTGCCTATCTGTCTGCGCCGTCATGACTATCCCGGCAGGCGCGATGCATTACCCTGCCCGTCCGGAGCCTCGCATCGCAGCAGCAAGGACATTCTGTCGTGTTGAACCTTATCCTGCGAACGATCCCCGGTCTGACTCTGGCGCTGGTCGTCCTCATCTCTCCCGCCAGGGCCCAGCCCGCCTCATGCATCCTGGGGGCGTTCACCCTGCCCCTCCTGGGCGGATCGGGCGATGCACCTCTTCTTCCTGCCACGATGCAGGGCAAGCCGGTTGCGCTCTATTATTCGACAACCGTGGACGGGCTGTACGGTGGAGATATCACGCCCTATGCCGGGGAAGATACGAACACCAGGACTTCGCTCCTTCTGGATGGGGTGAAAGGCGATGACTACAGCATCTTCAAGCCGGAGCGGCTCAAGCTGGGCGATCTGGAACTGGGCAGCCCGGGCATGGTCAGACTCAATGCGTTTCCTGCCCGGTTTATCGGCTCGCGTCCTGTCATCGGGGTGATCGGCCCCTCGTTTTTTGCAAAGCTCTCTGTCCTGCTGGACCTGCCCCATGGGGTCTTTGCACTCATACGCTTCAGCGACGATGCCTCATGCAAGAACGCCCGCGCGGATTTTCTGGGTGCCGGTGAGGCGGCTTTTCCGCTCGACACGCAGGATAGGGCACGGATCACGCTGAATGGGATCGAGCGCGCCGTGATGCTGGACCCGAACAGGGCGGTGAACACTCTGCCACGCGCTTGGGCGGCTGCTTCAGCGTCAGACGGATCGCCCAATCGCAACAAGCCCGCGACAGTCCAGGCAGTCCTGCCCATCACCGGGGCCCCCGGCATTGCGGATACATCCTTCCATCTGGAGGATGGGACGGAGCCTACTGAGACGGATCGAGACATCTCCCATTCAGGGGAACGCGACCGCGCCCCCCCTGCAGCCGGGCTGGGGCTCGAGTTTTTCGAGCGGCATGTCGTGCTTTTCGACTATCCAAAAAACACGGTCTATTTTCTGCCCTCCCGTCACAGGAGAGAAGACGCAGGAAGCGCGCTCCGCTTTCCCCACAGGCTGCAAAACCTGGGTCCCAACATCATGCCCCCCCCTTTTTCCGGCTGGCCCCTGACCCCAGTCTATCCTGCCATGGTCGGTCGAACCCAGCCATTCTGAGGGGCAGTTCTTCTCCAGGCGCTGACTGGATGTGCCTCCCGCAAGGACCGGGCGTATTGCGAGGGACCCCATTCTTGGGATGAGCGAAGGAACGAGGAATCTGGACGCTGATTCCCGAAAGACGCTGCCCGGAAACAACGCCTGAATCGCGCGGGCATCTTGAGGCTGCGGGTCACAGATCCAACATCAGGGACCTGCAGGAAGGGGATCAGACCGATGGCAACAGGGTGGGCTCCGGATGGAGCCGTTCAGGACCAGATTGACGACACGATAGCCGACGCCGTGAGCCGAGCCCGTGCCGCCATGCCCCATGGTGAAAGCGTTGCGGAATGCGTAAATTGCGGTGAGGATATACCCCCCGCACGGCAAAAGGCGCTCCCCGGCGTGAAGCTGTGCGTCGACTGCCAGTCCGAGCGTGACAAAAGACCGGTTTTCACCGGTATCAATCGCAGAGGCAGCAAGGATAGCCAACTGAGATGAGTCCGGCTGGCACCATCCTGTATCGTCCGGGGGAGCACTCTGGCGTCTATGGTGTGACACGGCAGGCGCTTTGCCTCTTCCTCTTGGTGTGCCTCGGTATCACCTTTTCTGAGGTGGCACAGGCCACAGGCGACCCGGCCCAGCCGGATTGCATAGAAGGGGCAGTGACTCTCCCGCTTCTGGGTGGATCGGGCGATTCACCCATTATCCCCGCCACGTTGGATAGCCGCCCTATCGCGCTCTATTTCTCGCATGGTTTCGACAAGCTCTATGTCGGGGATATGGACGGTTTCGATACCTACGATACCCATCAATCCCGCATGATCACGACAAACGGGGTCTATACCGACCCTCAGCCCCTCATCCGGGCGGGACACCTGACGATTGGTCCCCTCGATATGGGGACGCCGGACATGATTCAGCTCGAGGATTACCCGACCCAGAAAATTGGCACACGCCCTTTGATCGGGGTGATCGGGCGCGAGGCTTTCTCAAATCTCGCTGTGCTGATCGACATGCCCCACAGCGCCTTTGCCCTGATCCGGTTCAGCCATGATGCAGCATGTCGTTCTGCACAAGCTGCGCTGATGGGCATCGGAGCGCAGGTCCTGCCTCTCTATGGAAAAGGTCTGATCGCGATCAGCATCGACGGAGTCGAGCGTGATTTCTCCCTCGATCCCGATGCACCGGTCACCACGATACCGGCTAAATGGCTCGCCCCGGTGAAAGACGATCCTGCCGACCCGACAGGAAATTCCGGTGTTGCGCTTTACGGCACCATTCATTCGCGTCTCAGGCGCACGACCGTAAAGTCGATGCGTCTGGGTGACTTGTCACTCGGCCCTATGTCTGTCTACGCCCAGGACGATCTCGCCATGGGACTTCTCGGGACAGATTTCTTCCAGAACCATATCGTGCTTTTCGACGAGCCCAATGATCGGCTCTATGTTCTGCCGAGCGCGCCGCTGCCGCAAAAGCCGGGGAATAATCTGCATTTCGACCGGTTTCGCACCGGTCGAACGAGCGTGCAGGACCTCTCAGGTAAGGCGCATCTGGCAGGTCAGAGAACCGGGGTCAAAAGCGGCTCCCCCTGAAAGAACGCCGCCAGATTATCGAACACCAGACGCCCCATGGCATGGCGCGTCTCGACAGTGGAACTGGCGCGATGCGCCTGAAGCACCACATTATCGAGGCCGTAAAATGCCTCGGGCACATGCGGCTCCTGTTCGAACACATCGAGCCCCGCACCGCGTATCGTACCGTCTTGCAGTGCCTTCAGAAGGGCGGCTTCATCCACCACCGTGCCACGCGCCACGTTGATCAGGAAGCCGCTTGGTCCCAGGGCTTCGAGTATGGCGTGGTCGATCATATGATAGGAACGCGCGCCCCCGGCCACACAAAGCACGAGCACATCGGCCCATTCGACCAGAACCCTCAGTTCCGGATAGAATGGATAGTGCGGCGTGTCCGGCTGCTCGCGCGAACTGAAATAGGCGATGGTCATGTCAAAGGCGGCAGCCCGCTTTGCCACCGCCTTGCCGATCGCCCCGAACCCGGCAATGCCAAGCTTCTTGCCTTTCAGCGTCCACGAATTCGGAACGGGCGCCTTGCCCCATTGCCCGGCACGGACAAAGCGGTCACTGGCCGTGATGCCGCGCACCGTGTCGAGCATCAATCCTATCGCCATGTCGGCCACATCATCGGTCAGCACGCCCTGGGCGGTAGCAAGCCTGATGCCACGTCGACGGCACTCATCCAGATCGACCTTGTCATACCCGACACCGTTGACGGAAATGACCTTGAGATTGGGCAGGGCGTCCATGATCGGTCGGGGCAGGCCGCTCCCGCCGCCTGTCGTGACGCCCTCGATACGCTCGGCCAACGCGCCCAGCGCCTCGATCGTACTGAACGGGTGCAGATGAAAAGGTGATCCAAGCTGCTCGTTGAACTCGGCAGACATCGGGTCGATCATCAGAATATCGGTTTTTCTGGTCATGATCCGTCCGTATTGCGGGTTGCGTGCGCGGCAACCCTAGGAACATCTGGGCCGGGAGGCTTATCACCTTGGCGTGACGCAGCTTTCCTTGAAACGCTCTCCGGTGGAGGGTCTCCCGAGAACATCATCGCAGCGCTGATGCGGCATAATGGCCGACAGGGCATCTGCGACACCCTCCGCCCCATACCACCAGAACGTCCGGACGGACGTTCCCGTTCGCCTGTATAGCGCGAAGAACGGCGGACCGGCCTGGGGTTCACCTTCAGCCTGGGCGTTCGGCACAGGCGCGCAAGGGCGCCTGGCTCAAGATCATTCTCCCTGACTGCGGAACGGCCTGCCAATCCGGGCCTCGACGGGAAAGAGCCCCTCGAACGACACACAGATGTCGGAGGGGTCTTCCAGAAACAGCGTGCCCATAGTGGAGCCGGTGGTTACCACGTCGCCAGCACGGAGAGGGCGCCCCCGTTCGATCGCGTGATTGGCCAGCCAGGTGAGCAGACGCAGCGGATCACCGGCCTTGTTGCCCCCCAACTGGTCGTAGCGCTTTTCGCCATTCACCAGCATGGTCATGGGCAGGGTGGTCGGGGTGAAATCCCGCCACGTCGTGACACCACGCCCGACGATCAGCGCACCATGGCTGCCCTGATCAGCCAGGTGCGACAGGTTATGCTGGGTATCGGGCGCGACAAAGCGGGTATCGAGCAGTTCGATGGCGGCATGAATGGCCCCGATTGCCTCGGCAACCTCTTCCGTCGTCCAGGGGGTACTGCGGGCCGGGAGGTCCTTTGCAAAGGAATAGGCAATCTCCGCCTCGGCACCATGAAAACGGCAGAAGGAGGGAGATAGATCATGGCCGCTTTCGAAGACCGTCGCCTTGTGCAGGGGTGCGCAGGACGGGGTGGCCGTGGGCGTGGCCGCACCGACTTTCCATCCCACGATCTCGCCCTTGCCCGTCTCGCTCAATACACGCGCCACGACATCCTGCACTGCATAGGCGGCCTTGGGATTGATCGGGACGATGGTCTCGGGAACTGTATGCAGCGGCTTGTTGGTCCGTCGCGCCTCGAGCAACATCGAGGCCAGGAGGGTATCGGGGGCGGTCTCGGTTGCCGTTTGGAGTGGGGTCTGGGAGAGAGAAGCGTTCATGGTGTCGGTCATTTCCGGATGAATGAGCGTCAGCAAAAAATCTCGATCGGATTGCTCTGTTCCGTAGTCCAACGGACAGAAGCAGAATCGCTCTGATCAGTCAGAAAAAACATGACACGTCTGTAAGAATTTGGCCATCTTTCGTTTCGGCTGTCAGTATGAGCCGAAAAGATTGCCCGTCTTCGATCCTGCGCGTTGGTCGAGTTCCAGCGCCTCGAAGAACCGCAGATCGAAGCTGCGCAACACGATATGGTTTGCAGACCCAATCAGGCATGCCGCGAAAAGGTTCCCCCACATCAGGTATGAGCCAGGCGCAGCAAAAGCAGCAATTTTCTGCGCGAAAACAACGATCAGGGTGAAGGGGATAGTCAGAACGCCGCTCCAGAAGATGTAGCTCCAGACATGCCCTTTCATCGCCTCATAACTTCGACGAATTCGAAAGCCGGCATTTCCGCTCTCCCAGGCGAGGTAGCTCATGGCGAAGCACCGTACGGTCAACCAGATCCAGAAAACGCCCAGAACGCACAGGAGGCTCGTTCCAGCTGCTTTCGTAGGAAACGCTGTGCTTTCACTCAGGTAATCGCTGACCCTCGAAGCTGCCAGAAGGGTCAGCCCGGCAGGAAAAGCCTGTATGATGGCATTGACACCTAGGGACTGCATTGCACCGCGATCCAGCCGCCAGAGAGCAACACCTCGCAGGGAGGTAAGCCATGCACGGGTAACGGTCAGCGCCAGAGACCACGTTGCAATCATGTCGAGGCTGCTCAGGACGAGCAGAGCTGGATTGCGCAGAGCGCCGTTGATTTGCGTCGTGACAGGAGAATTTATCTGTCTGGCCCCTCCAATCAGACACTCGACAGCCATCAGAACGCCAATCAGGATCACGACATCCGCTCGCTTGAGAAAGCTGAGGTCGAAGCTCTTCTGCATCAACTGACCTGCCTGCCAGAACGATAGTTTCCTCACTCTTCCATCTCCTGCTTCCTGTTGTCCCGGCCATGCGGGGATGGATATCACGCCCTCAAAACATCAAGGGGAAGCCAGGAAGGAGGCCCTTCTTCGCAAAGCGTCGATGCCTTCTCGGCCTGCCCGATACCTATGCGGGTGGCAGGGTCATCGGGCGCAGACGGGGTTTGCGGGCCTTGTTCACCAGTGTGTCGAGCGCAGAAAGGAAGCGCGAGCGATCGGCTTTGCCGAATGAGGCACCACCCGGCGTCATCATTCCTGCCGAACGCAGATCGGTCATGAGATTACGCATGGCCAGTGCCATACCGATAGCATCGCCGTCGAGGATGCGGCCCTTGGGCTCGATCACATGCACGCCTTTCTCGACACAGCGGGCCGCCAGCGGGATGTCAGCAGTGATCACGATGTCGTTCTCGACCGAATGTTCAGCGATCCAGTCATCGGCCACATCCGGCCCAGCATCGACTACCACGCGTTCGATCAGCGGCGAATCCGGCAGGGCGATCATGCGATTGGCCACCACGAAACTGCGCAGTCCATAGCGTCCAGCCACGCGATAGACCTCGTCCTTGACCGGACAGGCATCGGAATCAATGAAGATACGGGTCATGACTCCACTGTGCCGCAGCGGGAGCTGTGCCGCAAATTCCGCCCGCCGTCCGATCCGTGGATCGCCACAAAACGCAAAAAGGGCGGGGTCAAAAAACCCCGCCCTTGCATCAGACCGTTCTCTTGCCTGGGAGGCCCTCTCAGTTACCGTCGTCGCTGCCATCATCATCCGTATCGCTGCCGGCAGGAGCGATCGCGATGAAGATCTGCTGGCCATCGCGCAGCACGCGCAACAGGACCGGCTGCTTGTTCTTCATGACACCGCGTACGGCTGTCAGCACCGCGCGAGGATTATCGACTGCCGTATTGCCCACGGCCTGGATGATGTCACCCGGGCGCACACCCGCCTGCTCTGCTGGCGACCCAGGCACGATCTGGCTGATCACGGCGCCCTTGACGGTGTCATCCACCCCAAGCTGCTGACGCATGTCACGTGAGAGCGGAGCGAGTGAGATTCCGATCTTGCCGCTGCCGGATTGCGCGCTGTCATCGCTCGACGTGGCATCTGCCCCCTCGCCATCCTTGGGCATGTTGCCGATCTTGGCGGTGATGGTCTGGCTCTTGCCATCGCGCAGGATGGTGAGCGTCGCATCCGTACCTGGCTTCATCGACACAGTATGGACCACGAGATCATGCACGCTCTTGATCTTGGACCCGTTGAGCGCCGTCACCACATCGCCACTCTTCAGCCCGGCCTTGTCCGCCGGACCGCCCTTGGTGACCTGAGCCACCAGCGCCCCCTCGGGCGGTGCGCCTGGCTCGCTTGGCTTCAGACCCAGCGCCTGTGCCAGCGTGGGCGAGATGCGCTGCATCAGCACGCCCAGATAGCCGCGTGTCACATGCCCTGAGGTACGAAGCTGGTCCACCACGCTCTTGACCGTGTTCGACGGGATAGCAAAGCCAATGCCGATCGACCCGCCCGAGGGCGAGATGATGGCGGCATTCATGCCAATGACCTTGCCGTTCTGGCTGAAGAGCGGACCGCCGGAATTGCCGTGATTGATGGGCGCATCGATCTGAAGGAAATCGTCATACGGCCCTGCATTCAGGTCACGCCCGCGCGCAGAGACGATACCTGCCGTGACCGTACCGCCCAGACCGAACGGGTTACCCACAGCCACCACCCACTCACCGGGCTGCACATTGTCTGAATCGCCCAGCTCGATGAAGGGCAGCTTGCCGTTGGGCTTGATCTTGAGCAGCGCCACATCGGTCTTGGGGTCACGCCCCACGATCTTGGCGGGCAGGGTCGTACCATCATCCAGCGTGACCGATACCTTGGTCGCGCCATTCACCACATGGTTGTTGGTGACGATATAACCATCATTGGAGATGATGAAGCCCGAACCGCGCGCCTCGACCGTACGATGCGGCTGTTGCTGCTGCGGCATCATCTGGAACGGGAAAGGGAACGGGAAAGGCATGCCCTGCGGCATCTGCTGGCCGCCACCACCACCGCCCTCTTCCTGCTCGGCCACATCGGCGCGGATATGCGAGGTGATGGAAACGACCGCAGGCTTCACCTGCTTCACCAGATTGACGAAATTCGGCAGGGTCTGAAGCTGCGTCTGGGGGGTGATCGGTCCCTCGGCCCAGGCGGGGGCGGTCACGCCAGCACCCAGCGATAGCGCGGTGGCCGCAACAAGCGCCAGAGAACGGATTTTCCGTGAAGGCTTCATACGAACATGCATGGCGTCAGTCATGATCTTTCCAGCGTTGGCACCATCAGGGTGCGGTGTGGTGAAAGGAACTTATGAAGCGGGGTTCGGTTCGTCCAGAATAGCCATGCGTAAAAACGTGGTAATCCGTTTCAGGAAGCGCCCGATTCCCGCAATGTTGTGAAAAACTTCTTCAGCAATGCGGCATTTTCCTGCTCGCAGACGCCGCTGATCACTTCCGGCCGATGCAGGCAGGCAGGCTGCTCAAAAATCCGTGGTCCGTGGTCCACCCCGCCGCCCTTGGGGTCATAAGCCCCGTATATCACCCGACCAAGCCGGAAATGTACCATGGCCGCCGCGCACATCGGGCAGGGTTCCAACGTCACGACAAGCGTGCAGCGCAAAAGCGAGCGCGACCCCAACGCTTGCGCCGCCGCGCGCATAGCCAGAATCTCCGCATGGGCACTAGGATCATGCCGTGCTTCGACCTCATTAGCGGCACGGGCCAGAACCTGTCCCTTGGGGCCGAGTACCAGCGCGCCCACGGGCACCTCGCCCCGGCCTGCAGCCTCGCGCGCAGCGTTCAGGGCATCAGCCATGATCCCAACTCTGGCTTCGGAGGTGTAAAAGCGGGTCATGGGAAACGCCATTCTCCCTCTTGCGTGGTTCGGTGCGGCATGGATCGGCCTTCTGTTTGCCCCAAAACCCTGTTTACATCCATCTCATGACACGCGCGCCTCTCATTGGCCTGACCCTCGATATCGAACCAGGCGGGTCGGAAGCCTTCTCCCGCTTTCCCTATCACGCCCTGCGACAGAACTATTTCAGCGCCATCACGGCCGCTGGCGGGTTACCCGTCGGGCTGCCTCATGAACCTGTCCTCGCCGCTGCCCTTATGGCGCGCCTCGACGGTCTGGTCGTCACAGGGGGCGCGTTCGATCCCGATCCTGCGCTCTATGGAGAGAGGCCGCACCCCATGACCACGCTCAAGCCCGGGCGCACTGATGCTGAGCTGGCCTATCTGCATGTCGCCCGCGCCGCACGTCTGCCGATCCTGGGCATTTGCGGGGGCATGCAGCTCATGGCCATCGCCTGGGGTGGGGCGCTTCATCAGCACCTGCCCGATCATGCGCCCGGTCCTATCGCCCATGAGCAACCTAATCCACGCGACGAGCCGGGCCATGCAGTCGGCATTCTGCCGGGCACGCTTCTGTCCCGGGTGACCGGACAGACCAGCATGCAGGTAAATTCCTCCCATCACCAGGGCGTACGCGACCCTGGGGCACTCCAGGTGAGTGCTCTGGCCCCTGACGGCGTGATCGAGGCGATCGAGACACAGGACGGAATTTTCGCTCTGGGGGTGCAGTGGCACCCGGAATTCGCTATCGATCCGGGCGATGCGCGTCTATTGGCTGGATTCATCGACGCGGCCCGACACGCGACACCACAGGACAGACGAGCATGACCGAAGAACAACGCGGCGAACGCATCGCCAAATGGATGGCCCGCGCGGGCGTCGGAAGCCGACGCGATATCGAGCGCATGATCGAGGCCGGACGCATCCGCATGAACGGCGCTTCGGTCGAGCATCCTGCCACCTTCGTGCAGGATGGCGATATCATCCAGCTCGACGGCAAGGTGGTCGGGAGCAAGGAACACACCCGCGTCTGGCGCTATCACAAGCCTGACGGGCTGATGACCACCCATCGTGACCCGCAGGGCCGCCCCACCGTCTTCGACTCCCTGCCCGAGGGCATGCCGCGCGTCGTCAGCGTCGGGCGTCTGGACATCAATTCCGAAGGGCTTCTCCTTCTCACCAATGACGGCGAACTCGCCCGTCGTCTGGAGCTTCCCTCCAATGCCTGGATCCGGCGTTACCGCGTCCGGGTGTTCGGCGTGGTGGATGAACGCCGCCTTGCCGCCCTTGCCCATGGCTCGGAATTCGACGGCGTGCGCTATGGGCCCATCGAAGCCGGTCTGGACTCACAGAAAGGCGATAATGCCTGGCTGACCGTCAGCCTGCAGGAAGGCAAGAACCGGGAAATCCGTCGCGTCATGATGGGGCTCAACCTGCATGTCAGCCGTCTGATCCGCGTTTCCTACGGTCCCTTCCAGCTCGGCACGCTTCAAAAGCGCGAAATCGAGGAAGTTCAGGGCAAGATCCTGCGCGAGCAGATTCCTGGCCTTGCTGCCGCCCCGCGCCGCGTCAAACGCGTGGTGAAGGACGCCGCCCCCGCCATCACGGAAGCCGAAGACGAATAATGCGTATCGTCGGTGGTGAACGCAAAGGCGTTGCCCTGCAGGCCCCGCGTGGCGACACCACGCGTCCGACTTCGGATCGCGCACGTCAGGCTGTGTTCGACATGCTGGCCCACGCCCCTTGGGCCGGTATGGATTTCATGCGCAGCGCCCATGTGCTCGATGCCTTTGCCGGCACGGGCGCGCTCGGGCTCGAAGCCCTCTCGCGCGGTGCGGCTTCCGTCACCTTCATGGAGCAGGATCGCAACGCTCGCGCCGTGATCTCGGCCAATATCCGCGCCTGCCGCTTCGACTCCCATGATCTCGCTGTTCTGACCTGCGACGTCACCCGTGCCCCGCGCGCTGACAGGCCGTGCTCGCTGGTGTTTCTCGATCCCCCCTATGGCAAGGACCTGATCCCGGCCACCCTCAAGGCGCTGACCCGCACGGGCTGGATCGCCCCCGGTGCCGTGATCGTGGCAGAGACCGCCGTCAAGGATGAACTCGCCGTCGATCTCCCTCTGCTCACCGAGCGCCGCTTCGGCGTGGCCCAGATCCGGATCTGGCGCGCCTCCTGAGATCAGGGCTCTATCCCGGAAGTGGAGAGTTAAACCTTTTTGATCACCTCTGAAGCTTACACAGGTTTGCGGGGGAGGGCCGTTCTTTGACGGGGTGTACCCTCCGGAGGTGAGTCCCCGTACCTTTGGAGGGGACAAGCTTCGTCGATCCCCGGTTCGGCTCAAACAGATGTCCGGAGGAAGACCGCCCTTTGGTGGCGTATGGGGCAGAGTCCCATGACCAGACGCATAAGCGCCCCACAACGGCAGATTTCAGCCTTTTTTGCTCTCGTCTATGGGCGGCGTTCCGCTATAGTTCTGCCATACGACAGAGTTATATCCAGACGATGCTCGATGCCCCATGCGCGGGGTAAGATGTATTGCGCAAAGACAGGAAGACGCGAATTTGGCTTCGTTCAGCCGCTTCTTTTCATCAGGCACCGCTTCCCCCCGGATACGCAGCCAGTTTCATGACCGGCTGACGGAGCTGGGCGGGTTCATTCTGCTCGCCCTCGCCCTTGCGCTGGGTGTGGCCTTGTGGAGCTACAACCCGCAGGACCCGTCTTTTGACACGGCCACGACATCGGTCCCGACCAATCTGCTGGGTCAGCCGGGTGCCACATTGGCCGATGCACTGGTGCAGTGGCTGGGGCTCGCGAGTGCTTTGCCGATCATCGTCATGCTGTGCTGGGCCTGGCAGATCGTACGCCACCATGCGCTCAGCGTGCCGATCCTGCGTTTTATCGCCTTCTTCTGCCTGCTTCCTGTTGCTGCAGCGCTGATTGCCACGATACAGGTGCTGATTCCGGCCCTGACGACAACCTGGCCTTCCCGCGCCGGGTTGGGGGGGCAGCTCGGTCTGGTTCTGGCCGATCATCTGGTATCGACCGGCCGGGCCACGATGGGCAAGGCGGGAGGCGTTGTCTTCTCGTTGCTCGGGCTTTTGCTGACGCTCCTGCTCATTCCGCTTGCATTGGGCCTGCGCCGCAGCGAGTGGCTGGCCCTGTTCCGGGGCGCGCGTTCCGTAGGGCGCGGGTCGGAACATCTGGCGCGGCGCGTGGGCAACCGCGCACGGCAGAGCACCCCACCGGACTGGAGCAGCTACGAACCTGTCGAAGCAAAGGCCTATCGACACGAGCACCCCTATCCCTCGCCGAGACGCGAAAGCGAGGCTGCGCGAGCACCTTTCATTCCGGCCAATACGGGCTGGCTACAGCCGCCCGAGCGTCCGCAGGAAACGGTGCCAGCCCTTCACGCACCACAAACGAGCCCGCAACCAGCCCCAGCGGCCGAGCCCAAGCCATCCAATCCCTATGGTGTCCAGCTCGCCCAGATTGCGCGGGACCAGGAAAGCGCCATGCGTCCTGCTGCCGTGACGCACTATGCGGAGCATGAAGAGGCACCGGCTTTTCCGGAAGAAGCGCCGCCCATCCCCCGTCAGGAAGAAGAACCGAAACGCGGATTTTTCGGTTTCGGGCGTGCGCGCGCCGAGCGACCGAGCCCACCGCAGCCCGATCCCGCTGCCCGCCAGGGCTGGGAGAGTGCAGGGTGGCAGCCCCCCTCACTCGGTCTGCTGCGCAAGGCGCCCGCTCATGGGGGAAATGGCCCGTCGAACGAGGTCCTGCAGGCCAATGCCCGTCTCCTGGAACAGGTGCTCTCCGACTACGGGGTCCAGGGTCAGATCGGCGATATTCATGCGGGGCCAGTGGTCACGCTCTATGAGCTGGAACCTGCCCCGGGCATTCGTTCTGCCCGGGTGATCGGTCTGGCGGATGATATTGCGCGTTCGCTCTCGGTGCTGAGCGTGCGTATCGCGACTGTGCCGGGACGCAATGTCATTGGCATTGAAGTGCCGAATGCGTCGCGTGAAACCGTGTATTTCTCGGAACTGCTCGATACGCCGGAGTTCCATGAGCCGGGGGCGCAGCTGCGTCTGGCACTCGGCAAGGACATCGCAGGCAATCCGGTCTATGCCGATCTGGCCAAGATGCCGCATCTGCTGATCGCGGGGACCACGGGCTCGGGTAAATCCGTGGGCGTGAACGCCATGATCCTGTCGCTGCTCTATCGGCTGACGCCGGAAGAATGCCGCCTGATCATGATCGATCCCAAGATTCTCGAACTCTCGATCTATGACGGGATTCCGCATCTGTTGACGCCGGTCGTAACCGAGCCGAACAAGGCGGTGGCGGCGCTCAAATGGACCGTGCGCGAGATGGACAAGCGCTATCGCTCCATGGCGCATCTGCAGGTGCGCAACATTACGGGTTACAACCAGCGCGTGCGTCAGGTGCGCTCGACAGGGGAGCTGGTGACGCGTCGCGTGCAGACCGGCTTCGACCCAGAGACCGGTCAACCTGTTTTCGACGAGCAGCAGCTCGCCCTCGAGACCATGCCGCATATCGTGGTAGTGATCGACGAAATGGCTGATCTGATGATGGTGGCAGGCAAGGAGATCGAGGCCGCCGTCCAGCGTCTGGCACAGAAGGCCCGTGCCGCCGGTATCCACGTGATCATGGCCACCCAGCGCCCCTCGGTGGATGTGATCACCGGCACCATCAAGGCCAATTTCCCGACGCGCATTTCCTTCCAGGTGATCAGCAAGTTCGACAGCCGCACCATTCTCGGCGAGCAGGGAGCCGAGCAGCTTCTGGGCCAGGGCGACATGCTCTACATGCAGGGCGCAGCCCGTATCACCCGTGTGCATGGACCCTTCGTGGCCGATAGCGAGGTCGAGGATGTGGTCGCCGATCTGCGCAGCAAGGGCGAGCCAGTCTATAATGACGAGGTGATCTCGAGCCTCGATGACGAAGGCGGCAGTTCCTCATCGAGCGGGAACGGCATGAATGGCGGGAATTATGACGCCGAATCCAGCCTGTTCGATCAGGCCGTCGATCTGGTGACACGTGAGGGCAAGGCCTCCACCTCCTTCATCCAGCGCCACCTCTCGATTGGCTATAACCGGGCGGCCAAGATCATCGAGCAGATGGAGAAGGAAGGCGTGGTGAGCGCCGCGAACCATGTGGGCAAGCGCGAAGTCCTCACACGACGTCCACGCGACGAGGATTGACCCCTCCCCTCCCCCGATGAACACGTCCTTTCCCTATCCCATCCTCTATGAAAGCCCCCGGCTGGTCGTGATCGACAAGCCGGCAGGGCTGCCCGTGCATCCCGGCCCGAAAGCGCAGCATTCGGTTGAGGCCCTGTTTCCTCTGCTGTCACGGCGCAAGGATGGCCCATGGCTCGTGCATCGTCTCGATACGGACACATCGGGTTGTCTGATGATCGCCCTGCGCAAGCAGGCGCTCGTGGAGGCCCAGGCGCTTTTTGCCTCGGGGCAGGTCAGGAAGACCTATTGGGCTGTAGTCACCAACGCGCCCGATCATGCCGAAGGGATGATTGAGGCACCACTGCGCAAGGTGACCTCGAAAGAGGGCTGGCATATGGAAGCCCATCCCGATGGACAGGACGCGCGCACAAAATGGCGCGTATTGTCCCGTCAGGGGAACAAGGCCTTGCTCGAACTAGACTTGCTGACGGGGCGTACCCATCAGGCGCGTGTGCATTGTCAGGTTCTGGGGTGCCCTATCCTGGGCGATGCCCGATATGGCGGGGGGGCTGGCAGGCTTCATCTCATGAGCCGAGCGCTCGAAGCCACTCTGAGCGGCGAGACGGTGCGAGCCCAGGCGGAGCCCCCGACCTTCATGAAGGAGAGTTGTCAGTCTTTCGAACTGGCCTGGCCGTAAAATAGGAACCAGAGCCGGAACAGCCAGGTCTCGGCGGGGCGCTGTCTCACGAAGTCGCGCTCGGCAAACAGAAAACGCAGCCGCGCGCCAAACCCGCCCCTCGATGCCTTTCTCAGCCTGAGCAGGAATCCGGTCGACTGCGCCGTAAGGCATTCTTCAACATCGGATGTAAGCAGACGCGTCACGAGGGCATCATGCAGCGCCATGAAGGCCGCAGGACCTCGGCGCAGGGCCCGCATCCCGCGCACGAACAGGGAGCGTTCGACACCGACAGCGTTTCGCCGGTGCTGTCGATAGAGGCTAACGCAGCGCTCATCGAAATGGAAAGTGCCACCAGCACCGAGGATCAGCGTATAGGCCCACCAGTCATGTAACACCCCCTCAGGGGGCATGAACGGACGAATAAGCGCCGCTGCCTCGCTGTTGAGCAGGATTGTATGACCGGTTGCCAGGTTCTGAATCAGGCTTGAGGCAAAATTCGGCTGGCGACGGAGCGCCAGGGAGGGGCCCTGAACAGCGAGGGATTCATCAGTGAGATATTGCCGAGCGCAATAAAGGGCGGGTCCCGCGACTGCATCGAGCGCTTCACGAGCCCAGGCCAGCTTCGTTGGAACCCAGACATCATCCTGATCCGCATAGGCAATCAGCGCGTCGCGTGGGGCGGCGTCCAGCAGCAGAGCATAGGAGAGGGCGACACCGAGATTGGACGGCTCGACATCGACTTCGATACAGCGTCCCTGACCGCGATGCTCCTGAAACGAGAGCATGATGGCGCGCGATGCATCCTGCGAACCGTCATCACGCCAGTACAGGCACCAGTCATCGTCTGATTGTGCCAGGAAGCTGTCGAGCTGCTGATTGAGAAACGCCTCGCCGTTATAGACAGAAAGCAGAATCGCAACGGGCGGCCTCGAGGCCGCCCGCTCCGTATCACGCCCACCCACCGCATAAAGGCGCGGCGGAGCAGCAAAATCTCGCTCCGAACGACTCACGCTCAGGCCGGCTTGCTCGCAAAATGCTCATCGACTGCGCGGGCCACACCATCGCGCCATTCAGGCAGGCGAATGCCGAACACGCGCTCAAGCTTGCTGCAGTCCAGACGCGAATCCTGAGGACGCTTGGCCGGAGTCGGCCAGTCCTCGGTGCGGATTGCCGCAACCTCGACCGGCATGGTCTGGCCATGACGCGTTGCTTCCTCAAGAGCCGCAACAGCCAGACCGTGCCAGCTCGTATCGCCTGTACCGCAAGCATGATAGATCCCGGCAAACCGGTCCTGCCACCCCGCCTTGATCTGATCGACAATACCGAGAATGGCCTTTGCCAGATCATCGGCATTGGTGGGGCAGCCATACTGGTCGCCGACCACCTTCAGATGGGTATTCTTGGCGCCCGCATTGACCATGGTGCGCACGAAGTTCTTGCAATGCCCGGAATAGACCCAGGCCGTACGCAGGACCACGCTACGCGGCTGCGCCTTGAGAACGGCCTGCTCACCCGCTGCCTTGGTGCGGCCGTAAACCGTTTGAGGCGTCACCGGGTCGGTCTCGACATAGGCCGTGCCCTTGTCGCCCGCATAGACGTAATCGGTCGAAACGTGGATGAGTGGGATTCCCTGAGCGGCACAGAGGCGCGCCAGTTCGGCCGGACCGGTCTCATTGGCAGCCGTGGCCCCTCCGACCTCGCTCTCCGCTAGATCCACTGCGGTCCAGGCTGCCGCGTTCACCACCAGAGAAGGCGTGTAGCGCGCCAGTGTGGCCGCCATGGTCTCAGGCGCAGCGAGGTCGAATTCAGGACGACCGACCACGACCACGCGCGACCCGCCGAGGGTCTTCAGCGAGCTGGCCAGCTGGCCCTGACCGCCCGTGACAAGGATCAGATTATCGGATGCCGTGCTCATGAGTACTGGAACCAGCCCTTGGCTTCCGGGAAATGCGGTGCGATCTGGTCCTTGTCGGAGAGAACGACCTCATCCGCGCTGATCGGCCAGTCGATGGCCAGATGCGGGCAATTCCAGATTACGGCGCGCTCGGACGCCTTGTCATAAAGCGAGGTGCATTTGTACTGAACCTCGGTATTTTCCTGCAGGGTCACAAAGCCATGCAGAAAGCCGGGTGGCACCCAGAGCTGCGACCAGTTTTCTTCCGAAAGCTCGGCTGCGACCCATTTGCCGTAGGTGGGCGACCCGGTGCGGGCATCAATCGCCACATCCCAGATCGCACCCTTCGTGCAGCGCACGAGCTTGCCCTGCACATAGGGGGCCACCTGACAATGCAGGCCGCGCACTACGCCCTTCTGAACGGAAAGGCTCTGGTTGTCCTGAACGAAGGTCAGATCAATGCCAGCCTCGACCATCTTCTGATGGTTGTAGGTTTCAGAGAAGAACCCACGTGAATCGCTGAAGCGCTGCGGCGTGACGAGAATGACGTCAGGAATAGCGAGACGTTCGACTTTCATGGCGTGGCTCCTCAGTTGCGGCCGGAGTGGGATTGCTGGGCGAGCTCGAGCAACATGCGACCGAGTTCCGTCTTGGCCTTGGCCTTGCCCTGCGTGATGAGCTGATCGCGATCGATGAAGCCCATGCGATAGGCCACTTCGGTCGGTGACCCTACCAGCATGCCCTGACGGGACTGGATGGTCTGCACGAACAACCCGGCCTGCATCAGGCTGTCAGGCATGCCTGCATCGAGCCAGGCGCAGCCTCGCCCCAGACGATCGACCTGCAGTGTCCCCTCTTCCAGATACATCTGGTTGAGGTCCGTGATCTCCAGTTCGCCACGCGGGCTAGGCTTTACGCGCTTGGCGAATTCAACCACGCGATGGTCATAGAAATACAGACCGGTCACTGCCCAGTTGGACTCGGGCTCGCTCGGCTTTTCAACAATACGCTGGGCCCGACCACTCTCATCGAAGCTGACCACACCATAACGCTCGGGGTCGCGCACCTGATAGGCGAAGACGGTGGCCCCTTCCGGACGGGCGGCTGCGGCACGCAGCAACACGCTCAGATGATCGGCAAAAATCAGATTATCGCCCAGCGCCAGAGCGCAGGGCGATCCATCGATCCAGTCTTCCGCAATCAGGAAGGCCTGAGCCAGACCGTCCGGCGAGGGCTGTTCGCGATACTCGAAGCGCACACCGAACTGCGAACCATCGCCAAGCAGGCGCTTGAACTGCGGCAGATCATGGGGCGTGGAGATGATCATGATATCCTGAATGCCAGCCAGCATAAGTGTGGTCAGCGGATAATAGATCATCGGCTTGTCATAGACGGGCAGAAGCTGCTTCGACGTTGCCAGGGTCATGGGGTGCAGGCGCGTGCCCGACCCACCGGCTAGAAGAATGCCCTTCATCGGCTTGGATGCGGCAACGGCGTTCATGCATTTGTTCCCAGTCTCTGTCCGGTGTAACGGCGGGCGCGGATGCCTTCCCACCAACCGCGATTATCGAGATACCACTGGACCGTGCGGCGGATACCTGTCTCGAAATCGTGCTTCGCCTTCCAGTCCAGTGCCTGCTCGGCATGGCTGGGGTCGATCTCGTAGCGGAAATCATGGCCGGGGCGGTCGGTCACGAAACGGATCAAACGCTCGCGCGGACCGGCCGGATCGGGCGACAGCTCGTCCAGAACCGTGCAGATCGCCTTGACCACCTCCAGATTGGTGCGCGGCTGGCGCGCGCCAATGGCATAGGTCTCACCAGGCTTGCCATTCTCGACAGCCTTGACCAGCGCCTCGGCATGATCTTCGACGAACAGCCAGTCGCGGATGTTTTCACCCTTGCCGTAAACCGGCAGCTCCTTGCCCTCGAGCGCATTGATTGTCACCAGGGGAATCAGCTTCTCGGGGAAGTGCCAGACGCCATAATTATTGGTGGTGTTGGTCACGAAAGTGGGCAGGCCATAGGTATGATACCAGGCGCGCACCAGATGATCGGAGGCCGCCTTCGACGCCGAATACGGGCTGCGCGGATCATAGGGGGTGGTCTCGGTGAACGGTGGGTCGTCGAGCTCCAGATGGCCGAAGACCTCATCTGTCGAAATGTGATGGAAGCGGAAAGCCTTCTGGGATTCGGCGTCCAGCGTCTGCCAGTAGCGACGTGCGGCTTCAAGCAGCGCATAGGTGCCGGTCACGTTGGTCTCGACGAATACGCCGGGACCGTCAATCGAACGATCGACATGGCTTTCCGCAGCCAGATGCATCACGGCATCGGGGCGATATTCCTCGAACAGCTTCGAGAGCTCGACTCCGTTGACGATATTGACGGCAGCATGGCGATAGCGCGGATCGGCCGCAACCTCACCGACCGTCTCTTCCGAAGCGGCATAGGTCATGCAGTCCACATTCAGGACCTCATGGGAAGTCTGACGGATCAGATGCCTGACCACGGCAGATCCGATGAAACCGCAGCCACCTGTCAATAAAATTCGCATCGCAACTCTCAGTCACAGCATTGCACAAAGGCAGCAGTCCGGCCTTCAGCCCTGCGCCAACGATCCCTGATTACAGTCTCACAGGGTGGGAAGGAAAGACGAGATGTATAACAAAATACGCTTGGATTTCGTTTTATTGCATAGTTATCATGGCATCATCGCGCAAGTTCTGGCCCATCTCGTTACGATAGAGGAAATATCTCATCTCTGCCCTACAGAAAAGTGAATTCCCTAAATAGATTTCTCTCAACTGATAATATTTATGGTGGCAAAGAGGGGAAAATAGAAATCTGTATGGGAATATCTACTTGGATGCGGAATTATCTCGTCATTACTCTGATTATTTCTTGAGTAATGGCCATAATTTCATTCACTCTCATCCATTTTAGCCATTATTCCTCTGGGCCTTCGATTTCCCGGCTACTTCCCCACTCCTCAAATCCCATATCTTCCCTCACATGGCGGGTGAGCCAGAACCAGGCAGGCATAGGGGGGGCTGGATGTAAATTGCCCGTGAGCCGTCCTTCAGAACTCAGATCCGTCTGATCACCCTGAAGGCCGTGAGCGCCGCAAAGCTGCCGAAAATCACTACGCCCAGAGATTGTCCCACCAGGATACCGATCGGCCCGTAATGCGAGCCGACCCAGACAAAGGGAATCGTCCCAAGAGTGGCGCGCCCCCAATTGAAACCGGTCGAATAGAGCGGGTGCCCCAGATTATTGAAGGCAGTATTCGAGACGAAAAGCAGTCCGACGAAGAAATAGCTGGCTACCAGCCAGCAGCAGAAAAGCGTGACGATATGGATCGCGACCCCCTTGGACGCGAAGAGATGCAGGATCGGCACGTGAAACAGGGCCAGGATCGCCCAGGTGAGCACGACACATAAGGCCGTCAGCTTCAACGAGGCATGGAGCGTCTCACGCACCCGATCCTTTTTTCCGGCTCCAAGGTTTTGCGACATGATCGGTCCGACGGAACCTGTCAGCGCAAACACGAAGGCGAAGGCGACCGGCACGATCCGATCGATCGTCGCCTGTCCGGAGATGGCTTCCAGCCCAAAACGCGACATGAAATGCGTGGTGAACAACCCGCCCACAGGCGTCGCCAGATTGGTCGCGATCGCCGGGAGCGCCACCGCTCCGATCTGACGCGTGGCCGGGGCAATCGCCCAAAGCCGCGGCCATTCCAGCATGCGATGATCGCGCAGACTGACGAAGCCGAACAACACCACCGCTCCACGGGACAGGATGGTGCTGATCGCAGCCCCCGTCAGCCCCATATGAAAGCCAAAGATCAGAATCGGATCGAGAATGGCCGAAACGAAGGCCCCCACCAGCGTGACCTGCATCGAACGCCGCGCATCGCCCACGCAACGCAAAAGTGCCGATTGCGCCATGCCATAACAGACCATAGGCAAGGCGGGGGACACCAGATGCAGGAAGCCCGCAGCCTGTTCCAGCGCTTCCCCCCTTGCGCCCAGCAAGGCCAAGAAAAACGACGCAAACAAGGCGGTCAGACAACCCAGGATCGCCGTGACGGCCACCATCACCACCATGAACGCCGAGGCAAAACGTCGTGCCCTGATGATACGACGGGCTCCGATCATGCGCCCGATGACCGCTCCCAGTCCGATGGTCATCCCGATCGACACGGCCACTTGCACGTAACCCAATGCCGCTGCGAAACCGATTGCCGCCGTCAGGGCCGGATCATGAAGATGTGAGATATACCAGAAATTCAGCAGATCGACCGCAAACACGGCCATCAATCCGATCGCCCCCGTGCCCGCCATGACCACGACATGACGCATGATGCTGCCATGCACGAAGCGCGCCGGACGCGTGGCCTTCAGATCGACAGCAGGTTCAGAATCCTGCACCGTCGATGCATCAGGGGATATCTTGCCGGGGGAAGGAGCAGTCAGGGACATATCCTTCCGATCCTGCCCGTTTCCTGCCACTCTGGAAACGACAGAAATCCCGAAACCTGCCTTTTTTTACGGAGGACCGCTTCTGCCGTTGCGCGGATCGGGGTCGGGCATGCAGGGCAAAGCCCCGCACCCAGATAAGAAAAGATCCCCTCGATTCCCGCCTCTCAACGGGCAGGCTTCCAGAAAATGACCGGCCATTGGTGGGGTGTGGGGCCGGGCCCCCACCCGCCCTTACTTGTGGTTTTTCACTTCCCTGATCCAGCTATCCACCCGATCGGCAAGCAGGTTGAGCGGCAGGGCTCCTCCGGAGAGAACGACGTCATGGAATTTACGGATGTCGAATTTCGGGCCCAGTTCCGTTCTGGCCTTTTCACGCAGGCGCAGAATGGTCTGCTGACCCAGCATGTAGCCCAGGGCCTGTCCGGGCCAGGCGATGTAGCGGTCGGTTTCGGCCTGCATATCAGGCTCGCTGGTGGGCGGATGAGCGTGGAAGAATTCCAGCATCTGGGCACGCGTCCAGTGCAGGTCATGCACACCCGTATCAAGCACCAGACGATCGGCGCGCAGGAGTTCACCGTTCAGGCGCCCGTAGTCGCTGTAGAGGTCCTTGTAGAAGCCCAACTCCTTGCCGAGACCTTCGGCGTAGAGCGCCCAGCCTTCGATATAGGCGTTATAGAAACCCTGCTGACGGAAAGGCGGCAGCGGCAGGGACTGGGCGGTAGAAATCTGGAAATGATGGCCGGGAACACCCTCATGATAGGCCGTGTCCTCGATGGTGTAGAGGTCACGCTTGGCGTAGTCGCCAGTATTCACGAATACAATGCCAGGACGTGAACCATCGGGCGTACCCTGATGATATTCGGCGCCAGCAGCCTCGGCCTCACGATACCGCTCGACCGGACGCACCTCCAGCTTGGTGGTCGGGATCCTGTCGAAATCGCGGGTGAGAGCAGGCTCCATCTGCGCGATATACTTGCGATACAGTTCGATGATCTGCTCGCGCGAGGTCGCATAGAGCTTGGAATCCTTGGCCACCGAAGCGCGCAAGGCAGAAAGGTCGGCGAAACCGAGCTTATGGGCAATCTCACCCATTTCGCCCTCGATCTTGGCGACCTGATCCAGCCCGAGCTGATGGATTTCCTTGGGAGACATGGTGGTGGTGGTCAGAGTGCGGATATCGTAGCGATAAAGCACATCGCCACCAGGCAGAGCCCAGACGCCGTCCTGAGCACGGCCATGTGCCGTGTAACCCTTCTTCATGAAGGCCGCGAGGCGCTGATAGGCCGGGCGAACGTCGTGGTCGATCGCATTCAGAATCGCCTTGCGCAGGCGGGTCTGATCGGCGACAGGCACGGCGGCCGGGAATTTCGTGACAGGTTCGCCAAACGGACTCTTCTCACCGGCGGGTGCGGCAATCTGCTCGACCTGCTGCTCTGCTTTCTCGAGCAGGAATCGCGGCGGCATCAGCCCATCCTTCTCGCCTAGGCGTGCCAGGGCGATCACCTGATCGATGGCCTTGGGAATGGCACGCAGGCGTGCGAGGTAATCCTCATACTGCCTGGTCGTGTCGAAGGGGATACTCGAGACAAACCCCGGATACTGAAGCTGGGCACCGTTCATCTGGTCGATCGGCATCTCATAGGTCTTGAGATGGATCCCCTCGAGCGTGTCCTGGATCTGTTGGATAATCATCGCGCGGCTGATCTGCCGCTGTTCATCGAGCGAGGCGGGCGAAATCGCCTCGAACTTCTTGAGAAAGCCGGTCAGAACAGGGACGGAGCCCTGGATATGGGCGAGAGACAGATCGCTCCACCGATCATTGTACCGGTAATCGCCAATCGATGTGGCGAGTTCAGGCGCGTTCTGCAACTGATACTGCCATTCCTCGTCGAGGAGACGATCGAACGCGGCCGCCGCCTTGGTGTCCGACGGTGCAGCAGGGGCCGCGAGCGCCGTCGTCGAAGCAAGGAGGCAGCCAAGTCCCATCAGGGCGAGGCGAGAGGAGCGGGGGAATCTCATGCGGGTCGGATCTCCTGATTCGCGCCAGGCGCAGGACGATCCGAACCGGGTCAGAACGCCGCGCGCCAGTCTGTCGAGGGAACCTTCATAGCGGTATCGTTACGATGCCACCACCCGCCGCCCAGGGCCTGAAACAGTGCCACGCTATCGGTATACCGTGTGGCCTTGGCCTGAATCAGAGTGAGCCGGGCCTCGAGCTCGATCTGCACGGCGGCCTGAAGCAGGACAGGGCTGATATCGCCATAGGACATCTGGCTCTGCGAAATGCGCAGACTGCGCACAGCCGCATCCTCATTGGCTGCGCTGATCGTCAGGGCATCGGAATCATCCTGCAGGGCGTGGAGCGTGTCGGCCACATTCTGCATCGAGGTCAGCACGGTATTCTTGTATTGCTCCGTCGCCGCCAGAAGATTGGCGCGCGCCTGACGCTCCAGATGCATGAGCTCGAAGCCCTGGAAGATCGGCTGGGTCACCATCGCACCGATCGACCAGTTACCGTAGCCAGGGGTGAAGAACTGGCTCATGGCATTGATAGCCTGACCCGGCGTGGCAGAGAGCTGCACGTTTGGCAGGCGGTTGGCAATGGCGACACCGACCTGTGCGCTGGCGCTGTGCATTTGCGATTCCGCTGCGCGTATGTCCGGACGCTGGGCCAGAAGCGCACTGGGCAGGCTGACCGGCAGGGTGGCAGGCAGGCGATAGGCCTCAAGCGGGATCTCGGGCAGGACCTCATTGGGCGTGGTACCAACCAGAGATGCGATCTGGTCGTGCGCCTGCTCGGCCTGCAGATGCAGAGGCGGCAAAGTGGCCTGGGCCTGCGTCAGGGCGGCCTTCTGCGCCAGAAGCTGCGCCTCGGAAATATCCCCGAGCCTGAACTGCTTCTCCATGATGCCGAGCAGTTTTTGCTGCGTCGCAATGATGTCGTTCGCGGCCTCGATCTGGGCGTTGAGGCTCGACTGCGTGATCAACGACACGATCAGCGTATTGATCAGCGTGTTGGTCGTCGCGATCAGCTGGAAACGCTGCATCTCGGCCTGAGCAGCCTGAGATTCCACCTGACGGCGCAGTCCACCCCAGAGATCGGGCTGATAGGAGATATTCAGCTGCAATGTATGCAGATTGTAGAGATAGGCATTATTGCCTGGCACGGGCGAGAGGGCCTGCGAGGTCTTGTTACGCGTTGGATTGAACGAGGCCGAGATACTGGGCAGCAGGGGCGCACCAGCCACCTTGGTCTGCTCATACGCGGCCTTGAGCGTGGCCTGGGCCGATTTGAGCGACGGATTGTTCTGAAGCGCTCGTGTTACGAGGGCATCAAGTTGCGGCACGCCCAAGGCCTGCCACCAGGCGCCTGACAGGTCAGCCCCGGCGGTCAGGGTCTGGGCTGCGCCTGCGGCGCCGCTACCGGCGGTACCATGAATGGCGGCAGGCAGGGCCGTGCTCTGATAGCTGCCCGTCTTGAGCATGTCAGGACGATGGAAATCCGGACCGATGGCGCAGCCCGACAGGGCGAGGCCAGCCGCGCAGGTCAAAAGCGCGAGACGGTTCATGACAGACCTCCCGAACGGCGCGCCCTGCGGCGCTCGATATAATGCTCCATCTCGAAGAAGAAGACGGGCAGGACGAACAGGGTCAGCAGGGTTGCAATGCCAAGGCCACCCACCACGACCGTCGCCAGACCGCGCTGCACGTCGGTGCCGACACCCGTAGCGAGGGCAGCAGGCAACATGCCGGCGCTGGCCACGGTCGCGGTCATGAGAACGGGACGGAAACGTTCGGCCGCACCCGCCAGTACGGAGTCATGAATGCTGAGCCCGGCGCGATGATGACGATTGATCGCCGCAATCATGATGATGCCATTCTGTACCGCCACGCCAAACAGGGCGATGAAGCCGACGGCTGTGGCAATATTGAGGGTCTCACCGCGCAGGTGAAGCGCGATCAGGCCGCCCAAAGTCGCGAGCGGGACGACGCTGAGCACCAGAACGGCATGACGGAAGGTCCCGAACTCCATGAACAAGAGCAACAGCATGATGGCGAACATGACCAGAAGCGCGACACCCAGACGCGCCTGGGCACGCTGCTCCTGCTCGAAGCTGCCCGCCCATTGCAGGCGATATTTGCGTGGATCGAAATGCACCTGCGAGGCGATGCGCTTCTGGGCATCCTCAAGATACTGAGACAGGGGGCGCTGCCCGTTATCGACCCGTATGGTGATCTGGCGTTCACCCATTTCATGTGCGATGTTGCTCTCACCCATATGAAGACCCACATCAGCCACCTCAGCCAGGGGAATGGGCGCGCCATCAGTGGAGCGCAGCGGCAGAGAACGTATAGAGGCGAGATCGCTCAGGTCGTTGTTCCCGACATGCAGCGTCGCGTTATAGACGCGGTCTTCCACGTACACCTGGGTGATCGCGCCATCGCCGATCGCGTTCTGCACGACAGTGCTGATATCGGACACGTTGATGCCATAGCGCGCCGCCTGCTCGCGACGAGGCGTGATCATGAGCTGCGGGATCTGCGGCTCCTGAAAGATCGAGGCATCGGTCGTGCCGGGTACGTCATGCAGGATGCTCACGATCTGTCGGCCGATACGGCGCAATTCGTGGAAATCATTGCCATAGACACGAAGCACCAGGGGTGAATGCGCGCCGCCTACCAGATCGTTCATGCCATCCTGGATCGGCTGGCTGATACCGAAGCTGATACCCGGAATCTGGGAGAGACGGTCGCGCAAACGCGCGATGAACTGCGCCTTGGTTTCACCGCTCGCCCATTGGTCATAGGGCTTGAGCCCGACGGGCATCTCGATATGCGAGAAGGTCCAGGGATCGGTCCCGTCATCGTTACGGCCGAGCTGGGTAATGGCATAGGATGTTTCCGGGAATTCGCGCACCGCCGAGCGTACCTCGCTGGCGATACGGCTGCCCTCATCCAATGAGATACCCGTGGGCAACTGAACCTGAAGCCAGAGCGCCCCTTCATCCAGATCGGGCAGGAACTCGCGCCCGACGGTAGCCCCTAGGATGACGACAGAAAGCAGGGCCGCCCCCCCACCGATATAGGTAACCAGAGGGCGGGCGAGCATGTGATTGAGCCCGCGCTCATAGGCATGATGCAGCTTTTCGAGCGGGCGGTTATGCCAGATACGCCGAGGCTTGTACAAAGCCAGATAGCTCAGTGTCGGAATAAGGCAGAGCGCACAGGCCAGCGCCCCCATGAGAGCGAAGCTGACGGTATAGGCCATGGGCCGGAACAGCTTCCCTTCGCTCCCTTCGAAGGCGAAGAGCGGTGAATAGGCTACGATGATGATAAGCGTCGAAGAGAAGATCGAGCGCCCCGCGATACGCGCGACACTCAGCACCTCGGTACTGGTCAGCGTGGCCTTGGGCGATTCCTCGCGCAGGCGCAGGATCGCCTCGGTAATGACGATGGCCCCGTCCACGATCACGCCGAAATCGATGGCGCCCAGCGAGAACAGATTGGCCGCCATGCCGAAGAAATGCATGAGCACGAAAACGGTCGAGAGCGCGAGCGGAATGGTGACGGCAGTGACCACCGCACTGCGCGGGCTCCCGAGGAACAGGGTGAGAATGATCAGCACGAGGCCGATACCCTCGACCATGGTTTCGCCAACCTTGTGGGTGGTAGCCTTCACCAGATTATCGCGGTCGATATAGGGCACCAGCCGCACATCGAGCGGCTTCAGGCGCTCCTGCAACTGGTCGACCACGTTATGCACGTTATCCAGAACCAGAGAGGGATTGGCACCGGACAACATGGTCACGATCCCCTCGATGGTATCGGGGTTGTTGTCCTTGCCCAGAATACCCTCACGGATCTGATGGCCGAACTGGACCTGCCCCAGATCACTCAGCAGAACCGGCGTGCCGTTATGCTGCGCCACCACGATGCGCTTCATATCGTCCAGCGTATGGATCATGCCCACGCCGCGCACGATATAGGATTGCTCGCCACGCGTGATGCGCCCGCCCGCAGCATTGGCGTTGTTGTTTTTGATGGCGTTGACCACGTCATCGGTGCTCAGCCCGTAGCGCAGCAGCGCGTCGGGCTTGAGCACGAGCTGGTACTCACGTGTCAGCCCACCGAAGTTATTGACGTTGACGATTCCCGGTACGCGCTGAAGCGTGGGGATGACAATCCAGCGCTGCACATCCGAAAGCTGCATCAGATCCATCGAATCCGATTCCAGCGTGTAGCGGAAAATCTCGCCTGCCGGGCCGGTGATGGGGCCGAGTTGCGGGGTCACGCCATCGGGCATGCTGGCCGTGCCGAGCAGTTCCAGCACGAGCTGTCGTGCCGTGAACACATCGACGCCATCATGAAAAATCAGCGTGATAAGCGACAGGCCGAACGTACTACTCGAGCGGCTCTCGGTCACACCAGGCACGGCAGAGAGCGCGCGCTCGAGCGGCACCGTGATCTGCTGTTCCATCTCTTCGGCAGCCAGGCCGGAAACCTGGGTCGTGACCTGAACGTTGACCGCGCCCAGATCGGGATAGGCCTCGACAGGCAGCACGCGCCAGGCATAGCCCCCGGCAAGCGCCAGAAACACGGCGCATATGAAAACGATATGACGGCGCGCAAAGCACCATGAAATCAGGGTCGCAATCACGGATCAGGAGACTCTCATCTGCGGCGCTGACGGCTCAGTCATTATCATTGAGAAGGATGGCGCCACGGGTGACGATGGTATCGCCCCCCTGCAGACCGGTCAGAACGCGCACATTCTCGCCCTCGTCATAGCTCACCGTCACGGCTCGGCGACGGAAATGCATTCTGCCGCCGTCCTGCACAAAAACGGTCAGACGATCATTATTCATCAGCAGGGCCGTTTTTGGCACGATGATCATCTCGGGCTGCTTCACTGCAATCTCGACATCGGCAAACATGTTGGGACGCAGCATCCCGTCGGGATTATTGCACAGGAAATGCGCGATCATGCGACGCGTGTCGCTATGCAGGGCCGGGTCAATCGACATGATGGGCGCATCGCAATGCCGTCCCGGCAGGGCCGCAATATGCGCGACAGCCTGCTGTCCCAGAGAAACGATCCCGGCAGACTCCTCAGGGATCTCGGCGTCGATCTGGAGCTGCGAGATATCGAGCAATACGGCCTGCACAGCTGTGGCATCGGTGATATTCGCCCCTGGTGCAAGGCTCGTACTGGCAATCAGCCCATCGACGGGCGCGACAAGCCTTACCAGCCCCTCACCATCCTGATCGGTGCGGCTGTTCAGGGATTCGAGACGACGCTCCGCACGCTGACGTTCGGCACGGGCCTGGGAAAGGTCATTGCTGGCAGAGTCCAGATCCTTGCGGGCATTGCCCCCGATAGCCAGCACGTCCTGCGCGCGTTTGACCACGCGCTCCTGATAGGTCTCCTGAGCACGCGCCTTGAGCAAATCGGCATAGGCCTGATCCAGATCCCCAGAAGCCAGCACGGCCAGGACATCGCCCTTGTGCACCATCTGCCCAGGCTGGAGATCGGTTCTGATCACGTGACCGGTCACAGGGGTCAGGATGTTGATGCTGCGCCGGGGCTCGGCCTGCACCATGCCCGGAACGCGCAGCCCGTGATCGAGCACGCTCGTTTTCACGGGGGCGACATGGAGCCGCTTCATGAGCGGTGAGTCATCGGCGACGATGACCAGACCGTTTTCACGCGTCAGTTGCGGATGGGGGCCGTCCGAGCGGGGACCTCCATGCTCATGAATGATCGTGATGACGATCCCGAGAAGGATGATGGCGATAAGCGCTGCCAGACCGAGGCGGCGAAGGAGAGGTGCCTGCATTGTCAGGCAAGGCCGTCTAGGGAGCGCATTAAAACCTCGGCTCAGGATCTTTGAAATGATTTGTTGCAGTTGATAGCCGGTTCGACCTATCGCGCCAAGCGACCTTCAGCCCCGAACCCGCCTTCTAATAGAATATGGCTGCGGATTACGCATGATAATTTCATGTCACAAGCCCGTTGCCAGATCAGAATGGGTTGATCTGGACAAACGCGGCGGTGGCGTTAGCCGACCTTCAGGGGGTAGGGCCGGGAGTGACCTCGGGGCCAAGGGTGCGCAGGGAGCGTGGGCGTACCGGACCGCCCAGCACATGGCCGATCGGAGAGAGGCCTTCGATATGGTCGCAAAAGATCTTGAATACGGCGAGCATGGGCACGGATAGAAAAGCCCCGCCAATCCCCCACATCCAGTCCCAGAACAGCAGCGAGGCCATGACCAGCACCGGATTGAGCGTGAAGCGCTTGGCCAGCAGCATGGGGGTAATCGTTTCCCCCTCCAGTATATGAATGCACAGATAGATCGAAGGGGGCAGCAACGCCATCAGGAAGGATGGGAAGCTGATGAGTGCCACACAGAAATAGACGACGACACCGGTCAGAGGACCGATGATCGGCACGTAATTGAGCAGAAAGGCCAGAACCCCCCATAGCAGGGGGTTGGGCATGCCCGTCAGCCAGCATTGCAACAGATTGAGCAGCCCCACCAGGATATTCATGATGGTGATGGTCGCCAGATAAAGCGACACGTTGCGCTCGATCTGTGTGGTGATCTGCACAAGACGACGCTTGTCCGAATAGGTCGGCATGATCTCCACGATACGGCGCAGAAGGCTGTCTCCCTCTGTCATCAGGAAGAACAGCATCAGCAGCATGGTGAAAAACTCACCCATGAAGGCGCGAGTCCCGATCAGGAAGGATGACCCCCAGACCCGCAACGTCTCAGCACCATTCGAGGCTGACTGGGCAGCAGCCGTCGCCGCGCTCACATGGTGATGACCCCCATTCGACATTAGCGCGACCACGCGCATATAGCCGCGCTGCAATGAGTCGATCGGCCCCTGCAGGAAGGCAAGCTTCTGCTGGAGCGCGGGGAGACTTTGCGGAACCTTGGTCAGCCACGCCGCCGCAGGGACCGAAATGGCCGTGCCTATGCAGACAACCAAAAGGAACATCGCGATGATCAGCAGCAGCGCCGAGATGGGCTTGGGGATATGCAGCCGACCATGCAGAAAGCGCATCGGCCCGATCATCAGCAGATTGACCACCATCGCAAACACGAAGGGCAGCACGATGTCGGCGGCAAAATACAGGGTGTAGAACACTGCCAGCAATGACAGGATGAGAACCCCGACATCACGTAGCCCGAGACTATGGCGCAGCATCGCCTTACGGATCACTCCGGCCTGATAGGCGTCGCTTTCCGCGGTTTCCTCCTGGGAGGGCATTGCGGGGAGGATGGTCGGTGCGATCGTCTTTTCGTGCGTCTGCCTGTCTTCAGGCGTGGGCGTATCCGAAGCCAGAGACGGGCCTGACATGGCGGGCGTTTCTTTCCTGAAAGGCGGGTTGCAGCACGAGAAGGGCGCCGTGATGAACGACGCACAACCGCCCGGGATCGCAAACGTTGCCGTCAACGTGAAGCATGTTACATTTTATTGGGTTGAATCAATTTGGCTTGCAACCCATTTTCGGGTTCTATCGTATAGCTGATCAAGCACTTTCAAGATTGTCACAAGGATCTCGTCATGGCCTGGAACACCCCGAAGGTTACCGAAATTCCGCTCGGCGCCGAAATCAACTCCTATGTCTGCGGCCAGAAGAAGTAAGCTCTTCTCACCGCTATGCATATCAGCAACAGCCGCACCTCTCGTGCGGCTGTTGTCGTTTCTGGCCTGCCCCATCGGGGCCTCTGTTTTCAGGCTGACCCGTCCCGAACCGGTGCGCTTGCGCCTGTTCTGATCTGACCGAGTCCGACCATGCTTCACATCATCGTTCTGGGGAGCGGCGCAGGCGGCGGCTTTCCGCAATGGAACTCCAATGCACCCGCCTGCCGCGCTGCCCGCGCGGGCAAGATCCCGTCGCGCAGCCAGGCCTCTCTTGCGGTAAGCGCCGATGGCCGACACTGGTTCGTGCTCAATGCCTCACCCGATCTGCGGGCGCAGATCCTCGCGACACCCGAGTTGCAGGCGCAGGAGGGCGTACGCTCCACCCCCATACAGGGCGTGGTCCTGACCAATGGTGAAATCGACTCCATCACCGGCCTGCTCACCTTGCGCGAGCGCGAACCGTTCCGGCTTTATGCCACTTCCGCAACGCTCTCCCAACTTGACGCCAACCCGATTTTCGAGGCTGTGAACCGGGAAATCGTGCCGCGTCTGCCGCTCGACGGCGACGTCCCCATCGCGCTCCCCAACAAGGACGGAACCCCATCGGGCCTCACGCTCACGGCGTTCGACGTGCCCGGCAAGGCGCCGCTCTATGCCGAACACTTGCCAAGCCAGAAAGGCGAGACGATTGGCCTCACGCTCAGCGACGGGCGGCATAGCATGGTCTTTCTGCCTGCCTGCGCCGATCTTACCCCTGATATCCGTGCGCGCATCCGTCATGCCGACGCGCTGTTCATGGAAGGAACGCTCTGGCGCGATGACGAGATGATCCGTGCCGGGCTAAGCCCCAAGACCGGGCTACGCATGGGACATATCTCGATGTCCGGCCCTGATGGCATCATTGCGCAGCTTCATGACGCGCCATCTCATCGCATCTTCATTCATATCAACAACTCGAACCCCGTTCTCCTTCCGGACTCACCGGAAAGGCGCATGGCGGAAGAAGCAGGCTGGACCATCGGTGAAGATGGCCTTCACCTGACATTGGGAGAAAATTCATGACGGTTCTGACCCCCGACGCCCTCGAAGCCCGACTGCGTGAGATTGGCGCCGCGCGCTATCATAACCGTCACGCATTCCATCGCGCCCTGCATGATGGCAAGCTGAACCGCACCCAGGTCCAGGCCTGGGCACTCAATCGCTACTATTATCAGGCCTCGATCCCGGTAAAGGATGCGACTCTGCTCGCCCGCCTGCCCACGGCCGAACTGCGCCGCGAATGGCGCCGCCGTCTGGAAGACCATGATGGCAATGAGCCCGGCACGGGCGGCATCGCCCGCTGGCTGAAGCTGACCGACGGTCTGGGTCTGTCACGCGAGTACGTCGAGAGTCTGCAGGGCATGTTGCCCGCAACAGGGTTTGCCGTGGAGGCCTATGTGCATTACGTGCGCGACCGCTCGGTTCTGGCCGCCATTGCCTCATCGCTGACCGAGCTTTTCTCGCCGACGATCATCAGCGAGCGCGTCTCTGGCATGCTGCGTCACTACGATTTCATTTCCGAAGAGACCCTGGCCTATTTCGCCCCGCGCCTGACCCAGGCCCCGCGCGATTCCGATTTTGCTCTGGCCTATGTGAAGGAACACGCCCGCACCGTTGAGCAGCAAAAGGAAGTCATCGATGCGCTGATTTTCAAATGTAACGTGCTCTGGACCATGCTCGATGCCCTTCAGCATGTGTATATGGAAGGCCACCCTGCCCCCGGCGCCTTCACCGGAGCCCATACACCAGAGGCCTTCACCGCGTGAGCGTTTCCGAAACCAGCGTTCTGAAATTTACCCGCGGTCATCGCCTCCAGCATGACCGCGTTCGCGATGTCTGGCTGATCCAGGCGCCGGAAAAAGCCTTCATTGCCGACCCTGTCGCGGCCGCCATTCTGCGGCTCGTCGATGGCGCGCGCCCCCTGAGCGCAATCATCGACGATCTTGCTGCCAGTTATCAGGCCCCGCGTGACCGCATCGCCACCGATGTGCAGGCCCTTCTCGCTTCTCTGCTCGACCAGAAAGTGCTGGGCGCATGAGTTTTGCGCCGCCGCCCATGAGCCTGCTGGCCGAACTGACCCATCGCTGCCCGCTCGCCTGCCCCTATTGTTCCAACCCCGTCGATCTCGAAAGACGGGCCGTCGAGCTCGAAACCGGGGACTGGCTGCGTGTTCTGGACGAGGCCGCGGCCCTGGGCGTTCTGCAGGTGCATTTTTCCGGCGGCGAGCCCATGGCGCGCCACGATCTGCCAGAGCTGGTGCGCCACGCCAGCTCGCTCAATCTCTATACCAATCTCATCACCTCTGGCGTCCTCATCACCGAGGCCACGCTTACCGCCCTCGATGAGGCCGGACTCGATCATGTCCAGCTTTCCTTCCAGGATGTCGACGAGGCAGGCGCGGAACGTATCGGCGGTCTGCGCGGTGCTCAGCAAAAGAAACTTGCCGCCGCCCGCCTCATCAAGGCGTGCGGCATCCCGCTCACGCTGAATTTCGTCGTTCATCGTGAGAACGTAGCGCGCGTGCCTGCCATGCTCGACCTCGCACATGACCTCGGCGCCGGTCGCGTGGAAATTGCTCATACCCAGTATTATGGCTGGGGCCTGAAAAACCGCGATCTGCTCATGCCGTCGGCCGCCCAGCTCGAAGCCTCGACCGAGGCCGTCGTCAGGGCGCGCGCCCGTTTCGGTAACAGCCTCGCCATCGATTACGTCACACCCGATTATCACGCCGATCAGCCCAAGCCCTGTATGGGCGGCTGGGGCCAGCGCTTCGTGAACATCACCCCCTCTGGCAAGGTGTTGCCTTGCCACGCCGCAGAGACCATCCCGAACATCACCTTCCCAAGCGTCGCGACAGAAGCCCTGGGCACGATCTGGCAGGATTCCCCCCTCTTCAACCTGTTTCGCGGCACGGACTGGATGCCCGAACCCTGCCGCAATTGCAGTCTCAAGGAAGTGGATTGGGGCGGCTGCCGCTGTCAGGCTCTTGCTCTGACGGGCGACGCCGCTGCTACAGATCCTGTCTGCGCCCGCTCAGACCGGCACGTTCTGGTGCAGGAGGCCTCTCAAGCGGGGCATGATGGGGATTTCACCTACCGGCGGTTCGCCAAGGCATAATAAGAGATGTGGGGCTCTGCCCCATACCCCGCCAGAGGACAGTCGTCCTCTGGACACCTGTTTGATCAAGCGGGGATCGAAGGGACTTGTCCCTTCGCGGGTGCAGGGCAGCGCCCTGCGGGAACGGATCGAAGTGGGGCTCTGCCCCCCACCCCGCCAGAGGATAGTCATCCTCTGGACACCTCTTTGATCAAGCGGGGATCGAAGGGGCCTGTCCCTTCGCGGGTGCAGGGCAGAGCCCTGCGCATCACCCCGAAAAAGGCCGAGCCACGATCATGATGACGATCACGATCATCAGGAGGGTAGGGACTTCATTGGCGATACGATAGAACCGTTCCGGATGCGGGCGGCGATCCTCAGCGAAGTCACGGCGCCAACGGGCGCAGAAGCCGTGAAAACCGCACAGGAGCAGCACGGTGAAGAGCTTGACCCACCACCAGGGCGCGGACCAGTCGATCACGCCGGGTAAAGAGGCCAGTGCCGCGCCCGAAAGCAGGGTGACGATCATGGCGGGCGTCATGATGGCACGGAGCAGGCGGCGCTCCATAATCTGGAAACGCACGCTCTCGGGCGAGCCGGGCGCTACCTGGGTATGATAGACGAACAATCGGGGCAGGTAGAAATTCCCGGCCATCCAGGAGGTGAACGCCAGGATATGCACAACTTTCAGCCACGGAAACCAGGGCAGGAAGACGTTCATCGTGCCTGCTCCTGCAAGGCACGGAAGAGACGAGGCACCAGCGCGTCGAGATGCATGATGCGCTCGAGTCCCGGCCAATTGAGACCCGGGGCAGGGCCTTCGGGGCGGAACAGGATACAAGCCATCCCCGCATCATGCGCGGCCTGAACGCCCGTGTCCGAATCCTCGATCACGACGCATTGGCTCGGTTCGACGCCTTCCTGTTCGGCAGCGTGAAGAAAGACGTAAGGATCGGGTTTGGGCCGCATCATGTCACGCGCCGAATGGATCCGGTCACGCGGGAAGAAGCGGGTGAAGCCGACTCGGGCGAACTTGACCTCCATTTCGGGCCAGGAGGAATTCGATCCCACCCGGAACGGCACGCCCAAGGCCTGCATACCGGCGAGCATGGTTTCCGCACCGTCGATCGTCGCGGCCTCCTCACGCATCAGATCGACCAGCTTGTCCTGCATGATCTGAACGTAATCGGCGCCCAGATCGCGCCCGGTCTCTGCCTCGAGCTCGCGCTTCACCTGTCCGAGCGCCTTGCCCGCGAAACGCTCAAGCGCCGCCTCATCGCTCAGTTCGATGCCGCGTGCGCGTGCCTCTCGGGCCACGAGGCGGCATGAAGGCAGCTCGCTGTCGATCAGCACGCCATCGCAATCGAAGATCACGAGACGTAGCTGGCCCGAGGCGGAGAGGGCATGGGGGGACAAAGCGCTCATGGCCGATCAGCCAATATCGCGCACGGCGTCGACCAACGCCCCGACATGATCGGGTGGGGTGTCTGGCATGACGCCATGACCGAGATTAAACACATGAGGCCGTCCCTTCAGCGCATCGCGGACAGCATGGGCTTCGTCGATCAGGCTCTGTCCACCATTGCGCAGGATGATGGGATCGAGATTGCCCTGAAGGGCCAGTGTGTCGGGGCAGAGAGCTGCCATCCGGGTCATATCGACCGAAGTGTCGCAGGCCAGGGCATCCACGCCGGTTTCGCGGGCGTATTCCAGCGCCATCAGCCCGGCGAGACGGGGAAAGCCGATGATCTTCACACCCGGGCGAGCTGCACGAATGCCCTGCACGATGGCACGGGTCGGGGCAATGACGTGCTTGCGGAACTGAGAGGGGGGCAACAGGCCGGCCCAGCTGTCGAACAGCATGACGGCTTCGGCGCCGGCGTCGATCTGACCGATCAGCATGGTGGTGGTGGCCTCGGTCAGCAGGGCGATCAGATCGCCGTAGAGATCCGGGTCCTGAAGCGCCATGGCGCGGGTGACGCCGAATTCCCGCGAGGAACCTCCATCGACCATGTAGCAGGAAACGGTGAACGGGCTGCCGGCAAAGCCCAGAAGCGTGGTGGGCTGAGGCAGTTCACGAGCCAGAATCCGCAATGTCTCCTGGATCGGCGCGACGGTTTCGGCTACGCGTGCAGGAGACAGGGCCTTAAGCGCCTCCCGGTTACGGATCGGCTCCATCACGGGGCCACGCCCCTCGATGAATTTCAGATCCTGTCCCATGGCCCATGGCAGGACGAGGATATCGGAGAACAGGATGGCGCCATCCATCGCATAGCGACGGATCGGCTGAAGGGTCAGCTCGGCCGCGATGTCTGGCGTGGTACACCGGGTAAGAAAATCGGCCTTGGCACGTTCGGCGCGGAACTCGGGCAGATAACGCCCTGCCTGGCGCATGAGCCAGACCGGAGGGGGCCAGACAGCCTCTCCCTGGAGGACACGCAGGAGCGGTTTTGCAGGCTTGGGCTGAGGGGTGATTTCGCGATCCATACCGACCAATAACCATAAAAGAAAAAAGATAGATATCCTGTCGGATAGGTTGATCCCTGTGGATGACGGGGTACCCATCTTTCCGAAAACGTACCCCGAGTTACCAACACTGTGTACAAACGATAAAGCCTTTGGTTTGAGGCGGTTGCGAAGCTTATCCCGAAATACCCACAGAAGGGCTGTGTACAACCCACTGGTTCTGCGAAAGAAAGTACAATCCACGGTACTCGGTACGCCTCTCCGACGAACCCCGTACAATCCCCATGTACCCCAGTACTGACGGTACTCATTCAACGACCTGAAAGAAGGAGCCCCTTATGGAGTCGCAACGCACGAATCCCGGTCAATCGCGGCTTGTACTGGCTAGCGGATCAACGGCCCGGCTTGATTTGCTGCGTGGAGCAGGGCTCGATGTCCTGTCCTGTCCGGTGGGATTTGATGAGGCCGTACTGCGTGACGCGATGAGGGCGAGAAACGAGGGTCACGGCGCCATCGCTCTGGCGCTCGCAAATGCCAAGTCTCTAGAGTTTTCAACGAATCCGCAATTTATGAGCGCCGATTTCGTGATTGCGGCAGATCAGATTCTGGAGTGCGATGGCGTCGGTTTCGACAAGCCGGAAAACCTTGGAGAGGCGCGGCATCAGCTCCAGTATCTCAGGGGGCGTACGCATCATCTGCAGACGGCGACCGTGCTGTACCATGATGGCAAAAAGCTCTGGCAGCATCTTGTGACGCCACGTCTGACCATGCGCGACTTCAGCGACGCATTCCTGGAGCGGTATCTGGCGGAAGAAGGCGAGGCACTCTTATCCTGTGTCGGCGCATACCGTCTGGAGGGGCGGGGTGTACAGCTCTTCGAAAAGATAGAGGGTGATCATGACGCCATTCTGGGTCTGCCACGGCTTCCTCTTCTGGCAGTACTGCGCGATCTGGGCGTGATTGAGGGATAGCAAGAAAATCTTGTTTTAGGGGGTTGTCAGCCATCAAGCCCCCCGCTATACCCGCGCCACTGGCCTGACCCAAGAGGCTGGTCTTGATACGGCGGGGCCATAGCTCAGTTGGGAGAGCGCCTGAATGGCATTCAGGAGGTCGTCGGTTCGATTCCGATTGGCTCCACCATCATCCTCGAAAATTCCGGTTCGTATATTCTCTCTGACACCTGCTTGTCAGAGCGTTCAAGGCCGAAAGCGCATCGGGTTCCGTCCGTGACGCTTCTCGGGTGACTGGACGCAGTGCTCTCAGGCAGCAACTATTCCTGGATCCTCATCCACCGCACGATCAATCGGTCCCTCAGCGTTGTGAAGAGCCGTGTTTTCTCATCACAAGCGAGAGACACCAGGATTTCGGCCCATTATATGGTTGATATGTAAACCATATCCGTGCTTCGGTTGGGCTCCGTTTTTCGAAGCCCGATAGAAGCATCATGACCGACCCTGTCGCCCCCCGATCCTCGCCCCTTTCGCGCGGGGTATTGCTGCTCCCGGCCATCGGGCTGAGCGGTTGTACAAGAGCACCCCTGCAGGATGTGCTGGGCTCCTTCTTTCCATCCTGGATGCTTTGCGTCGCACTTGGCGCGGTGGCTGCGGCGCTGCTGCGCGCAGTGGTGGGAGCTCTGGGTTGGCAGCAGGCCATTCCAGCGCCGATGCTGACCTATCTTGCCTTCATGGTCGCCATCACCTTCGTGGTCTGGCTCCTGTTTTTCGGTCATTAGGCGGCGCTGACATGAACTCTCTCTCCTCCCGTATCGGCGGGATCGCGCTGCTGATCCTGTCGCTTGCAGCCTGTGTGATCACGGGTTTCCTCGTGCTGGATCGTTTACATAGTCGCCCGCGAACGGAAGATGCCTATGTTGCGGCCAATATTGTGCATCTGGCGCCTGAGGTCAGTGGGCGTATCGTTTCTCTCCCGGTCCATGACAATGAAAAGGTGAAGCGCGGACAGATCTTGTATGTGATTGATCCCGAGCCCTACACCTACCGCGTTCAGGCCGCCCGGGCGCAGGTTGAGGGCCTCCAGGCCCAGATCGATGTACAAACCAGCCAGGTCAGTTCGCAGGTCTCCCATGCAGGGGCCGAGGCGAGCGCTGTCACGAGCGCGCGCGCGCGCCTGACCCTCGCTCAGGCCACTGAAGGACGGCTCACCCCTCTGGCGCGACAGGGCTTCGTGACCCGTGAAGCCCTCGACCAGGCGCGTACCGAGACACGCAGCGCCGCGCCTTTGCGCGCCGATCTGGCGGCAGCCCAGGCGCAGCTGCGCGAAGCCGAACGTGATTTGCGTCTGACCACGGTGCGGGCCCCCTGCGACGGGATCGTGACCGATCTCAACATCGCAGCGGGCGAATATGCCACGACGGGCAAGCCGGTCTTTACCCTTGTCGATACCGAGATCTGGTGGGCGATCGCGAATTTTCGCGAGACACAGCTGGCGGGTCTGGCCGTGGGGCAGAAGGTCAGGGTCTATGCCATGAGCCAGCCTGGCACACCGATCACGGGCACGCTCGAGAGCCTGAATGCCGGGGTAGTGCCTGATGAGGGCACAAGCGCGAATGGCCTGCCCAAAGTGCCGAGAACGCTGAACTGGGTGCGGATTGCGCAGCGTTTTCCGGTGCGTATCCGTCTGGACAACCCGCCAACCGATCTGATGCGTATCGGAGCGACCGTCGTTGTGGTCGTGATGCGATGACCCCCTCCGGACAGGGGGGCGTTGTCGCGCTGCGGCGCTCATGGCACACCCAGCCGCCCTCGACTTACGCATTTCTGAAAAAGGAAATGGCCCCTGTCCCCGGGCGTGCCCGTAATACGGTGCTTCTGGTGGCACAGGTGATCGTGACCATTCTGATCGGTGAGACGTTTCGCGTGCCCGATCTGCCGGTGCTCGTCTTCATCTGCTTTTTTCTGTCGGGCAATGACGCGGCCTCCAATACCAGCACGGCATTGATGGGTGGCGCGATGATTGTGGCGGGTACCGCGCTCACGATCATCCTGATGATGCTGAGCCTCTCGGAGCCGGGGCTGCGCCTGCCGCTCATGCTGCTCATGACACTGGCCGCCGGGTTTCTGTCCCAGGCCATGACCATGGGGCAGCTCGCCAATATCCTGCTTTTCTGGATCGTCTATATGGGCATGAGTGCCGATATGTTGCAGACGATCGGCGGCCAGCTCGACGGCTTCATCGGCAATACGACTGATAGCGCCGTGCCGGATTCCGCCTTCATGCCACCTGAAGAGGCGATGCTTCATACGCTGCTCTGGGTAGGATCGGTCTTTGTCATCGCACTGGGAATCATTGTGGTGGCCAATCGTCTGGCTGGCCATGATCCGCTCACCATGCTGCGTGAGGGGCTGGCCAGACGGTTCGATGCGGTCTCCGAAGCCTGCGAGGCTGGGGCGCTGCCTGGCAGCGCCACGATGCAGACCATTCTGGCGCTGGCAGCTCAGGGCGTGGCGCTTTTGCGCCAGTATCATGATCTGGGCGTGAAGCTGCATCCCGAGATCACCAGCCGCCATGTGGGTCTCGCGATGATCCGCAATACGGCGCGTCTGGTCATGATCGTCGTGGCCTGGAGCGGACTGGGCGAAGCCGCCGGGGCGCGTTTCCTGCATCGTATGGGGCAGATCGTGGCGCAGTGCGGGCTGGTCTATCGCCATGGGCGCGAGCGCGCTCCCGCCATCGATTTCGACCCGGATGAACTTGAAGCCCTGGCCATGGAGTTTGGCGATAATCCGCGCCTCTACCCACTGGCCCAGGAGTTCATACGAAGCGTCACCATCATTCATGGCCTGCTGATCCGTCCCGAAACCACAGCGGCAAGCTTTGCCCCTGAAATGAAGGCGGCGGCGCGCAGCTTCTTCAAACCTGATGCCTTTACCAACCCGGCCTATCCTCAGGCCGCCATTCGCATCGCCTTGTCGGTGGTGCTTTGCTACGCCATTACCCGCTTCACGTCCTGGCCGGGTATACAGACCTGCGTGGTCACGTGCTTTCTTGTTTCGCTCGGCACGGTTGGCGACTCCGTGCACAAGATGCTCCTGCGTGTTGTGGGGGCCATGATCGGTGCCGTGTTGGGCATCGGGACAATCCTGCTGCTCATGCCTGCCTTGACCGATTGTCTGGATCTGATCCTGGTCGTGATTCCGGTGGCGGCCTTTGCCGGCTGGATCAAGAGCGGCAGTGAGCGCATCTCCTATGCCGGGGTGCAGATTGCCATGGCCTATTTCATGACCATTCTGCAGGGCTATGGCCCGACGCTCGATATGGAGACGGCGCGCAACCGCGTGGTGGGCATCCTGATCGGTAATGTGGTGGTTTATCTGATGGCGGCCGCCCTGTGGCCCGTGAGCGCAACCCATGTGGCGCGCGCCCATCTTGTTGGGGCAGTGCGGCAACTGGGGCAATTGATCGTGCTGCGCCGCGCGCATCCCGACGGGGCGGTCGATATTGCTCAGGAGATGGAGCGCGAGAAGTTCGGACGCGCCATTGCCGCGACGCGTACCGCCCTGCGTAACGCACCCTTCGAGGAAGAGCGCCTGAAGGGCAATGCCTTCATTCCGGATATCACCCTGCCTCTGGTGGGCGATATCCAGCTCCTGTCGATCCCGGTTGCGGTGATCTCCGATGTGCGGCGTGAACCGGATGAGACAGCGCGCGCCCATATGGAAACCCTGAGGCTCTGGCTCGACGAACTGGCCCGATGGCTCGAAGACGGTCGTGACGGGCTCGATCTGCAACTACGCCTGCCTGCCCTGCCCCTGATGGCCCATGATCCGCAGCGCATGGTCTGGTTCGGTCTGCTCGATGAGCGGCTGAGGCAGATTGTCCGGAGCTACGACCCCGATTCCACCCTGTCCGTGAGGCAGGGCTGATGACCCGATATGCAGGATTGCGCTTTCCGATGACCCGACATGTTCTCCCTCTCTTTCTGGTCGCGGCCGTTCTGTCAGGGTGCAATGACACACGTGATCTGGCGCCGGAGCGGGCCGACCGCGCCTGGCATCCACGCAGCGCGACGGGGCTGAGCCTGCCCCCCGACATACGCGACCCCATGATGGAAGCCGGTGCCCGGACCGAGGCCCAGGGGAGTGTTTCGCCCTTGGGTCGTGTCGGTATTGCGTTGCCCGAGGCACAGGATCACGCTCTGTCGCTCCCCTTGCTGATCGATCTGGCGGAGCGCAACAACCCGCGCACACGCGTCGCCTGGGAATCCGCGCGCCAGGCGGCCATCTCGGTAGGCATGTCACGCGCGGCCATGCTGCCGCAGCTTACCTTTTCCGCCATGGGGGGATTCCAGCGTATGGCGCTGCCCTTGCCTAACTACCTTTCCGAGCGCGGTTACCTGACCTCGAATGGGGCTGCGGCCTTTCCCAAACTCGAGCTCGATTATCTGTTGCTCGATTTCGGCAGGACACGCGCCCAGATCGATGAGGCGAAATACCAGAATCTGGCAGCCAATTTTGGTTTCTCGGCCGTTCACCAGCAACTCATCCTTGATGTGATCAGTGCCTATCACAGCCAGCAGGCCGCACAGGCCATTGTCGTGGCTTCGCATCACGCAGTGGACAACATGACGCTGCTCCTGAATGCCGCGCAATCGCGTCACGCCCATGGCGAGGCCACGATTGTGGATGTGGCGACGGCCCAGCGTAACCTGGCCCAGGCGCGTTTCGACCTCGACAAGGCAATCGATGCAGAGCATGGCGCGCGTCACGCCCTGCTGGAGGTGACAGGTCTGCCCGCCACGCTGGCGCTCGGCGTGGCCCCGATGCCCGCGCAGAGCCTCCCTCATAGCGCACCGGAGCAGATCAGGCATCTGGTCGATCAGGCTCTGGCCTCGCGTCCCGATCTGCTGGCCGATATTGCCAGATTGCGGGCTTCCGATGAGGCGCTTCTGGCCTCAAAAGCTGCGCTGATGCCGCGCGTTTCCTTTGCCGGGACGATGTCGGGCTATCTGGGGGCACTTAAGACCTATGGTACGGGACGCTCCGCCCCGGCTTCTGCCATTGCCCAGCCTGAGGCGGGTGCTTTCCTGCAGGTGAGCTGGCCGATCTATCAGGGCGGATTGCGGGCCAACGCCATTCATATGGCCGAATCCCAGCGCGAGGCAGCGAAGGCCACACTTCTGAAGGATCGGCTGAGCGTCGAGCGTCAGGTTGCCGATAGCCAGGATGCGCTCGAGACCGCCCTGGCCCAGGTCAAATCGGCGCAGGTGCTCAACGACGCGGCGCGTACGGCTAATGAGGGGGCGAGCCAGGCCTACGGCCATGGCGTGGGTACCATGACCGATGCCTCGACTGCTGCTGCGGCCCTTTTCGAGGCTCAGGCAGCACTGGCTGTCAGCATTGCCCAGGCCTTCACCAAGGCGGCGGCGCTGGCGCATGCCACAGGGCAGCTCGATCTGACCCATGCCGCCCCCGACGATCTGTCGGAGGCTGCTCCCTGATGACCGACCAGATCGAGAGCATGACGATGGGGCGCCTCATGGCGCTGATTGCCAGGCGCTGGCGTCAGATCCTCGATACCGGGCTGCGGCCTCATGATCTGACCGATGCGACCTGGCAGCCTTTGCTCGAATTGCAGCGTCATGGTCGCCCCATGCATCCCAAGGAGATTGCGGAAGCGCTGTTGCTCGATAAATCCTCGATGGTGCGTATCCTGCGTATGCTGGAGGAGAAGGCTTTCATCACCCGGGAGCCCGATGAGGAGGACCGTCGGGCATTCTATGTGAAGATCACCGATCTCGGCCTCGCACGCCTCGACGAGGTGCTGCGTCTGTCACGCGGGATCGAGGAGGATGCCACGCATGGCATCCCCGAAGAGGATCTCGCGACTTCCCGACGCGTGATTGCCCAGATTCTCTCCCGTCTGAACGCTGTGCATGATCCGGCCAGCTGACTGACCTGACCTGTCAGGTCACGGTCCAGAATGGCTGCGAGGCGACGAGCCACTCGAGCACGTCGCCTGCCGAAGATACCTCGTGAGGATCTTAATGAAGCGGGGCGTGATCCAGGCCCGGCCCTGTAAGGGCGGTGGAGAGAATGGGAAGAGTGATCGACGAGAGATGTTTCGGGTCGTGCCAGATGATCTGATTGGCAATCACGCCTTTGGCGGCAGTTGCCAGTGGTTCACCCGTGTTCAGATTGGGTGCGAACTGAGGATAGTCGCTGGACGATATCTCCAGCCGGATACGGTGGCCAGGTTTGAAGAGGTTGGAAGTGGGCCAGATCTTGATGTGATATTCGGTGATTTCGTTGGGCGTGATGGGCGTTGGATGATCGAGTGACAGTCGATAGGCGGCCTTGATGATGCCGTTATTCAGATTGATGGCCCGTCCATCCGGGAACACATCGACGAGTTTCGCGGTGAAATCGGTATCCTTGGCGTCTGTTGCGGCGAACAGGGTGACAGTGATCGGACCGGTGACATTCAGGGGTTCGGTCAGAGGTGCACTTGTGTAGACAAGGATGTCGGGCCTCTGCTCGATTGCAGACTGGTCGAACTGGCCTTGCGGTCCGCCTGTCCACGAGCAGCAGGAATGGCCACCGAGGCTCGGCACCGGGTTGGCCGGGTTATAGAGGAAGTGATCATTCGGGGCTTTGCTCTCCTTCTGGAGGGTCAGCGTTCCATCACCCATTGAGGCGTTGGCGCGCCCCTTACTCCCCAGATACCAGGTCGTATAGGCTGTTCCTTTGACGGGAAAACTGTCAGCCTCATGCCAGCGATTTTCCCCCATGGTGAAGTAATCGACATGGGGGCCGTCGATGTACCCATTTGCCTGACCCTTGAGCACATGGTCCAGAAACTGCACGGTCAGCTCATTGACGGGACTATTGGCTACCGGACCGATATCCTTGAGCCGCGGGCTCACGATCGCTTCGGGACGTCCCCAGGCGATGTGTTCCCAGGGGCCGATCACAAGCCTCTGGTTATGGCGGGCCTGCTCTGAGCCACCGAATTGCTGCATACCATTGAAGTTGTTGATCGCCCCGGTCAGAAACGAGTCATACCACCCGTCGAACGCGAGTACCGGTATCTTGACCTTGTCGTAATGGGTTCTGATCTCGAATGCCTCCCAGTAGGCATCGCGCGTGGGATGGGCGACCGTATCGAAAAAATAGGGTGCGACCTTCGGATCGTCGGGATGCAGGGGAGGAAAACGTCCATAAGGCAGAAAAGTCATCCAGGTCGAGGGGTTCTTGCCATCGGCGTAGAGGGCCTTGGACAAGGCTATGTCACCCCGGTTTGCAGCAGCCGATGAGGCGATCGTATCCAGCATCCATGGTTCAATGAAGGCGAGACGGAAAGCACCGTCCTCATAGCTCCACCCGTCATAGTAATCATCGCCCGTGTTGGACGGGATGATGGCTTTCAGTGCCGGAGGGCTTGCGGTTGCTGCAAGCCATTGCGTGGCCCCTACATAAGAGGACCCATACATCGCGACCTGGCCATCGGCACCGGGCAAGGTGGAGGCCCATTGCACGGTGTCGTAGCCGTCATCACGGTCGTAACGATATTCATAGAAAACGCCAGAAGACTTGCCCTGGCCGCGTATGTCCTGGATAGCCACGATATAGCAGTGAGAGGCGAACCATTGAGGGCTTTCATACCGTGAGGGCTGAACCTGAGCTGCCTCCTTGCCGTATTGTGTGCGCATAAGGAGGACCGGTACCTTTTTATCAGTCATCGGTGTGTAGATATCGGCACGCAGGATCGTGCCGTCGCGCATTTTTGCCGCGACATCGCTGCGTTTGGTCACCTTGCATTGACCGCTCCCCTGACCGCTCGGCCATGAGGCGGCATGAGCCTGCGACACGCTGATGACGATGGTAGGAAACAGGATGGTGGATACAGCAAGCCGGGCGAGAAACGGTCTGGCCATGGGAAGGTAAACTCCTGAAAGGCTGAAATCAGAAACTGGTGGTCAGGGATGCGATAGCGGCAATACCGCCTGCACTGAGATACAGCGGGGAGGAGCCCGCAATCGTGGTGCCGTAGATGCCTTTTGTCGGCTTCGCATTGTTCGAGATGCTCTGGAATCCGGAGAGATAGTTCTTAGCCCCCAGATTCACGACATTGAGCTGTAGCTGCGGATGATTCGCGAACCAGAGCTGACGCAGGCGGTAGCCCAGCGTGATATTTGCCGTTTCGTAAGCCGGGATTTTCTCGTCATTCATGATCGTCGCGTATTGGGAGCCGACATAGGAGAAAAGAAAATTGCCGAATATCGTGCCGTCATCGTAGGAAAGCCCGAGAGCTGCCGAAAATGCCGGACTTTGAACAGCACGCTTGCCGCGTGTCGGTAGAAGATCACCTGCCACCGCGATGTTGTTGTCTGTCGTGGCATGGAGATATTGCGCCGAGACATAGGGGCTCCAGTGATGCCAGGGGCGGAGGCCGATCTCACCCTGTATTCCGCGAGAGGTCTTGCCTCCGGCCTCGATGGGTGAGGGAAGCGGGATGCCGTTGATGTACTGCGACGAGGTGATCTGGTTGTTGGTAATATTGTAATTGAACAGGGACACGGAGATATTCACGAGACTATAGTGACGGTAGCCGATCTCTTCTCCAATCGAGTACTCACCCTTTAGAGAGCGCTGCTGCGAAGCCGGGATCGGGCTTGAGGTCGAGAAGACTTCGCCATAGACCTGCACGGAAGCCGGTGCGCGATAAGCCGTCGTGCCATCGATATAGATCTGGTCATGCGGCGTGATCTGATAGCTCGCCGAGACCTGGGGGAGAGGCTGAGCGTAGCTGGCACCCACGCGGTAGCGCGTGACGCCGGGGATAAGATTCGTGGCGGCGCGGGTGATCATCAGGTACCGCAGCCCGGCTTCGAGAACCAGTTTGTCGTCAAGCAGATTGAGTGTGTCCTCGATGAATATCTCGTTCATCTGATGAACGAAATTCATGTCGAGGGTTCTATATTGCCGACCGCCAGGCAGAGAGATCGTATATTTGTTATAGTAGTTCGCGATATTGCCCTGCCTGTCGACGGGGGCATAATAGATCGGTTCCTCTAGGGCTATATAATTATAGATATAGCCCAGACGTGCTGTGTTATGGCCGCGATGCCAGCTCAGTGCGGTATTGAGGAATCCCGTCTTCTGGGGAACGGGGTTGATGCTGAGCGCGGTCGTGCGTCCGTTGATCTGGTCGGGCAGATTGAAATTCGTGATGGGCTGATTACCGAAATAGGAGCCCTTGTTCGCGATGGAGACGCCACCGAAATAGAACTCCGAGTAGTTCATGTAAGCGGGTGTCACTTCCAGTGTGAGCTCATGACTGAGCCTGAGCTTCACTGGAGCAATGAGCACGGTTGAGCGGCGCTGGTACTGCCTCAGCCCGACCCAGCTCGTATTTCCAGGGCTGTAGGCTTTGTCGTAGTTGAAGGAATTGCCGTACTGCTTCCATTGCGCCAGCGTCATGGGCCGATAATTGGCCTGCTGCCAGTTATCGTAGGAGAAGGTCAGCCCGGCGCTGCTGCCTTCCCCCCAGTTCTTGATAAGCTTGGAGTCCACGTGGAATTTGCGGAAATCACCTGATCCGCGCCACTGGTTATCTGTCGTGGATGAGAACGAGGCAAAGCCCTTGATACCGCTATGGCCGATCTCGCCCGTATCGTACCGGACGAATTCGCGTTCGAGCGATTTCGAGCCGTAGCTCAGGCTTGCCGTACCACCTATCCTGTCCAGCGGGCCGCGCAGGCCGATCGTGACCAGACCGCCGACATCGTTATAGACCGGTGCGCCGATATCGGGTGCTCCCTGCGCCACGGTCACAGACTGGATATTGTCGGTATCCACCATCGCCTGCACATAGGGCGTATAATTGATCGAATCATTGATCGGTATGCCCTCATACATGAAGCCGATTTCTGCCTGCTGCAATCCCCGTATGGACATGGCGGTGCTTGATTGGCCGAGCGGATCCGTGCTTGCGGAGATCACGCCGGGGAGGGCGGAAATCATGGCGATGGCGTTGCTTGTGGGCGCCTGTTTGGCGATGAAATCGCGTGTGATGGCACTTTGCGCTCCAGCTTTCGTCTGACGGGCCATAAGCCCGCCTCCCGGTGTCGTATTGGTCACGCCATTGGCGCTGCGTATGCCACCACGCACCGAGACCTCTTCCGGTTCGGCCGGCCCGTTTACCGGGGCGATGGTCTTAGGCGGGATGGAATTTCTGTGGCGGGGCTTTTCATGATCTTTGGCGGGTGCAGCATGGGCGATGGCCGGGATTACCGCGAGTGCGAGCAGGGTAAGCCCCGCAAATGCAGTTGAGCGTGGCATCATGACGAACCTCATCGGACAGGGTTTCAGGCGCCTTATTTCCCGATGATCGTTTCGATTGAGAAACACATTGTCAAATTGGTTTATTTTTGTTTACCTATAAATCTCATGAATATGCCCCGGATAGACTTCAATCTGGCACAGTCTTTTCTCGCGCTTTGGCATGAACGCAGTGTGAGTAAGGCAGCCTCACGTCTATCGCTCACTCAGCCTGCACTGAGTGCTGCGTTAAAGCGCCTGCGTGCTCTAACGGATGATCCTCTTTTCATACGAACTCCCCAGGGGATGCAGCCGACGATCAGGGCGATCACCATGGCTCCCGTTATTGAAGAGAGTCTCAGGCGTCTGCGCGAGGCATTGGGGCATTCGGAGGCATTCGATCCCTTGACGAGCCGACGTCATTTCGTGATCGGCTGCGATAGCGGACTTGATTATCGGCTGGCTCCCTCTATGACGCACACGCTACGGTGTATGGCGCCGGGACTGTCTCTTGTATTCAGGGCAATTCCCCCTGATGGCCTAGAGGCCGCCTTCCAGAGGCGTGAAATCGATCTCGGGGTCACAGCGAATCAGGGAGCCCATCCCGACAGCATCGCGTATCCGGTAGGGAGACTGATCATGGAATGCGTTGGATCGAATCTGGGAAACCTTTCCAGTCCTACGATGAGCATCAGTGAGCTTTGTGCTTTCGATCACGTATTGATCGAACATGCTCGGCGCTTCAGTCGGTTCGATCATGCGCTCAGAGGGCTCGGCTATGAGAGGCGGGTCAGCGTGACGGTGCCGAGCTTTGGTCACATCCCTCCTCTACTGAATCACCCAGGAATCGTTGCCATCGTACCGCATTACATCGCACATGCGTATTGCGACCTGACCTCGCTTCAGAGAGCGCAGGTTCCCCCTATAATGGACCGGATGACGATCCGCTTGCTTGTCCCCGCGCGCTCTGCCGCGGATACTGCGATAGAGTGGTTGAGGCGGGCCATCCTTCTGGAGCTCCAGTCCTGGTGGTGCGCATCCTCTGAAGTCTGACCCTTGCCTGTCGGTTCGACAGGGGGTGCGCCGGAATCAGATTTCGCTCTCCAGAACGGTCTTCAGAGCGGCGAGGGTAAGGCGTACCTTGTGCTGCTCGGCGTTGTATCCCATTGCGCCAAGACGCCAGATTTTGCCCATGAGTGGGCCGAAGGCAGTGCCGATCTCGATCTGAAACTCGTCACGCATACGGGCGCGTACCCGCTCCCCATCGACGCCCTTGGGGATATACACCCCCGTGACATTGCTCATGCGATAGGCGTCCTGCCCGTAAAGGGTGAGGCCGAGGCCGCGCAGCCCTTCAGCCATCGCCTTGCCAGCCGCGACATGGCGGGCAAAGCGGTTGTCCAGACCCTCTTCCAGCGCCAGACGGGCGCATTCGCGCGCGGCATAGAGCATGGAGGTCGCCTCGGTATGGTGGTTCAGCCGTTTTTCGGACCAGTAATCCATGATCATGGCCAGATCGAAATAGTTGGAGCGGATGAAGGGACGCGTGCCGTCGCTGATATCGTCACGGCGAATGCCACTTTCGACCTTGCGGCGCGAGAAGATGAATTCGGCAGCGCGGTCGGAAATGGTGATGGGCGCGCTGCCCGGCGGGCCGCCCATGCATTTCTGGAGCCCGGCCGATATCACATCGATCTGCCATTCATCGGTGCGCACGGGCATGCCGCCAAGGGTCGCCGTGGCATCGACATAGGAAAGCGCGCCGTACCGGCGGCATAGCGCGCCCACGCCTTCGAGCGGTTGGGCTGTGGTGGTGGAGGTATCGCCATGAATGGCCGCGAACACGGCTGGACGATGTTGCGCCAGGGCGGCTTCGATCTGCTCGAGGGTGGCGACCTGGCCCCATTCGAGATCGATCGTGGCAATCTCGGCGCCCAGACGCTCTGCAATCTCGCCCAGCAACATGCCGAACCGGCCAGAGCGGATGAGCAGCACCTTGGCTCCCGGTTCGATCAGCGAGGTCAGCGCGGCCTCGATGCCAGCACGGGCCGAACCATCGATCAGGAAGGTCCATCGGTTTTCTGTCATGAATACCTGACGATAAAGCGCCATCGTCTGGTTCATGTAATCGGTCATCTCTGGGTCGAACTGTCCGAGCATGTCAGCGCCCATGGCGCGCAGCACGCGCGGGTGCACATTGATGGGGCCAGGCCCCATCAGCAGGCGCTGCGGCGGGTCGATTTCACCGAAAAAACTGCTCACATCGTTTCTCCCAGTCGCGTCACGAAAGTTACCATGGTCTGAAAGGCCGCTTCGACATCGGCATCCTCGACCGATTCCGCCGGGTTATGGCTGATCCCGCCTTTGCAACGGATGAACAGCATGGTCATAGGGGCGAGATGCGCCATGATCATCGCATCATGACCAGCCTGGCTGAGAAGCATGGGGGGCGTGTTTCCCAGTCTCTCTTCCACGGCTTCCCCCAACATTTCAGTCAGATGGTCGTCGCAGAGGGCGCCAGTCAGGTCCTGGATACGCTCGATATCGAGCCGGACATGACGTCGTGTGCACAGGGCCTGCAGCATGTCGCCGATTTCCTGGGCGGCATTTTCTCGGACGCCGGGCGTTACGGCGCGGATATCGACGGTCAGGACCACGCGCCCTGGCACGATATTAGGGGCGCCATTCTCGACGCTCAGCCACCCGACCGTGGTGACCAGATCGACCGGGTCCTGCTGGCCGATGGCCTCGATGGCAGTAATGGCCTCGGCCGCGGCGGCAAGGGCATCACGGCGTTCATGCATGGCGGTACCGGCGTGATCGGCCTGCCCGGTCAGGGTCACGCGATAGCGGTATTGCGAGGCGATACCACGTACGAGGCCCAGAGGCAGGTCGGCGCGCTCGAGATGCGGCGCCTGCTCGATATGGGCTTCGAGATAGGCCAGGACATTGTGCCGTTTCGCCGTGTCGAAACGGGAAGTGTCGAGTCCCCAGTCCGACAGGGCTGCACCTAGTGTCGTGCCGTCGCGATCGGTCACGCTGTCATCGACGGATTGTGACAGCCCAGCCGCCGAGCGTGAGCCCATCATGTATGTGGGGAAACGCGAGCCTTCCTCATCACCGAAACCAATGATTTCGAGCGCAAAGGGAAGTCTCAACCCGCGACTATGGAAATAGGCGACGGTCTCGATGCCCAGCGTCACGCCGAGCATGCCGTCATAGCGCCCGCCATCGCGCACGCTGTCGACATGTGAGCCGATCAGCAGCACGGGAGCATCCGGATGGGCCCCGGCATAATGGCCGATGATGTTCCCGGCAGCATCGGTCTCGACGCTCATCCCGGCCTCATCCATCCACTGGGCCAGACGACCAAGCGTTGCCCTGTGGGCAGGGCCGAGATAGGGGCGGAAAAGCCCGTCGCTCTGGTCGCTATAGGGAGCAACGCCGAGTTCGTCGCAACGGGCCCTGGCCCGTGCGCCGCCTGCCTGAATGTCCATGATCTGGGTCATGTATACAAGCATGTCCCATGCAGCGCGGAAAAACAATCGAAAGCTGCACAGGCTGATCATTCACGTGGGCGGGCAGGGGGCTTCAGCATGGCAGCGGCCCATCATCTCGTTCGCGGCGTGACTGAAGAGCGTCCGTCGCTTCTTTTCGGATATGGCGATCCGACGAAGGATTTTCCGGAAGGTGCTGCCATCCATTCGGGCAGGGACCTGGCCGGAAAAGGGGGCTATCGCGCCCAGTTCCGGCAGGAGGGGGGTACCCTGAGGCAACCCGATGGGCATTCAGGTAAAGCCCCTGTCGAAGCAGGAGCCTTGTTTGATCAGGCGCCCAGTTCGGCCTTGAGCTGCGGCAGGATTTCGAACAGATCGCCCACGAGACCGTAATCGGCCACGCTGAAGATCGGGGCTTCGGGGTCCATGTTGATCGCCACGATCACGCGGCTGTCCTTCATCCCTGCCAGATGCTGGATGGCTCCGGAGAGACCGACAGCGATATAGAGATCAGGTGCCACGATCTTGCCGGTCTGACCGACCTGCATCTCGTTCGGGGCAAATCCGGCATCCACCGCCGCGCGCGACGCGCCGATGGCAGCACCCAGCTTGTCGGCCACAGGCTCGAGCAGCTTGAAATTGGCCGCGTCCTTCAGGCCGCGCCCACCAGAGATCACCACACGGGCCGATTCCAGTTCGGGGCGGTCGGAATGGGTCAGTTCGATCCCGACATATGCGGCATCCGGCACCTCGACAGCCGCCGAGAGGGACTCGATCGGGGCGGATGCCTCACCCAGTTTGGCAGCCTCGAAATTGGCGTTACGCACGGTCAGCACCTTGATCGCATCGCGCGACCGCACGGTGGAAAGCGCGCTGCCGGCATAGATCGGACGCACGAAGGTATCGGCGTCGATGATCTCGACCACCTCGGTGATCGGCTGCACATCCAGCAGACCAGCCACGCGCGGCAGGGTGTTCTTGCCATAGGCGGTCGCGGCGGAAACGATGTGATCGTAATTTTTGGCGCGATCTGCAATCAGGGCGGCAATGCACTCGGCCAGATGCGGGGTGGACTCCGCGTGAAGAACGCGGGTGATCCCTTCGATCTTTGAGGCTTCCTGGGCGCCTTCTGCGCCGATCAGCAGCACATCGACAGCACCGAAATGGCGGGCGGCGGCAACGGCGGAAAGGCTTGCCTTCTTGATGGCGGCGCCTTCGGCTTCGATCAGAACCAGAGTTGTCATGATCAGATCACCTTCGCTTCGTCACGCAGCTTGCCGACCAGCTCGGCAACGCTCGACACCTTGATACCCGCCTGGCGCACGGGCGGTTCGACCACCTTGATCGTCTCCAGACGCGGCGTGATGTCCACGCCCAGCGTATCGGCAGCGATGGTTTCGAGCGGCTTCTTCTTGGCCTTCATGATGTTGGGCATGGTGGCATAGCGCGGCTCGTTGAGGCGCAGATCGGTGGTCACCACGGCAGGCAGTGCCAGACGCACGGTTTCAAGTCCGCCATCGGCTTCACGGACCACGGTGATGCGTCCGTCTTCGATAGCGACTGAGCTGGCAAACGTGCCCTGCGGCCAGTTGAGACGTGCCGCCAGGATCTGGCCGGTCGCATTCATGTCGTCATCAATGGCCTGCTTGCCCATGATGACCAGACCGGGATTTTCTCGATCCACGATGGCCTTGAGCAGCTTGGCGACAGCCAGCGGCTCCAGCTCGGCGTCGGTCTGCACCAGAATGGCGCGGTCGGCACCCATGGCCATGGCCGTACGCAAAACGGGCTGCGCCTCGGCAACGCCAATGGTCACCACCACGATCTCGGAGGCAGCGCCTTTTTCTCGAAGCCTGACAGCTTCTTCGACAGCAATTTCATCGAAGGGATTCATCGACATCTTCACGCCTTGCGTGTCGACGCCGCTGTTATCGGCCTTGACGCGGGGCTTGATGTTGTAATCCACCACCCGCTTGACCGGGACCACTATCTTCATCTGTTTCTCGCCGATCCTGGAATTTGTCGTCAGGGTTCATACCTTATTGCGACTCAAAATCACATACCGACAGGATAATTCGGTCCACCGGCCCCTTCAGGCACACACCAGTCGATATTCTGCGTCGGATCCTTGATGTCGCAGGTCTTGCAGTGCACGCAGTTCTGCGCGTTGATCTGCAAGCGCATGGTGCTGTTTTCGTCCAGCGCCTCATACACACCGGCCGGGCAGTAGCGGCTTTCAGGTGAGCGGAAAATGCCCCAGTTGACCGGGAGCCATTTCGACGGGTCACGCAGCTTCAGGTGGACCGGCTGGTCCTCCTCATGATTGGTGCCCGACAGGAACACCGATGAGGTGAGGTCGAAGGTCAGCGTGCCATCCGGCTTCGGATAGGCAATGGGCTTGCACTGCTCGGCAGGCTTGAGCGCTTCATGATCCGTATGACGGAAATGCAGCGTCCAAGGCGCGCGGCCACGGAAAATCAGGCTGTCGATCCCGGCATAGAGCGCGCCAAGGCGATTGCCCCAGCGGGCAAAGGCGGGGCGCACATTGCGGGCCTCGAACAACTCCTTGAACAGCCATGAACTCTTGAAACGGCGCGTATAGCTTGTGGCCTCGCAGGGGCCTTCACCCCCCAGCGCCTCGGCCACGGCTTCGGCGGCCAGCATGCCGGATTTCATGGCTGTGTGCGTGCCCTTGATCTTGGGCATGTTCAGGAAGCCTGCGGAATCACCCGCCAGAACGCCACCCGGAAAGGACAGACGCGGCAGGGACTGGAAGCCACCCTCTGACAGCGCGCGCGCGCCATAAATTAGACGGCGACCGCCTTCGAGATGCTTCGCAAATTCAGGATGGGTCTTGAGGCGCTGCATCTCCTGAAAGGGAGAGAGCCAGGTATTGCTGTAATCCAGCCCGGTGACAAAACCGTAGGAGACGAGGTTCTCACCGAAATGATAGAGCCAGGCGCCGCCATAGGTGCCGTCATCCATCGGCCAGCCGAAGCTGTGCTGCACGAAGCCAGGCTTGTGCCTCTCGGCGGGGATTTCCCAGACTTCCTTGATACCCAGCCCATAGGTCTGCGGGTCTACACCCTGACGCAGATTGAACTGCTTCATCACGCGCTGGCTGATCGAGCCGCGCACGCCCTCGGTCAGGATGGTCTGTTTAGCTCGCAGGATCATGCCGGGTGCGAAGTTCGGCCCCTGCTCGCCTTCACGGTTCACGCCCATATCTCCGGTGATGACACCGCACAGGCGGCCATCCTCGATATAGGGCTCGGCGGCGGCAAAGCCGGGGTAGATCTCGACACCCATTTCTTCGGCCTGTGCGCCGAGCCAGCGGCAGACCTCGCCCAGCGACACGACATAATTGCCGTGATTGGCCATGGCAGGCATGAGCTTGTCGATGAAGGGTATGGCGAAGCCACGCTTTTCGGTCAGGAAAAGCACTTTTTCTTCCGTCACCGGGGTTTTCAGCGGTGCACCGCGTTCCTGCCAGTCGGGGAAGAGCTCGGCCAGGGCACGGGGTTCGATCACCGCGCCCGAGACAATATGCGCTCCGATTTCGCTGCCTTTTTCAACGAGGCAGATCGTGGCTTCCGGCATGAGCTGACGCAGTCGGATGGCGGCGGAGAGGCCGGCGGGCCCTCCGCCGACGATCACCACGTCGAATTCCATTTCCTCGCGTTCGATTTGCGTGCTCATGCGGTGTTCCGATCCAACTCGGTATCAGGCACCGCGGCGCGTGAACGTCCAGTAGAACGGCACGCGGCCTTCGCGGTAGGCCTTGGCTTCATAGCGTGTGGGTGACCAGCCTTCGGGGCGCTCGCCTTTGGCAGGCGGGGGCGCATCGAATAGATCCTGCGCGCCCATGATCTCGAACACCCAGTCCTGATAGACGGGATGATCGCTCGCAACGCGCCAGACGGCGCCGGGCTTCAGCAGGCGGGCCAGTTCGCGAATATTCTCCGGGTGGATGAAGCGACGCTTGGCATGGCGTGCCTTGGGCCACGGATCGGGGAACATCAGATAGGCGCGGTCGAGACAGCCATCGGGCAGGGATTTCAGAAGCTGACGCGCATCATCGGGCCAGATACGGAAATGATCCGGCGGGGTGATCGTGTCCTCTTCGCCTTCCGGCACGATGCGGGACATGAGCGAACACAGCCCGTTCTCGAAAACCTCGGAGGCAATATAGCCGACATCCGGGTTGTGCTGCGCCTGGTCGAGCGCATGCTCGCCTCCGCCGAACCCGATTTCAAGCCAGACGCCCTGAACAGGAGCGCCGGTGAAGGCGGCCTGCGGGTTGGCTGCCTGATCGGGATTCAGACGGAGCCTGGGCAGTGCCTCATCGAGAAGGCGCTGCTGGCGAGCACGGAGCGGGTGCCCGCGCTGGCGGCCATAAAGCCGCTCAGGCTGGGACTTGAGAGAGGTGTCAGACAGTTGGGGACCTCAGCGGTTGAGGGCACCGCGCAGCGAGCTGACCAGATCGGTCTGCTCCCACGTGAAGTTGTCCAGCACCGGATCGGGCACGCGACCGAAATGGCCATAGGCCGAGGTCGGCACGTAGATCGGACGGTTCAGGCGCAGATGCTTGCGGATGCCGCGCGGCGAGAGATCGACCATTTCGTTCAGCAGCTTGCCGAGACGGGCTTCGTCGATATCCTTGCCTGTGCCATCGAGATCCACATAGACCGAGAGCGGCTTGGACACGCCAATGGCGTAGCTGAGCTGGATGGTGCAACGATCGGACAGACCGGCAGCGACCACGTTCTTGGCCAGGTAGCGCGCGGCATAGGCAGCCGAACGATCGACCTTGGTGGGGTCCTTGCCCGAGAAAGCGCCGCCGCCATGGGGGGCTGCACCGCCATAGGTGTCGACGATGATCTTGCGACCCGTCAGCCCAGCATCGCCATCGGGACCACCGATCACGAAGTTACCCGTCGGATTGACGTAGAATTCTTCTTCCGGGCACATCCAGCCTTCCGGCAGGACTTCACGAACCACTTCACGCAGCATTTCGCGAATGGTGTTCTGGCGCATGCCTTCGATATGCTGCGTCGAGATCACGACCGAGGTCGCGCCAACGGGCTTGCCATCGACATAGCGCAGCGTGACCTGGCTCTTGGCATCCGGCAGCAGGCCGACGCCCAGAGCATGGCCGCTCTTGCGGTAGTCACGAACCTTCTCGAGGATTGACTGCGCATAATAGAGCGGGGCCGGCATCAGGTGCTCGGTCTCGCGGGTGGCGAAGCCGAACATGATGCCCTGATCGCCAGCGCCTTCATCCTTCTCGCCGGCGCTATCGACGCCAACAGCAATGTCGGCGGACTGCGCGTGCAGCAGGGAGGTGATTTCAGCGTTTTTCCAGGAGAAACCTTCCTGGTCGTAGCCGATATCCTTGATGGCATGACGGGCGCGCTCGATCAGCAGCTCGCTGGTGATCGACGCCGGGCCACGGACTTCACCGGCCAGAACGACGCGGTTGGTCGTGCAGAGGGTTTCGCACGCAACACGGGCTTCCGGGTCGGCCTCGAGATAAGCGTCCAGAACGGTGTCGCTGATCCGGTCGGAGACCTTGTCCGGATGACCTTCAGAAACGGATTCCGATGTGAAGAGAAATTCGCCGTAGTTACGCACTCAGGGACCTCGCAGGGAATGAGTGAAAGAAAGGAGAGCGGACGCGCGATAACCTGCGCTCGACCCGCAAGAGAGGGCTGTCCTTAGAGGCATTGAGCCACAGGGGTCAAGCGTTTGTTATGTTGCAGTACGGGAAGTGACGCCTGATCAGGCCTCGAATATTTCCGTCATGGTGTAGAGCCCTGCCGGTTTACCAGCCAGCCATCGCGCTGCCTTGACCGCACCCTGTGCAAACACGCGGCGGTCAAAAGCGCGATGCGACAAGGTGATCTGTTCCGTGCCCGACGTCAGGATCAGGCTGTGCTCCCCCACGATCTGCCCGGCACGCAGTGAGGCAAAACCGATCGCCCCTTCGCCGCGCAGTCCGGAGCGATCGATCTCGGTCACATTGGCCAGAGCGACATTGCGCCCCTCAGCAAAACGCTCGCCGATGGCCAGAGCCGTACCTGAGGGGGCATCGCGTTTCTGACGATGGTGGGTCTCAAGGATTTCCGCATCATATTCATCGGCAGGCAGCTTGGCGCCCAGTTGACGGGCCAGATCGAGCAGGAGGGTCAGGCCGGGAGCGAAATTGGCGGCCTTGAGTACCGGGATGCATTGAGCGGCCTGCGTGATTGCCGCTTCCTGCGCGGCATCGAACCCGGTTGTCCCGATCACCCAGGCGCATCCTGCTTTGGCAAAGGCCTCGGCATGGGTGCAGGTGGCCTCCGGACTGCTGACATCGATCACCACATCGCACCGATCCGCCAGCGTCGCGGGGTCCGTGACGATATGGCGGGCGGGATCTGCCTTGCGCGACAATCCTCCCGCGAGATCGAGGCGGGAAGCCACGACTTCCTCGGCGCAGAGTGCGCCCAGACGGCCCGTTATGCCCGCGATGCCGATACGCATGGGTGTTACTTTCCTTCGAAGAAGTCCCGGACCTTGGCGAAGAAGCCGGTATGTTCCGGATTGGCCTTTTCCTGATCCTGTGTCTCGCCCGCCTCTGCCTCGAACTCTTCCAGCAATTCGCGCTGGCGTGGGCTCAGATGATGCGGGGTTTCGACGGCGACCTGAATATACATGTCACCGCGCGCGCTCGAGCGCAGAACCGAGAAGCCCTTGCCGCGCAGTCGGAAGTTCTCGCCCGATTGCGTCCCGGCAGGGATCTTCACCTTGGCGCGGCTGCCATCAATGACAGGGACCTCGATCTCGGTGCCGAGCGCAGCCTGCGTCATGCGTAGCGGCACGCGGCAATAGATATTGGCCCCGTCACGCTGGAAGATGTCGCTGCCGCCCACCGCAACATGCACGTAGAGATCGCCTGGCTGTACGCCGCTGCCACCAGCCTCGCCCTCGCCCGTCAGGCGAATGCGCGTACCATCCTCGACGCCAGCGGGAATGGCGATATCGAGCGAGCGCGTCTGCTCTGTCGTGCCAGCGCCCTTGCAGCTCTGGCAGGGGTTTCGCACGACCTTGCCCGAGCCCTTACAGGTGGGGCAGGGACGCTCGACCAGGAAGAACCCCTGCTGTGCCCGCACGGCGCCTGCGCCGTGACAGGTGGGGCAGGTGGCGTCGGAAGGATTGCTGTCGGCCGAACCCGTGCCATGACAGCTCTCGCAGGTCACGCGCGTGCGGATTTCGACCGGCTTCTTGACTCCGGCATAGGCCTCGCTCAGCGAGATCTCGACCTGAACCTGAATGTCGTTGCCCGTTCGACGGCGACCGCCCCCGCCGCGACGACCGCCCATCATGTCGCCGAACATCTCGAAGATATCGTCGAGACCTCCGCCGCCAAAGCCACCGAAGCCGCCGCCCATACCGCCCATGCCCCCGTTTTCAAAGGCGGCATGACCGAAGCGGTCATAGGCAGCGCGTTTCTGTTCGTCTTTCAGAACGTCATAGGCTTCGTTGATTTCCTTGAACTTGTGCTCGGCTGTTTCATCGCCCGGATTACGATCGGGATGAAAGCGCATGGCCTGCTTGCGGTAGGCTTTTTTCAGCTCATCGGCGGAGGCCGTGCGGGAGACTTCGAGAACGGCGTAGAAATCGATCTTGGTGGCCATGGGAGTCCATCCTGGTGTCGAGAGGCAGCGGATCAGGGCTCTGCAAGGCAGAGGGGCGATCTAGACGGGGGCAGGCTATCCAGATCATACAAAACGCGATCCGAATGCCGAAACGCCCGCCCTCCCGAGGGAAGGACGGGCGCTGCGAGAAACAAGCCTTCAGGGAGAGGTGGCTACCCCTCCCATCCGGGTGATCAGTGCTTCTTGTTGTCGTCCACGTCCTCGAAATCGGCATCGACGACGTTTTCATCCTTGGCAGCATGAGCCTCGCCACCAGCGGCGCCCTCTTCTGCCTGACCGGCGGCGTAGACAGCCTGACCGATCTTCATAGCCGACTGCGTCAGACGCTCGGTAGCGGATTTCAGCGCCTCGACGTCCGTGCCGTTCATGGCCTCGCGCACGGCAGCCACAGCGGACTCGGCTTCAGCCTTGTCTGCAGCAGGTACCTTGTCACCAGCTTCCGTCAGCGACTTCTCGGTCTGATGGATCAGGGCCTCGGCGTTGTTGCGCTGCTCGACCAGTTCGCGCTTGGCCTTGTCCGCCGTGGCATTGGCCTCGGCTTCCTTGACCATGCGGTCGATATCGGCATCGTTCAGACCACCAGAAGCCTGGATCTTGATCTGCTGTTCCTTGTTGGTCGCCTTGTCCTTGGCCGACACATTGACGATGCCGTTGGCGTCGATGTCGAAGGTGACTTCGATCTGCGGCACGCCACGCGGGGCCGGGGCAATCCCGGTGAGGTCGAAATTACCGAGCAGCTTGTTGTCTGCCGCCATTTCGCGCTCGCCCTGATAGACCTTGATGGTCACGGCATTCTGGTTGTCTTCTGCCGTCGAGAAGGTCTGGCTCTTCTTGGTCGGGATCGTCGTGTTGCGATCGATCAGACGGGTGAAGACACCGCCCAGCGTCTCGATGCCCAGCGAGAGCGGGGTCACGTCGAGCAGCAGAACGTCCTTTACGTCGCCCTTGAGTACGGCGCCCTGAACGGCGGCACCAATGGCCACGACTTCGTCAGGGTTGACGTTGCGGGCGGGTTCCTTGCCGAAGAACTGCTTAACCGTCTCGATGACCTTCGGCATACGCGTCATGCCGCCGACGAGAATGACTTCGTCGATCTCGGCTGGGGTGACCGAGGCGTCCTTGAGAGCCGCACGGCACGGGCCAAGCGTACGCTGGACCAGATCATCCACCAGGCTTTCCAGCTTGGCGCGGCTCAGCTTGACCACGAGATGCTTCGGACCCGAGGCATCGGCCGTGATGAACGGCAGGTTGATCTCGGTTTCCTTGGAGGAGGAAAGCTCGATCTTGGCCTTCTCGGCTGCTTCCTTCAGACGCTGCAGGGCAAGCTTGTCACCACGCAGGTCGATACCCTGGTCGCGCTTGAACTCGTCTGCGAGGTAGCCGATGATGCGGTTATCGAAGTCTTCACCACCGAGGAAGGTGTCACCATTGGTGGACTTCACTTCGATCACGCCATCGGAGATCTCGAGGATCGAGACGTCGAACGTGCCGCCACCGAGATCGTAAACAGCGACCGTGCCGGAATCGCGCTTGCCAAGGCCATAGGCCAGAGCGGCTGCCGTCGGCTCGTTGATGATACGCAGCACTTCGAGACCGGCAATACGACCTGCGTCGCGCGTTGCCTGACGCTGGGCGTCATTGAAGTAGGCGGGAACCGTGATGACGGCCTGAGAGACGGTCTCACCGAGATAGGCCTCGGCGGTTTCCTTCATCTTGCCCAGAACGAAAGCGGAGATCTGCGACGGGGCGTAGTTTTCGCCACGAGCGCGCACCCAGGCATCGCCGTTATCGCCACGTACGATCTCGTACGGGACCATTTCCTTGTCCTTGGCCACGGTCGGGTCGTCGAAACGACGACCGATCAGGCGCTTGACGGCATAAAGCGTGTCGGAAGGGTTGGTGACGGCCTGACGCTTGGCGGCCTGGCCCACGAGACGCTCACCATTATTGGTGAAGGCGACCATGGACGGCGTGGTGCGGGCACCTTCGCTGTTTTCGATGACCTTGGTCTCATCGCCTTCGCGGATCGCGACGCAAGAGTTCGTGGTGCCAAGGTCAATACCAATGACTTTGCTCATACTCAGTCCTTTCAGCGGCGTCGTCCGGCCCATTCAGGCACCGGGCAACACCCTTGTTTTCGTCTCCCTGCCTCGGCAGGGGCGGGTTACTCGTAAAATCTAGGAGCGTGCAGCGAGGGTTTCAACCCTCATTCTGCGGCTTTGTTGCCACCCTTGGCGACGACGACCATGGCAGGCTTGAGCAGGCGGCCATGAAGGGTCCAGGTCGGGGTCCAGGCCTGCATGACCGTACCGTCCTGATGCTCATCGCTCGGCTGTTCAGCCATGGCCTGATGCAGGTTGGCATCGAAGACTTCGCCTACCGGGTGCTGGCAGGTGATGCCGTTACGCTCGAGGATGCCGAGGAAGGAGCGCTCCGTGCTCTCGAACCCTTCACGCAGTTTGGCAACAAGCCCTTCTTCCCCGTCGACCTTTGCCGGCAGTGAAGCGAGACCGCGCTGCAGGTTCTCGGCGGCTTCAACCACGTCACGGGCGAATTTCTGGACGGCATACTGGCGGGCATCTTCCACCTCACGCTTGGCGCGTGTGCGGTAGTTCTGCATCTCGGCTTCAGAACGCATCCATTTGTCGCGGAATTCCTCGACCTGGGCCTCGAGCTCCGCAATGCGGGCTTCGGGTGTCTGGGCACCCGTCTCGGTTGTGGTCCCGGTTGCGGCTTCTGTCGCTGCCGGGTCGGGCGTTTCGGTTTGCGCGCTGTTCTGGGCGTCGTGCTGCGCGTTTTCAGTCGTCATCGTGGTCGCAACCTCGAAAAATCGGGCCCGGTCGAACCGGGCGGCAAAGGGTCGGCTCCCGCGTACTCCCCCTTGGCGGGGCGAGCGTGACCGCTGGAAGCCACGAAAGACACCGATCGGCCATCCCGAGATGTCCGACCGTTTTCGACTGCCCCGTCTTGGGCGCAGCCGCGTGGTAAGATATAGGTGGCTGTGACAAGCCATATGCCAACCCCCCTCGTATTGGCAACAGGCAGAAATTAAAGGCGGATGCATCGCGCATGGAGACGACAAAGCACACGATCGCCCTGGTGGATGATGATCGCAATATCCTGACTTCGGTCCAGATGACTCTCGAGGCCGAAGGGTTTGTCGTGCACACCTATACCGATGGCGAGGCCGCTCTTCAGGGTATTCTGGCGCGCCCTGTCAGTCTTGCGGTGCTCGATATCAAGATGCCGCGCATGGACGGGATGGAGCTGCTGCAACGCCTGCGCGCCCGCTCCTCCCTGCCCGTCATTTTCCTCTCTTCCAAGGACGAGGAGCTCGACCAGCTCATGGGGCTGCGTCTGGGAGCCGACGACTACATCACCAAACCCTTTTCACAGCGCCTGCTTCTGGAGCGTATCCGGGCTCTGCTGCGCCGTCAGGATGCCAGTCGCGCCGAAGGGAGCGGAACGTCGAGCGCGGGAGCGGCCATCGTTCGCGGCAGTCTGACGCTGGATGAGACGCGTCATCAGTGCCTGTGGGCCGGTCAGGACATCATGCTGACTGTCACCGAGTTCCTTCTGGTCAAGGCGCTGGCGCTGCGTCCCGGTATGGTGAAGTCACGTGACCAGCTGATCGATGCCGCCTATGGCGAAAACATCTATGTGGATGATCGCACCATCGACAGCCATATCAAGCGTGTGCGCAAGAAGTTCAGGCAGATCGACGATAACTTCAACCAGATCGAGACGCTGTACGGCATAGGCTATCGCTACAAGGAAGACTGATCGGCCATGCCGGAGCGTGAATCTCTCGGGCGTCGCACGAGACGCGGCTCTCCCGGCTTCATGACGCAGGCGATGCGCCGCCTGCGCCGTCGCTCCCTGCGGCATGGGGATACGCTGGCGCTTGAGGCCGAACGCGACGGCAGGAAAACAGCACGCCGGTTCAGGTTGCCGCGCTTTGCCTCGCCGCTCATGCGGCGGATCTTCCTGCTCAATACGCTGCCCCTGGCCATTCTCGCCGTCACGCTGCTCTTTCTGAACGATTTCCAGAACAGCCTGCTCGAAACCGATGTGAACGCCCTGCGTGAGCAGGCCCATATCTATGCCGCTGCCATGGGGCAGATTGCCGTTGTGCGCGATCCGGCCCGTCATCCTTTTCCTGGTGCCGAATTCATGCTCGACGGGGTGCAGGCTCGACCGCTGCTCCTGCGCCTGACCGAGCCGAGCCCGAATGTGCGTGCACGTCTGGTAGGACCAGACGGGACACTCGTGGCTGACAGTTTGAACGAGGCAGCTCTGGTGCGCCGCGACCGCAAGGGGCAATCCGGTGCGGGCGAGCCTGCCCCACCGCCGCGCTGGCAACCGCCGCGCAATAACGGAATCGAAATTGCCTATGAGTGGCTGCTTTCCCTGCTGCCGCTCTCTTCCCGCGAGGGGATCGTTACACTCGAGGCGCAGGATAGCCCGCCCCCTCTGCGCTCTGCGGGGGAGTATCGTGGTGCCGAGGCTGCTCCCTATATTCGACGCACACAGGACCATGAACTGGTGATCACCGTGGCCGAGCCGGTCATTCATGACGGGCAGACCGTTGGCGTTATCCAGCTCACCCGTCAGGCGCAGGAGGTGGACCGCTCTCTTTTTGCCGTTCGCTCCTCGATCCTGTCGCTGTTTCTGGCCGCCATGGCCGTGACGGTTCTGCTCTCCTGGTATCTGTCGATCACCATTGCGCGTCCGCTGCTGCGTCTGGCCGTCGCCTCGCATGACATGCGTGATGTTGCCGGACGTGCCGACACTGTGCCGGAATCCCTGCTGGTGCGTCGCGATGAGATCGGCGTGCTGGCCCGGGCGCTGCGCGGATCGGTGCTGGCGCTCTGGGCGCGCATGGATGCGATCGAGCGTTTTGCCGCCGATGTCAGTCATGAAATCAAGAACCCGCTTTCTTCCATACGTTCGGCCATCGAGACCTTGCCGCGTATCGAGAACCGCGAACGTCAGACGCGACTGCTGGCCATCATCAATAATGATGTGCGTCGTCTGGACAGGCTGATCACCGACATTGCCGATGCGAGCCGTATCGATGCGGAACTCTCGCGTACCCGTTCAGAGCCGGTAGCGGTGGGTATGCTTCTCTCGATCCTGACGGAGATGCATCAGACCACGCGCAAGCCAGAAGATGCGATCCTTATCCTTGATGATTCCCACGACGATGCAGCGCATCCCCTGCGGGTTCTGGCCGTGGAAGACCGTCTGGTTCAGGTGCTGCGCAACCTGATTGGCAATGCCATTTCGTTCTCACCCCCGCGCGGGCATATTACCTTGTTCATGCGCCCCGAAGAGCGTCAGATACGGATCACGGTGAGTGATGAGGGGCCGGGTATCCCGCCACTCAAGCTCGAGGATATTTTCGACCGTTTCTATTCGGAACGTCCCCAGACCGAAAATTTCGGGCAGCATTCAGGGCTGGGCCTCGCCATAAGTCGCCAGATCATCGAGGCCCTGCACGGTACGCTTCATGCCGAAAACCGGTATGATGAAGCGGGTCGGATCATTGGCGCCCGCTTCGTGATCTTGCTGCCTCGGGCGCTTTAGCGCGACCCCCCTCACGAACGTGCCAGACGGGTCTGGCTCGCCTCCATGCGGCGGGCATAGATATCACGCATCTGCTGCACGCCGTTTTCATACGCGGCCTGGGTGCAGTCTTCGATATCGGCTGCGCGACGATCGCTGGCACCCGTTTCACGCTCGCAAATCTCGGCGGCTTTCGCATGGATCGCATCGGCAACCCGATTCCAGTCGCGGTCGGATTTCAGGCTGACATGTGACACATCGATCTGAGCGCTGTCATTGGGGGCGGTTTGGGCCGGGTTCTGATCCTGTGCCAGAGCGGGCTGGGCGGCCAGGGCGATGAGGCTGGCGGCGGCGGCAAAGGACTTGGCGAAAGTGAACATGGTCGAGATCCTTGACTGTCCCCGGACCCTCTGTCCGGCGGGATAATCTCTCTCATGCAAACGTCGTGCCAAACTCGTTGTGACGGCGATTTTTTATGATTCTTTATAAGGACCGTAGTCTATGGGGGTGAAAAAAGACATAAATTGGTCGAAAGAGACCAATCTGGGCAAATATGCCCATTTCATTCTGATTTCCTGAGAGGGTTGGCGCTATTCTTCTTCCTGCTTCCGTTCTGCCCTGATTTCAGGCGCGACCATTTTCCCGCGATAGGCCCCGGTCGTCAGGCTGCACGATATATTCAGAAGGGGTCGTTATCCGGAAATCTGAGTGACTCGAGGCGAGCATCAAACGGGCTCGCCCCCTCGTGGGTGCAGGAAAGAGTCCTGTACAGACGATTCGAGGCAGGATTTCAGATCCCGAGGGCAAGGCTTTTTAGCGCGCAGCGCGCCACTGGCGCGCCTGAAGAACCACGCTGTAGCTGACGATGATGAAGAGGATGGCGGCAGCGATGCCACCGAGCACAGTCATGGAGACGGGCAGGTTGAAGATATAGGTCGGGTCGTCGCAGGGTTTGGCGGGGCGAAGCGGCATGCTGGCCATGCGATCATGAAAGCTTGCCCCCGCCCGGAAGACGGGAGCATGGCAGGCTGGAAGCGGGCTCTCCCACCATTTCTGTTCCACGCCGTTATGGAGCCCGGCCAGCATGACCGAGGCCGCCAGTGCGGGCAGGGCCAGCACGGTGGCCCAGAAACCGATCGTACCGGGAATGAGCAGAGCGAGGACGCCGAGAAAAGCGATAAAACGCCATGGTGCGCGTTCGATCAGGCAGAGTTCACAAGGTGCGTAGCCGAGTACATGCTCCGCCCACCAGGCGATACCGATGGCGGCCATACCGGCGAGAAACATCAATCCACCGGTCAGTCGCGCAATCATTCCTGTCTTTCGGTCTCGTTGAGCATATCCAGAAAGCGATCGGCCCAGTTCGCAGCGGTGTTCTGGGTCACATCGCGATACAGAGCCTGCCAGCGTCTTTGCCGCTCTTCAAGACTCATTGTGATACCGGCATGGATCGCATCGGCAATTCCCTCATGGTCATAGGGATTCACCATGAGAGCCTGCTCCATTTCGGGCGCAGCGCCTGCAAGGGAGGAGAGGATCAGGGCGCCGGGATCATCGGCGCTTTGAGCCGCCACAAACTCCTTCGCAACAAGATTCATGCCGTCGCGCAGCGGGGTGACGAGCGCGACATCGGCAATGCGATGAAAGCCTGCGAGGACCTCACGCGGTACGGATTGCGTGAGATAGCGGATGGGCGACCAGTCGAAATTGCCATGCATGGCATTGATATGCCCGGCCATTTCGTCGAGTTCGCGCCGCAGCGCACGATAGCTGGCAACCCCCGCCCGCGAGACCGGGGTGATCTGGAGCAGGACCGTTTCGCCCTTGTGCTCAGGATAGCGATTCAGAAAGGTCTCGTAGCCATGGATACGCTCGGGAATGCCCTTGGAATAATCAAGGCGGTCCACACCCAGAATGAGTTTGCGCCCACGCAGCGAGGCGTGAAGGCGCTGAACCTCCTCCGCCATGACGTTGCGCACGGCCTGCTCACCGAATTCGACCGGATCGATCCCGATAGGGAAATGAGTGGCTCGGTTGGGCAGGTCATTCGCCTCAAAACAGCCATCCATGTTGCGGGCATCTTCCTCGGTCTGGACGCCAATCAGGTCATAGGCAGCCATCTCACGAAGCATTTCCTGCGCGCAGGGCAGAACACGTGTGACGCTCCAGGGCGGGAACGGGATATGCAGGAAGAAACCGATCTTGGCCTTCACACCACGGCGGCGCAGCTTCGCACCGAGTGGGAAGAGGTGATAGTCGTGGATCCAGATCGTGTCGTCATCGCGCAGAAGCGGAACGAGCTGATCGGCGAAAAGCGCGTTGACCTCGCGATAGACCTGATAATCGATCCGCTTGTAGTCGATGATCCCGATACGATAATGGCAGAGCGGCCAAAGCAGGCCATTGGAGAATTTCTCGTAGAAATGCTCATACTCGCTGCGGGTCAGATCGATGGTGGCGTAGGTGCAGCTTTCATGGGTATCGAGCTTGGGCGTCTGCTCCTTGGACTGGCTGGTATGACGGCCTGACCAGCCGAACCACAGGCTCTCTGTCCCGCGTACGGCGTCGCGTACACCCACAGCAAGGCCCCCGGCAGGCTGGCTGCGTTCGCGGGGGGCAGGAACACGGTTGGAAACGACAACAAGGCGACCCATCAGGCAGTCTCCACATAATGAGCGAGCCATGAACGGAACGCGTGAGCGGTGGGAAAATCATCGGGAATGAGATAGCCTACTCCGCCAAGCGCCCTGGCAGCGCTGATGCCGTCGCGGTCGGTCACGTCATCACCGACGAAAAAAGGCACACGACCGGCGAAGGGAGGCTGAGCCATCAGGGCTTCAACGGCCTTCCCCTTGTGAATGCCTACGAGACGAATTTCCCAGGCCATTTTGGAGGGGTGGATCTCGAACGCCTCCTGGCCTGACAGCCAGGTTTCTATGGCGCGCCGGAATGGTTCTTCCGCCTCGGGATTGGCACGGTAATGCAGCACCAGACCCGCTTTCTTGTGCTCGATGGCGGTGTCGGGATAGCGGCCTATCAGATTCTGCGCGTCATCGATCCAGGATTGCGGAAGAGGCTCAGCAGTCACCGGTTCCTCAGCGCCGTCTAGGCTGCGCCTCAGGGTCAGGCCGTGCTCGCCGGCAACGGCTGTGGGAATGCCCGGCAGAAAATGGTCAATCTGCTCGATAGGGCGTCCGGTGACGATTGCCAGAGCCCCGCCGCACAAATCCCGCAGACGCAGAAGCGTGTCGGTCAGACCGGGTTCGAGCTTAACGGAGGCGGGTGTCGGAGCAATATCGACCAAAGTCCCGTCGAAATCGAGCAGGAATGCTGCGCGCTCCATAGGAGGCGCGACAGGGCCGGATGACAGCGAAGCCGTGGGAGAGGGGGTTGTCATGGGGCTGATAACTTCCTCATTGATACGCGGTTGCACCGAAATACAGGCACAGTCGCGTTATCAGCCCCAAATCTGATCAGAATATGGTCAGAATGCTTCTGGCAGGATTTGTCAGTGATTATATGGCTGCGGCGGAGGCAGGGCCTGGGTCGAACCGCCTCCTGAGAGGGGGGCAAGCTGCATCGGGCCGCCAGTATCCGCCGGGGCGCTGGTGGCAGGGCGCGCCGCTGTGCCAGCACCGGGATTGGGCGGAAGGGTCTGGCGGGACGCGCTTCCCTGGGCACGAGACGGAGATGACGTATCGCCCAGCGGGGTAAGGCGTGTCGGACCGCCCATGGCCCCTCCTATGCTCGGAGGAGCGGCGGGCAGGCTTCCCGGCAAAGTCTGGCTTTCACTGCGCCCCGTCAGGGCTGGCGGTGCGTGTGACGGGTCGTTCAGATCGCCGGGCTGGTTATCCGCTCCCTCGGGGGGCGCGTTACTGAGGACGGGTACGACGGCCTGCGGCAGAGGCGCGAGGGCCGGATCGGTCTTGGCGCCCGAGCATGAGACGATGGCGATATCGTAGAGCGCACTCTTATAGGCCGAGAGCGAGGGCTCCTCAGCCAGAATCCAGCCCTGATAATGCGCGCCGGGGTCGGTGTCATCGCTCGTGGAAATCAGCGCGGCAGCGTCGCGTGGCAGGGTTTCGGGCCGTTCCACGCAGCGTGTCACGCCCAGATGCAGGCTGCGATACTGGCCCTGCCCACCCACAGGAATGGTCATGGTCTCAATATGGGAGTCGGTGCGGTTGAGCACACGGATCACGGCTTCGCCTCGACCCTGCCAGAGATCGGCCGGATACATGACTGGTGGTGCGACTGCCTCTGCCGCATAAGCCGGGGCAGAAACCACGCTGTTGAGCAGCAGAGCGCCCAGCGTGCAGGAAGCAAGGAAAGCACGTGTCATGGTGTCAGCTCCTGCAGCGAGGCGATCATCTCTACCAGATGATGGCGCATGGAGTCTGGGGCCACGCCCATCAGCAGGGCGTCTTCGAACATGTCCTGAAGCGTCTGGCGCAGCTCGGCCTCGTTTTCACGAAGCACCTTGAGCTTTTCGACACAGGCGATGGGCTCGCCATTGCGATCGGTCCAGCGCGTCAGGTCACTCATGGGGTGGCGGCCTTGCGGCTCTTGTCCAGCGAGTCCGTGACCGAGAAAATGAATTTGCTCAGAAGCTGCTCAAGGCTGATCGCACCCTGGGTCTGTGCCACGACCGCACCGGGGGTCAGGTTCTTCTCGTCACCGCCCGGTGACAGGGCAATATATTTGCCTCCAAGGAGACTGTCCGAAGTCACGATGGCCGCGCTGTCGGTCGGCAGCGAAAGCCCGTCCCGGACTGTGAAGGTAACCTCGGCGCGATAGCTCTTGGGGTCCACCTTTTCGGAAGTGACATGCCCGACCGTGATACCGGCCAGACGCACATCGGAACCTACCGAAAGTCCGTCGATCTGATTGAACACCGCACGAAGCGTGTAGCCTTCGGAACCGCCATGGCTGCGCCCCAGAACGGCCAGCGCGAGGAGCGCCGCTAGCGCGGCAAGAACCAGAAAACCGGTTGTCAGTTCGAGGATGTCGCGACGGGATCGCGTGCCGGACAGCGCACTCATAGGGTTTGGGTACTCACAGGCTTTGGCCCCGGACAGGATGAATCAGAACAGATACTCCTTTTCAGTCCTACAGGCTTCGTCTGCCAGCGTCCATCACCCCCGCCTGAAACGGGGGGCGGAATGTTATCCACCATATCCCCATTTTGCGGACCATTATCCCCTGCCGGGCAGGCCGAAACACTCTTTGCGCGCGCCGAGTCGATGCCTAGATTCAGGGTATGACAACGCTTCTCCAGTGGAACGGGGTGCGTATGCGTGTTGCGCATGTCGCTGCCGATCCGGACGATCTCGCCCTGCGCGCCGTAACCCTTCCTGCAAGCTGGGAAGACGAGGCGGCGATTGCGCTCCTGCAGCTCTCAGGCGCGACCGGTGCGCTGCGCCTGTCGACCGAGGCCGCACGGTGGCTCGATCGCCTGGGCGGGCTGCCGGCTCTGCCGGGAGAGGCCCTGCAGGGAGGCAGGAAGCCAGCCATCGCTGCGGCGCTCGCCGACGCGCTGCTGGCGCGGCAGATCGCGCCTATGGCGGGGCTCTGGCAGGGGCAGGTCGATCGTCGGGCCGGGTTCGTGCTCAATCTGGCCGCTTTTGTTCAGGAAGGCGATTTCGATGCCGAGGCTTTCGTCCTTCTGGTCAGGCTTGCCTGCGTAGCGCTGCGTCGTCTCCATGCCGTTAACGGTCCCATGCTCAATGGCGAGCTGCCGCTTTTCGACGGCCCAGCTGCCGCGATGCAGGAGCAGGAGAGCTCGGGCGGCCCGGCGGGTACGCTTCTGCTGACTAATCTCGATAGCTGCCTGGCGCAGATGGGTCTGGATTACGACAGCGAGACGGGACGTGACGCGGCTTGTTATCTCAGCTGGCTTGCGACCTCTCTCGCGCGTCAGGGGGCGGGTCCTGTGCCCTTGCCGCCGATTTCCTGCCCCATTGCCGGGCTTGAGATCACGGGGCGGCAGATACGCGACGAGATGGAAGACACCCTTCCCGATCTGCCCAACAGGGCGTTGGTGGAGACCGGTTTCTCGCTCCCTGGGCCTGTGGATGCGCTGCTGGGCGTCGAGTCCTGTGGTCTCGCCCCGATCTTCTCCCCATTGCAGGCCAATGGAACCCTGCGTGCCAGCGCTCTGGCGCGACTGGCGCATCGCGGTCTGAGCCTTGAAGCAGCTCTGGCCTCTGCCGTTCTGGGAGAGAACCCCCTGCCCCAGCCTGGGCCGGATGCGCATCTCCTCATGCATCGTGCCCTGACCGGATTTGTGGATCGTATGCCGGCCCGTCCTGATCCGGCATCTCCCCTGCCGCTCCGTGCTCGGCTCGAGCGTGGGGTGCGTCGCCCGCTTCCCGCCCGGCATGGCGGTTTCACGCAGCGCAGCTCGATTGGCGGCCATCGGCTCTATCTGAGGACCGGCGAGTACGAAGACGGATCGCTGGGCGAGGTCTCGCTCACGCCGGGGCGCGAGAGCGCCATGGTACGGGGGCTGCTCGAAAGTGTGGGCCAGGCAGTGACCATCGGTTTGCAGCATGGTGCGCCTCTGGCGGCCTATGTGGAGCAGTTTGCGCATACCCGTTTCGGACCTGCCGGTACGGTCGAGGGGGATCCGGTAGCAGCTTATGCCTCGTCCCTGCTTGATTATGCCTTCAGGGCGCTGTCTGATAGCTATCTGGGCAAGAGATTGCCCGATAGCGCCCCGGAAGATCCTCATGTGATCGAAGAGGATCCGATGCTGCCGCTGGACATCCCCGGCGATCTCCCTCCGCGCGAGCGCGGAAAGCTGCGTCTCGTCAGCTGAGGGGAGATTGCCCTTCAGCAAGGAGGAAACCTGCCATGTCAGAAACACCGACAGACCGTCTGGCCGCCCTTGGCCTTTTCCTGCCAAAGGCCGCTGCGCCCGTGGCGACCTATGTGGCGGTCGCCCGTACGGGCTCGCTTCTAGTCGTTTCCGGGCAGTTGCCGCTCTCGGGCGGGACGCTCAAGGCCACGGGCAAGCTGGGTGAGGATGTCACGCCGGAACTGGGGCGTGAATGCGCCGAGCTGTGTTTCCTGAACGTAGTGGCGCAGCTTCAGGCCGAGCTGGGGGATCTGGGTCGGGTCAAGCGCATCGTCCGGCTGGGCGGCTTCATTGCCTGCGTGCCCGATTTCACGCAGCACGCCACCGTGATGAATGGGGCTTCCGATCTGGCTGTTGCAATCTTCGGCGATGCCGGTCGTCATGCCCGCTCGACCATCGGTGTGCCTTCCCTCCCTCTCGATGCGCCGGTCGAGGTCGAAGCTCTGGTCGAGATCGCCTGACAGGGCGCCTCTTGCACCCGGTGAGCGTATGGTCGAGCCGGGTGTCATCGATTGTTCTGCCCCGCAGCATTTCCAGTGTCCCGCTGGACGCCATCTGGCGACCGACTGGGTGCTATTTTATCCGTCCGCGTGGGTCAGGCGGTTGATCCGGGTGCAGGGACGAACCACATGCTGCGCATGACGGATTGGTCCCTGACGCTCCATGCCTCCATCACCGAAATTGGCGCTTCTGCCTGGAATCGCTGCGCAGGTGATGACGATCCGTTCCTCAGCCATGATTTCTTTCTCGCACTCGAGGAGAGTGGCTCGGTCGGGGCCCGGACAGGCTGGTTGCCACGCTATGCCGCGCTTCATGACGGTCAGGCGCTGGTGGCCGTGGCGCCCCTTTTCCTCAAGGGCCACTCCTATGGCGAATACGTGTTCGACCAGAGCTGGGCGCGCGCCTATGAGCAGGCTGGCGGACAATATTACCCGAAGCTCCAGATTGCCGTGCCTTTCTCGCCGGTCAGCGGATCGCGGCTGCTGATCGATCCGGATCGGGGTGATGCCGATAGGCTTAGAGGCGTTTTCGGAGATGCGCTGCGCCAGGCCTGCAATGAACTTGGCCTGTCTTCCGTCCATATGAGTTTCTGTACCCGCGAGGAGCAGGAAGTGCTCGCCGGACATGGCTGGATGCCGCGTATCGGGCTGCAATATCACTGGCATAATCAGGGCTACGCGGATTTCGAGCAGTTTCTCGACACGCTGGCGTCACGCAAGCGCAAGGCCATACGTCGGGAAAGGCGTGACGCGCAGGCGTGCGGTCTGGAATTCAGGGTGCTGCGCGGTGCCGAAATCAGCACGTATGATTGGGACCGCTTCTATGGTTTCTATCAGGCGACGATCGACCGGAAATGGGGGCAGGCCTATCTGACACGCGCCTTTTTCACCGGGCTTTCGACGAGGCTGGGCGATCGCGTAGTGCTGATGCAGGCGCTCCATGAGGGCGCACCTGTCGCGGCGGCTCTCAATCTGATGGGGCGCGAAACGCTCTATGGCCGCAACTGGGGCTGCGAGGGGGACTGGCCCTTCCTGCATTTCGAGCTTTGCTATTACCAGGCTATAGAATTTGCCATCGCCCAAGGGCTGTCGCGTGTGGAGGCTGGGGCGCAGGGCGAGCACAAGATTCAGCGCGGTTATCTGCCGAGCCTGACCTATTCGGCGCATTTCATCCGTGATCCTGCCCTTGCAAGAGCAGTGGAGCCCTATCTCGTCCATGAGCGCACGGCCATTCTTGAAGAGAAGGACGCGCTGGCAGAACTCTCGCCCTATCGCCATGAAAATAGTTGTTGAGAACGACTCTCACTATCATATAGGCTGACCCTGTCGTCATCGTGCGGGGCTTATCCCGTAGGCTGACGCGTCTCTCCGGGGGGCCAGTCGGATCCCGGATCGCTGTTTTCAGGTGCCCGGTCCTGCCCCTCCTTGGTGGCAGAGGGCGCCATCGTGAGGGGTCAGACCACATGATCAGATATCTGTCGACCGGCGCTGCCGATCTCGCTCGCCTTCTTGCCCAAAGCCATGCGACCCAGCCGTCGCCCATCTGGGCCGAGGCACAAAGCTTTTTCGGGTTTGACACGGCCGAGCGTACCGAGGTCCCGGCCCTCGCATCGACCAGCCTGTGGGGCGAGACGAGCGAGGGGATGGCGCGCTAGGCGTTTCTACTCTGGACAGGTCGGCGCCCGCTCACGAGGCATGAAGCCTTTGCCCGTCAGGGACGGGCGGGTTCTGCCGGTGTCAGCGTCAATGCGCTGCGATCAGGAACAGGCAGGCCCTGATCTGGGTCGAGCGCGACAGATTTGACTGCCCCATGATCGGGGAAGCTCAGGCTCAAACGGTCATGAAGCGCCCAGGCTTCGGTCGGGATGATGCGCTCGGCCATTGTGCCGTCCTGCCATGTCACGCGCAGTACGACTGGCAGAAGCAGCTTGCCCTCATTGCGTACGCCGATGGCGATGGTATTGCCGGCGTCAGTCGCAGACTGGCCGGGTGTGGTTTGACTCGTCTTCATATGGCCCGTTTCCGGCTTTGCGGTGATGCGGGTCATGCCGTCCAGACGGTACTGGGGCCACCAGTTCTCGAAATACCAGCCGCGCCAGAACCATGTCAGATCCTCTCCCGCCTCGCTGGACATGAAGCGGAAGAAATCCGACGGGGTGGGATGCTTGAAGGCCCAGGCGCGGATATAGGCGCGAAAGGCAGCGTCGAAGCGATCAGGCCCGAGAATTTTCTCACGCAGAAGCATGAGCCCGTAAGCGCCTTTGAAATAGGTCACTTTGTGACGATATTTTTCGGGCACGAGTTCGGAGGGCATCATCAGGCTCGGTGCATCGGAGGCGGTAAGCACTGGCACGATATCCTTTGCCGGGTCTCCGGTCTCGGGGGCGAATTCGGCGTCCTTCTTGGGGGCATATTCCCCGTGGTTGAAATGCTGCGAGGCATACGCATCGATGAAGGTATTGAACCCCTCATCCATGAAGGCGTGACGACGCTCATTGCTCCCCACGATCATGGGGAACCAGCCATGGCCGAGTTCATGGGTGGTGATCCAGAACAGCATATCGTTCTTGTCCTGCCATCCGTCGAAGACGATGCCAGGGTATTCCATGCCCGCCCCATGGCCGCCGAGATTGACGGCGTTCGGCCAAGGATAAGGGTACCATTGCGACGAGAAATACTCGATGGCGTGCTTCACATACTCGGTGGAGCGGTCCCAGGCCTGCGGGCCCGCACCCTCACGCGGGTAGACCGACATGGCCAGACGTGGCTGGGCCTTCTGGCCCTTGGCAGCGGGCAGGGCGGGCAGATCGAGCCTGGCGGCATCCCAGACGAAAACCGGCGAGGCCGCGAAGGCGACATCGCGCGTGTTTTCCATATGAAAGCGCCACGTCTTTTCACCCGATCGCGCCAGATGGCTGGCTGGGTCCAGCACGTCTTCCGGCGTTCGGATGAGAACACGCTTGTCGCTTCTGGCGGCCTCTGCAAGGCGCGCGCGCTCTGTCGCACTCAGCACATCCTGAGGGTTGACGAGAGCGCCTGAGCCTACGACCGTGAAATTCCAGGGGACGGTCACGGCGTAATCGATCGTGCCGTATTCCAGGTAGAATTCCTGGCCCAGATACGGCAGCGTGTCCCAGCCGCGCAGATCGTCATAGACGCTCATACGCGGATACCATTGGGCAATCTCGTAGATCTTGCCATCCTTTACGGGTGTTACAGCTGTGCGCCCCCCCCAAAGGCCGGGAATCTGATGATGCCAGGTCACACGCAGTTTCAGACCATGGCCCGATCCGGCGAGGGGAGAAGGCAGACTGACCTGCATGCGTGTATCGTCGATGCGGAATGGGACAGGATGCTCCCCGCCGCCCTCTTCAAGCGCCACGCGCTCGATCACGAAGCCCTCTGAACTCGCCGGGTGCCAGTCGGGATAGGCGATCCAGGAGCGGGAATCCTTGCGGTACATGTTCTGGTCGAGCTGGAGCCAGAGCACATCCAGCGCATCGGGGCTGTTATTCGTATAGGTGATGGTTTCGGTGCCGCTCAGTACCGCCTTGTCCGGGTCGATACGGGACTCGATGCGGTAATCAGCGCGATTCTGCCAGTAGGCGGGGCCGGGGCGACCCGAACCACTGCGCCAGATATTGGCGGCGTCAGGCAGAACCAGCGTATCGAAAACGGGTCTCATGGAGAGTGGCATGGACTGGCTGGGAGCGGGGCGCGCCGCCAGGGCGGGCTGCAGACATAATGCCAGGCCAAGAAACGGAAAAAACGAACGCATAGGCAGGAAGCCCTATTGATCAGGAGGAAGAAACACTCCTGTCAATCGTTTCATTTTCGATCTCAACGCACAAGGTGCTTTTACTCAAGTGTCCCGCAGTTGGGAGACGGCTCGAGCGTGCTGACCGATGCCGTTCCTGGCCAGTGAGCGAAACCGGCGTCTGGGGAACGGGAGAGAAGAGCGTGGTGAGAGCGCCGAGGGGGGATTACATTGGCAGGGAATACGGTTTGAGACGATCCCGGCGCGACTTGCGCCGGGAGATTTTTCAGACAGCCTGCCAGTGCTTGGTTTGATGCTTGTAGGGGGTTTCGAATTCCTCGATCAGACGACCGAATACATGATGATCATGGACGCTGGTCGGCGCCATCGGAGCGATGCCGGAGACATCACGATGGATAAGGCGGTTCAGGGCACGATTGAATACGCCTGGCCCGGTCTTGTAAGCAATGAACAGCCCCGGATGCAGGAAGCAGTTCCTATATATGTTGAGAAGACATTCATTGAGGAGCGGGCTCTGGGCGACCGATCCGAAGAAGTCATTATGCACAACGTTGTTATGAGTCAGGAACAGGACATTCTGCTCCTTGCGGTCGAGGATGAACTGGATGGCCTGTTCGTCGCGGAGACGGATATCGGCATCGAGCCACCAGCCCCCAAGCGCCTGAATGACATGAACGCGCAGGATATCGGCTGCCTCTGCCGGATGGCGGGCCGAGAGGAAGAGCGAGCGCGCCTCGACGCCATAGACGTCATAGAGCCATTGTTCTGCTTCCGGCTTGTCGAAGATGCGGACATCGAGCCCGGAGATCTGACGATGGAAATCGAAATTAGCGCGGATCTCCTCCGGGGGGGTCTGGTCCCAATAGAGGAAAAGCTGGTTGGGGATTACGCGACGATCGCTGCAGCCCTTGATGAAGGGGAAGTTGCTCTGGAGGGCAAAGCCGAGATAGAGCGTGTCAATCTCTTCCCCCGTGTGGAATTCTTCAAAGGCATTCGCCGTCAGGCGCATGGCTCCCAGTGGGTCTCCGCCGCGCCATGCCAGATGAACGCTCTCGATGAAATTGGCGTGAGGCGCGCAAAGGGCGCGCAGCTCGGCCACTTCATGAGAGGGCAGTTCCTTGCCTGCCTTCATCAGGCAGAGGAGGCGTGCCTGCAGCAGCGACTGTGCAAGAGGGTACTCGCTCGGGCTTTTGGAATGCAGCTCGAATGCGATGCGGTAAAAGCGTGAAGCCTCCTGCACGCGAAAGCTCGTATGCAGAATATTGGCTAGGGTGAAGGCCTGCATGACTGTTGTGCAGCCATTCTCGCGGTAAAAAGCGATGGCCTGCCCGTCATCTGCAAAATCCTTCTCGCTCAGCATATCTAGTCCTGCGAGGTAATTCATGGGCGTCTGAGCGGAATTTTCTTCCTGAGCGGGCTCATCGGATCTGAGCTCATCCCAGGCGTCGATATCGGCCATGATTGGGTCTGAACCCGGATTTTTGCTGTCCATTGCCCTTAAGTTCCCGCTTCTGTGACAACCGCTTTGAGACCCTATCTCACATCTGTATCCATATGTCCATTCGGTGATTACGGTAGTAACAAGATATGATGTATCTACATTTCGGTTTACATAATAAATGTGTGCAACAATTTCATAGAAATATTTAGAAATAGACAATCCCCCTATCATGCATGGTTCGATGCAGTTGCGATTTTTGGGTTGTTCGCCATTCCGGGAACTTTGAGTATTATTCATGTCTCGGTGAGAGACGCGCGTCTGTAGAGAGGGGGGGCGATCCGGAGCGTTTTATTCTTTACGACATTCATAGGCGCAATTGTTTGCACGCCTGTTATCTCTCGGTTTTGTCTGTGAACACTCGGCAAGAGACGGCGCACACCCATGGGCAAAACGCGCCAGATCGCTTATGGAAATGGCCCATGGGAATGACTGGGCGATCTCATGGAGCAAGGGCGGCCTTCTGGCTGATGGCTCTGCTTGCCCTGATGATCCGTCTCGGCGGTTCCACCCCCTTGTCCGGCGCGTCGTCGGACGACCCGCTCGATGTGCTCACAGCGCTCTCCGTGCTCTGTGAGCCACCCTCGAACTCCTTACCCGATGATCGGCACCACAGGTCGGCTCTGAGTGATGGCGCGATGCTTCTGGCAGTCGCATCGGACATGCATGACCCTTGTGTGATCCCTTCCTTATTCGGGAGGGGAAGGGCGACATTCGTTACTCTCGCACATTTCTGGTGCTTTCCGCCCGTGCGGGGACCGCCTGCGCCTGCACGAAACAGCCATTCCCCTCGAGGGCCTCCCCTCATCGCCTGACCCGTCTCGCTCCATGAGTACTCGTACCACCTGACCGTGGCTGCGAGCTCATGGCCCTGTTCCCCGTCAGGTTGATCTCTCATGACATCCTTTCTTCGTGTCGCGCGGCTCTGTGGTCGCGCGCTCCCTGCCCTGGTCAGCCTGGGCAGCCTGCAAGCTGTTGCCGCCGAACCCACGGTGCAGAGTATTCCCCACCCCCCGTCTTCGCCCCACGCGGCATCCTCGCGGCCAAAGCGCAAGGCGCCTCCCGTCGAAGCCATTCTGGTCAAGGGCCAGGCGCGGGGGCCTGTCACCCTCTCACCCGTGGGGCAGACGACTTACAGTGCCGAGCGCCAGGATTTTGCCAATCAGGTTGCTCAGAGCGTGGCCGACATGCTGGTCGCTGTGCCGGGTGCAAGTTTCCTGCAGGGGAATGGCCCGCGTGATACTGTTGTTTCCATTCGTGGGTCGGGAGCGCGCCAGTCCTACGGGCTGCGCAATCTGCAGGTTTCAGAAGACGGCTTTCCCGTCACCCAGCCCGATGGCACGGCGCGTGCCGATCTGATCGACCCTCATGCCTATGAGGGGGTGGATGTTTTCCAAGGTCCGGCATCGACCCTCTACGGCAATTACGCCATCAATGGTGCGATCAATTTCCGCACGCGCAGCGGCGCTTCCATCCATGGGCTCGAACTCGGCTCCGATTTCGGCAGTTTCGGCATGTTCAATAACTATATGACGCTAGGTGCAGGCAATCGCACCTATGATTTCATGCTCTTTGCCAGCGACGTGCGTAGCGATGGCTTCATTGCCAATAGCCAATATGCGACCTCGACCGAAAATATGCGCCTGCGGGTGTCTCTTTCGCCCAAGGACCGTCTCGTTCTGAAATTCATCAATAACGTGACCGATGCCTTTCTTCCGCTGAGGCTGTCGCTCAACCAGTATCGCCTTAACCCCTATCAGCGGGGATGCACCACGGCTGCCGGGGGCGCCGCCGGATGCGGTACGGTGTCGCTTTATCGAAACGGCGCTTATGGCGCGCAGACCGCCGTGACACCCCAGCAGGCCAATCTGGGCCGCTTCGACCGGCGCAGTATTGTCGGGCTGCGCTGGGAGCATGATTTCACGCCGCGCATGGTCTGGCGTACCCAGTTCACCTATGACCAGCGCCATGTCGAGCAGCCGACCTCGACCACGGCCTTCGTGGGGCCATTCAACTCCTATAACGTCCAGACCGACCTGACGCGTCATGACGTAGTCGGAGCAACGCCCCTTACCAGCTTCGTCCGGGCCAATTTCGACTACATGGATTACGGCTATCAGGTTTATGCCCTGTTGCCGCAGGCAGGGGCCACACGGGGCAGCGAGACATCGACCTCCTATGGCCATCAGTGGAATATCGGTCTGCGCTTCGAGGAAGACTGGCAGTTTGCGCCGCGATGGCACGCGGTGATCGGGCTGGGCGGCACGCAATCCGATATCGGGGCGGTTCAGACGGTCTACAGCCGGAGCGCCGTCGCCACGCGAGCGCAGGATATCACGGCCAATCGGCGCTTCTTCAATCTCGCCCCTGAGGCCTCTATCGTCTTCACGCCTGACAAGGCCTGGACCTGGCATGCGCGGCTGGGCACGGCCTATGCCACGCCGGGCTATTCCAGCTTCTTCGTCACGCCGCAGGGCAATTACGGCAACAACACCCAACTCAAGAGCCAGAGCAGTCTTGGTGTGGATCTTGGAACAGAATGGCACCCTTCGGCGTCAGTCAATGTGCAGGCCACCGGATTTTACGAATTCTACAGAAACGAGCTGGTCAGCCAGTCGGCTGGGGTCAATACCCAGGCGGGCAGCTACACGTTCAACGCGCCCGCCTCGCAGCATCGTGGCGTGGAACTCGCCGCCACATGGCAGGCCCTCCCGCGAACCGTGCCCGGGGCGAAGCTGCGTCTGTCCTACACCTATGACAACCAGATCTACACGAAGTACACCGAGATCCTGTCGAACAGCACGATGTCTCGCAGCTTCTCGCGCAAGGGCAATCTGATCCCCGGGGTCATGCCGCATTTTCTGAATGCGCGCGTGCTCTATGACCAACCCTCAGGACTATTCGAGGGACTGGGCGGATTTGCGGAGGTAACATGGCGCAGCACCTTCTCCATCGACAATGCCAATCTGCTCAAGATCCCCGGATACGGTCTGCTCAATCTGGAGATACATTACGACCCGCCCGCAAGGCTGGGTTGGGTGCATCGTCTGCACGGCTATGTCGAGGTGCAGAATGTCGCCGACAGCGTCTATGCCGCAGGGGCGACAACTATCAGCGACACCCTTCTGGCCAATGGTCAGCAGGCAGGCGCCTCAGTATTGGCCGCAAAGACGGGTTCGATCTACGCAGGCAGCCCACGCGCCTTTTTCGGCGGCGTGCGGGTGAAGTTCTGAGGGATGGCCATGACACAGAATTCCCGCTCCCCTCGTTCTGCCTTCTCCCGTCCGGTCTGGCCCGATCGGGCCATGCTCTGGCGCTGGCATTTCTTTGCCGGGCTCTTCTGCCTGCCTTTTGTCATCATGCTTTGCGTGACTGGCTCACTCTATCTGTTCAAGCCCCAGATCGAGACATGGCTTGACCGCGACATCGATCGCGCTGTTGCTGAGGGGACGCTACGCAGTGCGAGCGCCCGGCGCGATGCAGCGCTTGCCGCTGTACCCGGGGGGCATTTTCTTGCGCTGGAAATGCCCTCCCGGAAGAGCCAGGCCACGCGTGTTCTGGTGGCGCATGGGCCAGATGTGGCGCGTGTCTATATCGACCCCGTCTCGCTCAGGGTTCTGGCCCAACGCGACGAGCAGACACGGTTCGAACGGCTGGTGTTCCGGCTGCACGGGCAATTGCTGATCGGCAACTGGGGCTCTGTGATCATGGAAATGGTGGCCTCGTGGACCCTAGTGCTGATCGTGACCGGGGTCCTTCTCTGGTGGCCGCGACGTGCTTGTATTGGCGGCACAGTTCTTCCAAGGCTCAGCGCACAAGGTCGCGTGTTCTGGCGCGATCTTCATGCTGTTGGAGGATTATGGATCTCGTTCGTACTCGTGCTGTTTCTGGTGTCGGGTCTGCCTTGGTCCTTCGTCTGGGGCTCGGCTTTTTCGGCCGTCGAGAGCCGCATAGGCAGGCTGGTATCCGTACAGGACTGGGAAATCGGGGCTGTTCCCATCGCCGCAACGCTTTCGGGCCATGCCACCATGCCCGGCATGTCAGACTCCGAGATGGCTGGCATGGCCATGGACTCCAAGCCTCAAGCGACAATGCCTCAACCAGCGATCCCCGCCGAGGGGCTGGACGCCGTCTACGAAGCAGCGCGCCAGCTTGCTTTCCCCGCGCCTACGCTTATCACGCCGCCCGCCACGGCCGGTGCACCATGGCGCATACGCTCCGATGCCCAGAACCGTCCGAAGCGGATCGAGGCCAGCGTGACAGCGCAGGGACAGGTCACCCACATCACCCGTTTTGCCGATAAGGGTCTGTCCGACCGGTTGATCGGCTATGGTGTCGCCCTTCATGAAGGGCATCTGTTCGGGGTTCTGAACCTCCTTATGAACCTGATTGTCGCGCTCTTATTGACCCTCACCTCGATAGCGGCGCTCATCCTGTGGTTCAGGCGCCGTCGGCCCGGACATCTCGATGCCCCCCGCGCCTCGCCACGCCGTATTGGCTGGGGCGCGCTGGCCGTCATGGGGCTCATGGGCGTGCTTTTGCCGGAGCTCGGGGTGTCGCTTCTGCTCCTCGCGCTGGCGAACCGGTTTCTCAGCGGGCGGTTTTCAGCGCTTCGCTAGATAGGGCGTGAGCGCGCGCGCCACGGCGGCGGGGCTGGAATCGGCCGGAAGAATGGCCTGAAGGTGGTTCTGGCCGTCCATCAGGTAGAGCACTGAGGAATGGTCGATCCGGTAATCGCCCTTCCCCTCATCGCTCATATCATGGCCCGCCATTGGGTCGATGGTGACGTGGGACGTCACGTGAAATGCCTTGGCTACGGCGTCGATCTGTGCGGCCGTACCGGTCAGGCCGATGATTTCGGGGGAGAAGCGTCGCGTATAGAGACCGATATCCTCAGGGCGATCCCGCTCCGGGTCGAGCGTGACGAAAAGCGGGACGGGGCGCTGCCTCTCGGAGGGAAGCAGAGTATAGGCCTGCGCTACCGTTGCGAGCGTCAGCGGGCAGACATCCAGACAATGGGTGTAGCCGAAATAGATGAGCGTCTGTCGCCCTGCGAAACGCGCCTGGGTGGTCGGGTGGTTTGCGCTGTCGATCAGGGTGTAGGGGCCGCCAATCGGTGTCTTGTGTCGATGGGCAAGAAGCGTCTGCAACCCGATAGCGCCTGCAAACAGACCAGCAATGACAAGCGTTGGCACAGCCCAGAGGCGGAACGCAGCGCGTCGGGATGTCGATTGTCTCGATCGCGCGGGTCTGGCGGCGGAGCGATCTCGGGCCATGCGCGTCTCCCTTGTGGAAGAGGCGGGGCTCTGCCCCGCTCCCCGGAAAGGGGCGAGCCCCTCTCATCCCTGCAAGAGGGTTTCCAGAGGGCAATGGCCCTCTGGCGGTTCGCAGGACAGTGCCCTGCGCCCCTCGAGACTTAGTAGCGGTATTCTTCGTGCTTGAACGGACCGGCAACCGGCACACCGATATAATCGGCCTGCTTTGTGCTCATCTTGCTTAGCTCGGCGCCGACCTTGGCGAGATGCAGCGCAGCAACTTTCTCGTCCAGCTTCTTCGGCAGAGTGTAAACCTTGGTCTCATACTGGCCCGGCTTAGCCGTCCAGAGTTCGATCTGTGCCAGGGTCTGGTTGGTGAAGGACGCCGACATCACGAACGAGGGGTGACCCGTCGCGTTGCCGAGGTTCACGAGGCGGCCTTCAGACAGCAGGATGATGCGCTTGCCGTCGGGGAACTCGATCTCGTCCACCTGCGGCTTGACGTTGTCCCACTTGTAGTTACGCAGGGCCTCGACCTGGATTTCGCTGTCGAAATGCCCGATATTGCACACGATGGCGCGGTGCTTCATCTCGCGCATATGCTCGACGGTGATGATGTCGACATTGCCCGTGCAGGTCACGAAGATATCGCCGCGCGAAGCGGCGGCTTCCATCGTCACGACCTCATAACCTTCCATCGCGGCCTGGAGGGCGCAGATCGGATCGACTTCGGTCACGAGCACGCGGCAGCCTGCATTGCGCAGCGAGGCGGCCGAGCCCTTGCCCACGTCGCCATAGCCGGCAACCACGGCAACCTTGCCGGCCATCATGACGTCGGTGCCACGGCGGATGGCGTCCACCAGGCTCTCGCGGCAGCCATAAAGATTGTCGAATTTCGACTTGGTGACGCTGTCATTCACGTTGATGGCCGGAACCTTCAGCGTGCCCTTCTTCGCCATTTCCCACAGACGATGCACGCCCGTGGTCGTCTCTTCGGACAGGCCGCGCACGTCGTTCAGCATCTCGGGATACTTGTCGTGCATGAGCACGGTCAGGTCGCCGCCGTCATCGAGGATCATGTTCGGCGTCCAGCCATCGGGACCCTTGATGGTCTGCTCGATGCACCACCAGAATTCTTCCTCGCTCAGGCCCTTCCAGGCGAAAACCGGCACGCCGGTCGCGGCGATGGCGGCAGCGGCCTGGTCCTGGGTCGAGAAGATGTTGCAGGACGACCAGCGCACGGTCGCGCCCAGAGCCGTCAGCGTCTCGATCAGCACGGCGGTCTGGATGGTCATGTGCAGACAGCCCGCAATGCGCGCGCCCTTGAGCGGCTGGCTGGCGCCGTATTCCTCGCGGAGCGCCATCAGGCCGGGCATTTCGCCCTCGGCAATGGAGATTTCCTTGCGGCCCCATTCGGCCAGGGCGATGTCGCGCACCTTGTAATCGGTCATTCTGAAACCCTTGTTTCTCTGGTGAGGGGCATTTGTATAGAGCGAGTTCCGGCTTTGGGCCAGCGCGCATGAAAAAGGCGCCCGACCCGGGTTGGGGTGGACGCCTTTTCATACCCTCAGGATCTGGGCCTTGAGGAGAGACCGGTTACTGCTGGGCCGATTTGTCGGACATCTTCATGCCCTTCATGCTGTGCTTGTGCTTGGCTGCTTTCTCATGTTGCGGCGAGGAGATGGGCATCTTGTCCGAAGTTTCTCCCGTCGGCGCCACCGTTCCACCGGGCGTGCTCGGCGTCTTGGGATCGGGCTGTTCACTCGCCTGATTCTTGAACGTCTTGTTCTGCTCGGTCGGGTTGTGAATCTGGGTCGACTGGTTCTTGAGAGTTTCAGCCTTTTGAGCCGTAGGGGCCTGTTCGCTGTCTGTCGCCGTTGTAGCCTGCGCGAAAGCAGGGTCCGATACGAGAGTGGGTGCGACAAGCAGGGCGGATGCGGTCAGGACGGCTTTGAATGCGTGTTTCATGACAGGCTCCTGTCGGAAAACGGGGTAATGATGTCAGGCTTGGTTTTTCGTTTTGCGGGACATCTTGATGAACTGGTAACAAACCGGCGGCGTTCCGGTTTCCTTGCCGCTACATTAAGCTTGGAAAGCGGTTGCCTGGGCTCGCCGCCCATGCGAGACAGCGAGCAGCGTTCGCTCAGAACAGAGATTTCCTCAGGATGGAGGATGGCATGTCCAATACACGCTCACAGATGCCGTTCTCCGTCGTTGCCGGTCAGGATATGAAGCCATCCGGTGCCCTGCCCCACGGCATTGCCAATGGGTTGGTCTGGGCCATCCGGGCGCGGCCGGGTGAGGACCCCTCGCCGCTCGAACCGCATGAGATCGAGAGCCTGCTCAATGATCGCACGCCGCCCTCGAACTATCCCAAACCCTCGGAAAGCTGGGCCTGGCTGCATTTCGACACCGTGCATAGCTCGGCGAGGCAGCACGTCGCCACCCTGCCCTGCCTGCCTGAAGACGTCAGCGCCATGTTGGCCGAAACGGAATATGGCGTCATGCTGGAGGCCCTGCCGGGTCTGGTCTGGGGGGCGCTTCCTGCTTTTGACGATGCCGTGTCGGAAGAGGATCGCGATATCTGCGCCTGGCGGTTCGCCATGCGGCCCGATCTGCTCATCACGACGCGCCGCAACCCCATCCCTGTCCTGGGTGCCGCGTTTCGTACGCTGCGCGCTGAGTCCATCCCCCGTAGCCCCGCCGGAGTGATCGATCGCGCCCTGCGCGAATTCACCGGCAGTGTGCGCCGCCAGATCGGCAAGCTCGATGACGAGCTCGACCGTGCGGAAGACGCACTCCTGCTGATCGAGCGACGTACCGATCTAGGGCATCTCGGCGGTATCGTGGGTAAGGGCCGACGCCGTGCGACCGAGTTACGTCGCGTGGTTACCCCCATCGACCGTGTCTTGCGCGACGAGGATCTGGAACTGCCAGAATGGGCTGAGGACGAATTGCGCGACCGAACCGAACGCCAGGTTCATGCCGCACTCGATGACATGATCGCCCTACTGGATCGTGCTCGCTCTCTCCAGGACGAGCTCGGCTCCTCCCAGGCCGAAGAAACCAACCGACGCCTCTATATCCTGACGGCTGCCACCATTCTCATGTTCCCGGCTACTCTGGTGACCGGGTTTTTCGGCATGAACACGGGCGGGATGTATCTGGCGAGTGGCGCCTATGGCACGCTCGAAGCCGGTGCAGTGTGCTTTATCGCCATGATCCTGACCTGGGTGTTCCTGAAACTCGCCCGTTTGCTCTGAGAGGAATGCGGGGCGCTGCCCCGCCCCCCGGAAAGGAGCAAGCCCCTTTCATCCCGCTTCTATAAAATAGGTTTCCAAAGGACGACCGTCCTTTGGTGGGGAATGGGGCAAAGCCCCATAAAGGAAGGCTTGTCTTAGAAACGCTCGCACGCGAGACTTCGCGCTCCATTGCCTATAAAAAGGAAAGAATACCTTTCTCTCATTTCTGTTTTTATGAACGATAAAGAACCGTAATGGTCTTTCAGCGGCGAGCCACTTCGGTGCCGCACCACGCTGAAGGAACCTCACCATGAATGCTTTTTTCCTGCGCGATGCGGCCTTGTTCGGCGCACGCTTTGGCCTCTCACTTCTGTTTCTCGTCATGGGCTGGGGCAAGGTTTCCGATTTTGCCGGAGCCGTCGCTTATATGGTCCAGTCAGGCACCCCTTTCCCGACACTGTCGGCTCTGGCTGCCACGATCATCGAACTTGGTGCGGGGCTGGCCCTGGTGCTTGGTGTCATGACGGCGCCAGTGGCGCTTCTGCTGGCTGGATATACGGTCGTGACAGGGCTGATCGGGCATCATTTCTGGACCTATGCACCGGGCGCGGTGCGATACGACATGACGATCCATTTCTACAAAAATCTGTCGATTGCCGGTGGATTGCTGGCTTTGGCCGCCGCCGGTGCGGGGCGCTACGCCGTTCCGGTCAGGCGCATCCTCCGCTGATTTTGCTTAATTTCTCCCTGCCATCAAAGAACAGGAGTTATTCAGATGTCCGTCTTCACCACGTCAGATCACGTCGAGATATATTACAAGGATTGGGGCAAGGGACGCCCTGTACTCTTGAGCCATGGCTGGCCGCTCAGTGCCGATATGTGGGACGAGCAGATGATCGCTCTGGCCGAGGCCGGATACCGGGTGATCGCTTTCGATCGTCGGGGGTTCGGTCGGTCGTCCCAGCCCTGGGGAGGGTACATATATGACCGGTTTGCCGATGATATCGCCGAACTGATCGCCCATCTCGATCTGAGCGATATCACGCTGGTCGGATTTTCGATGGGGGGTGGCGATATCAGCCGCTATGTGGCGCGCCATGGAACGACGCGGGTGCGAAGCCTCGCCTTGCTCGGGGCGGTCACGCCGGTTTTCATGCAGAGGGCGGATCATCCTTTCGGACCGGACAAGGCGTTCTTCGACGGGCTACGGGCGGCGCTTCTGGCAGACCGGGCGCAGGTGCTGGTGGATTTCGCCCCGGTGTTTTTCGGCAGGAACCACGGTCAGGCCGTATCTGATGGCGCGCTGGCGCAGTTTCTGCAGCTTGGGCTGATGGGGAGCGTGCGAGCCGAGATCGAAAGTGCGACAGCATTTGCGGAAACCGATTTCCGGCCTGACATGGCTGCCATCACCGTGCCCGCCCTGGTCATTCATGGGGATGACGATCAGGTTGTGCCGTTTGAGGGAACCGGCAGACTTGCGGCAGAGATGCTGCCCGATGCACAGCTCAGGATCTATCCCGGGGCGCCGCACGGTTTCACGGTGACCCATCAGGCGCAGCTGACAGCCGATCTGCTGGATTTTCTCAGGCTGTGATCGGTCCCTTGTCGCGACCTGTGCCGTCGCGGGTCAGTTTTCCATGGCCCAGGGGGCCTTGGCGAGTTCGGCGGCCAGATAATCGATCAGGACCTGTACCCGTTTCGGGCGCAGCGGGCTGGGGGGCATGACAAGATGCAGGCTGAGCGGTGTGATGCTCCACTCCGGCAGGACGGTGGCCAGCTTGCCTGCCTGCACCTCACGCCAGATCATGAATTCCGGCTGTATGGCCAGGCCTTGCCCGGCAATAAGCGCAGGATTATGGACCTCGGCATTGTCGCTCCACATTCTGATAGCGGGCTGCACAGTGCTTTCGCCAAGGAAGGGATGCGAGAAACGCCACGTGTCCCGCAGATTCCCGCCCGTATAGATGAGTGCCTGATGGCGGACGAGTTCGGCCGGATGAGACGGCGTTCCATGCCGTTCAAGATAAGACGGGGCTGCTACCAGGAACAGCCGCATGGTGCAGAGCCGACGTGACAGCATGGAGGAATCGTCCAGACTGGCAATACGCAAGGCCAGATCGAACCCCTCGGCTACGAGATCGATTTTTCGGTCGCTGAGCGCCAGATCGACAACGATCTCGGGATAGGTTTCGAAAAAGTGCGACAGAATTGGTCCCAGATACCCCACACCGAAAGAGAGAGGCGCGCTGACCCGTACGCGCCCGCGTGGCGTGGAGGCCTGCTCCACCGCCTCCTCCTCGACGGCCTCACCCTCATCCAGAATACGTATGGCCCGCTCGAGCGCGCCATGTCCGGCATCGGTCAGGGCAATCCGCCGCGATGTACGCGCGATGAGCGTCAGCCCCAGTCGCGCCTCAAGCCGGGTGATCGCTTTTGAAATCGTGGGATCAGATAGTCCGAGTTCACGCGCAGCACGCGAGAACGACCCCAACTGCGCCACACGCGCGAAAATGGCCCAGGCTTCCAGATCGGGGAGGCGTCTTTTCATGATGATCCGATAAAGGGGGCTAGAGCGCAGGCTAGGTCAAGCCTTGTCTCTGCTGATCGGATTCTCTTCCTGCTGTGACGCGATATTGCGGGGCGCTGCCCCGCCCCCCGGAAAGGGGAAAGCCCCTTTCATCCCGGTTTTTGCTAAGCATTTGCGAAGGCATGCCATCCCTTGGCGGGACGCGAGACAGGATACGACGAAGCGGTTTCTGGCAAAGTGACGCCCCGTCTTTCTATCGGTCAGACGTTGCTACGACTGAGCTCGCTCAGGCGCTGCAAAGTGGCCAACAGAACCCGCGGAGCGCCCCGAAAGCCGTCATGGCCTTCTTTGCGCAGGATGCTCTCCATGGCTGCCATGAGGCGATAGACGGCGCTATCACCCTCGAAGATCGCTGCTTCGATGGCCTCGAGATCGAGGATGTGGGTGCTTTACCCCTCCTCTCGCGCCCCATTCAAACGATCGAGGGTAGTGGTGAACCATGGATCCGATGCCCAGTGATCGTCTGCCGTCTCGCCGGTCATTGCGGTGTCTCCTAAGCAAGTATGAAGCGCGACCTTATGCTCAGTCGTTCCCACCAACATGATGTGTGCCACGAGCACGAGCCAAGTCTTCCTGTTGTTGACGGGCGGCGTAGCGCGCGCGTTGGGTGTCGGTACGTTCAGTCGCACAGGCGGGGCACTGGACGCCCTCGACATAGAGGGCTGAATTCTTGTCTTCGCCCGAAACCGGGCGGCGGCAGGCATGGCATAGATCATAGGCTCCGGGTTCGAGCCCATGGCGCACGGTCACGCGCTGATCGAACACGAAGCATTCGCCCTCCCACAGGCTTTCAGCCTCTGGAACCTCTTCCAGATATTTCAGGATGCCGCCCTTGAGGTGATAAACATCCTGCACGCCTTCCGAGAGCGCGAAAGCCGTGGATTTTTCGCAGCGTATGCCGCCAGTGCAGAACATGGCGATTTTGGGCGTGCGTCCTTCGGCCTCCAGTTCAGCGCGGCGGGCGCGGAACCAGTCGGGAAATTCGCGAAAGCTCTGGATATCGGGGTCGATGGCGCCTTTGAAGGTACCGACCGCGACTTCATAATCATTGCGCGTGTCGATCAGGATCGTATCCGGGTCGGCAATCAGGGCGTTCCAGTCCATGGCCGAGACATAGCGCCCGACACCGGCAAGAGGGTCGATATCCGGCTGGCCCATGGTCACGATCTCCCGCTTGAGGCGAACCTTCATACGGTTGAAGGGCATGGTCTCCGCGCGCGAGAGTTTCCATTCGAGCGCATCGCAGCCGGGCAGGGCGCGGATATGGGCGATGATGGCGGTAATGGCCTCGTCACTGCCCGCTATCGTGCCATTGATCCCCTCGCGCGCCAGAAGCAGCGTACCCTTGATCCCCAGTCCCTGACAGGCATCGAGCAGAGGCGTGCGAATGGCCGCAGGGTTAGCAAAGGGGGTGAAGCGATAAAGGGCGGCAATGCAGATGGGTGGCTGCGACATGATGACTATCCCCAGAAATCCAGAAACCGGTTTTGGGGGTTCCATAGCGCAGGAGACGGGAAAACACCTATCAAGAAACACCGAGCGGCTTGTTCGGGGTCGACCTTTGACGGCTCAGATCTCATCGGGTGCGGTGACAGCAGAAGCCGGGCAGAAAACCGCCCGGCTTCTGCTGAAGCGCCCATTCAGTAATTCAGGCTGATCTGCCCGAGGAAGGTACGCCCTGAGGATGGGGTGGCGCGATTGGAAAACAGGCTCTGGTAGTTCAGGCGATTGGCCAGATTGTAGCCATTGAGCGCGATCTTCCAGTGTTGACCAAGACGATGCGAAATGACTGCGTCGAAATCCAGATTATCCGGGACCTTGAGCGTGTTGGTGGTGTTCAGCCACACATGCTGGCGCCAGGTCATGCCACCGCCGAAAGAGACGTTGTAGGGCGTGTTGGAAAACGCATCATAGACTGACCACAGCGTTGCCTGATTATGGGGCACATACTGCACCTGCTTGCCCACGGATGCTGCGGTATCGGAGGCCAGCGTGTCGCTGTCATACAGGGCATAGGTCGCCGAGATATTCCAGTGGCGTGTGATCATGCCGCCCACAGAGAGTTCAAGCCCCTGATTACGCTGCTTGTCGCTCGACCCCTGCACCTGACCCGTGACCGGATCGGCATTGATGGCATTGTTCTTTTCCAGCCGGAACAGCGAGGCTGTGAAGCCCATGCGGTCATGGAAGGCGCTGTATTTCGCGCCGATCTCGTACAGATTGGCCTTTTCGGGGCTGGCAAAGCTGTTCGTCCCAGGACGGATGGGCACGGAGCCATTCGTCACATACATGCCGCTTGGCGTGGTCGACGTCGCCCAGGTGAAATAGTAGGTCTGATGGGTATCCGGCGTCGCAACAAGGCTGACATTCGGATTAAAGACGCTGCTGACCTGATGGTAATGGATATCAGGATTGGCGGCGACATTACCGCCCGTGAGGTTGTAGCTGGTCTGCCAGCGATCCCAGCGGAATCCACCCTTGATTGACAGCCAGTTCGTAAACCAGATCTGATCATAGAAGAACAGACCTGTATCGAAGCCGTAACCGTTCGAGTGCGACTTGGCCCCCAGCGCGCCGAGGCTGACCAGTCCTGCCGGGTTCAGGTCGCCGGGCACCAGAAGCAGATTGCCGACATTGGGATTGGGGTTGACCAGCGAGGCATAGGGCTTGGGTTTGAGATAGGTCGATTGCGAGCGGACGTCGTTGACGCGTTCGAGATCGAAGCCTGTCACGACCTGATGCCTGAGAAAGCCCGTATGGAAATCGGCGACCATTGAGCCGACATTCTGCACCGACCAGCTCGTTTGCTGATAGGGCAGGGGTGCCATGATCGTGCCGGTGCCCTTGCCGTTTCCGGCGCCATTCGGTCCCGAGCGCGCGACAAGCGCCGAGCCGGCATGACCGAGGAAGTAGTTGTTCACGCAGGTGGCGTCACAGGTGGCCTTGGAGGCCGCGAATGTCCGGTAGAACTGGCCGCCGCGCAGATCGTCATAGAATTTGATGTGATCGTTGAGTTTATACGAGAAGCGTGCCGTTTCCATATTGTCGTTTGTGGCGTTCTGGTCGCTGGTCGTGCCGTAGAAATTCGTCCGGCGAATGCCGTATTCGGTAATCGGGCCGCCGGTTTTCGCGCCGGGCGGCGTGACAACAGGCACGCCGAAATCGGGGACCGAATTTTCCTGCTGATGCATGTACTGCAGCACCAGCGTGGCCTTGCTGCCAAGACCGAAGGCGATGGAGGGTGCAATGCCCCAGCGATGCGAATAAAGGAAATCGCGCCCGACGATGTTGTTCTCGTTGCCCATGCCGGTGATGCGCAGGGCCGTGTGATCGTCGAGCTTCTTGTTCACGTCGAGCACACCCCGATAATAGGAGCCCGACCCGCCATTGAACTCGGCGGCATAATGATCGCGCAGGGTCGGCGTCTTGGTCACCATGTTGATGGCGCCCCCCGTCGTGCCATTGCCGAACACTTCGGATGACGGCCCCTTGATGACGGAGATCGTCTCGAGATTGAACGCATCGCGGCTGTAGACGCCGAAATCGCGCAAACCGTCCTGGTAGATATCGTTCTGCGCCTGAAAGCCGCGGATCAGGAACTGATCGCCATTCATGCCGCCCGCGCCTTCGCCAATCGAGGAGGTCACGCCCGGCACATTGCGCAGGGCTTCATCCACCGATTTCACGTTCTGCTGCTTCATCAGCATCTGGGGCACGATATTGATCTGCTGCGGCGTATGCAGCGCATCCTGCGGCATGCGCGACAGGCCGATCGGGTCTTTCAGCGTGTTGAACCCGTTACCGAGCACTGTGATATGCTCATCCGGATGGGCTTCTGAGCCGTTCTTACCGATCGTATTCTTGCCCTCTGGACGTTTTTCCACTTTGCGCTGAGGTTTCCTGTCCTTGCGATCTAGGGGCGCGTCTGTTGCCGCATGGGTTTGAGTCGCTCCGAGAATGATCCCGGTAAGCATCGGTAGCAGGGACAGGGATTTGCGCGAGGGGGGACGCATGAGGCGCGGCGCTCCATTCAGTTGCGAGGATTTCGCAACTCCATAATGAAAGCGCGACTGAGTCTCAATTGATTTGTTGCGAAATATGTGTAGTTTTTTGCGAAATGTCTAACTTTCCCTTTCCAGTTACCTGGGCAAAAAGCGTCATCCGACGCCTGCGGCGCCGTCTTCGGCGTCGATCCGGGAGCGTCGCTATTGCCAGTCTGGAGCCTGCCGCGCGGTATGGTCGATTGCCGGAAGCCATCGAAGCCATCCGGCTCAAGGCACTCGCAGGCCATGTGCTGGAACAGGTGCTCTGGGGGCAGATCCTGCGCGATAGTGTCTATGTGCCTTCCCGCCCCGATCTGGCGTTTCGCTGGTTCGAAGGGGCAGCAAATGCCGGGTACGGTCCGGGGCTGAACATGCTGGGACGGTGTTATCAATTCGGCTGGGGGTGTTCCCGTGATCTGCTGCGCGCTGCAACCTGTTACGAACAGGCCGCGCTGCGGGGAGATGCCTGGGGTTGCTATAATCTCGCTATCCTCACCATGCGCGGCATTGGGGTGGAAAAGGACCTTGCGCGCGCCCTGACCCTATTCAAGGCCGGAGCCGAGGCTGGCCATGCCAAATCGATGAATCTTTATGCCCGGTTTCTCGAAGAGGGGTGGGAGATTGCACGGGACAGGGAAGCATCGGCGCTGTGGTATCAGCGCTCCGCTGAGGCAGGTGATTATCGCGGGCAACACAATTACGCGACGCTTCTATGTGACCAGGGCAAGCGGGAACAGGCATTGGAATGGTGGCGCAAGGCCGTCGGGGAGGCGACATCGGATATTCTTCTGGCCATGCGTACACGCCTGTCTTTTCTTGATCCGCCGGCCGACGCTGCGCTCGTATCGGCTGTTGAGGAACGTCTGGCCGGACTTGAATGCGGCCAGGGCGCGATGCCCGTCATGCAACCCGACCCTCACGAAACAGTCTCTTGATCTGAACGGATTTTTGGGGAAGGTCGGTGGGCCCTCCGGTTTGCGCCTTTTCCGAAGGCGACGTGTCGGTAGGCTAGACGAGAGGAGCATGATGGGTGATGTCTGACAGCCATGTCTTCAGCAACGGGCGGTATACGGCGCGTGTTGCGGCTCATGGGGCCGAACTCTGCTCCTTATGCGACGAGACCGGGCGTGACCTGATCTGGAACGGCGGCGCGTGGCCACGGCATTCACCGGTGCTGTTTCCGATCGTGGGCAGGCTGCGTGACAATCATGCATTGATCGATGGACTGGATTACACGCTGACCCAGCATGGTTTTGCCCGCGACCGGGTTTTTCGTTGGGTCGAACGGAGCGAAAGCGGCTGCATCCTCGTTCTGGAAGATGACCCGACCAGTCGCGCGCTGTTTCCCTTCGCCTTCCGTCTGGCGCTGCATTACCGCCTTGATGAGGACGGACTGCATCTGCATTACACGTTGGGCAATCCTGATAGTCTGAGCGTGCTGCATGCGTCTCTGGGCGCGCATCCGGCCTTTATCTGGCCGCTTGTTCCCGGCAGGCCGAAAGCGGGCCATGTCGTGGAATTCGAGGCGCCGGAACCCGGAAATCTGGCACTTCTGGAAGAAGGGCTGATTGTCGATGGCGACAGGCCCAGCCCGGTCGAGGGGCGTATTCTCGCGTTGGAAGACAGCCTGTTCGAGCAGGACGCACTTATTTTCATGCATCCAGCGAGCCGGTCCCTGCGCTTTCATGCACAAGGGGGCGAGGCGCTGGTTTTCTCGTGGCATGGTTTCGAGCAACTCGGGATCTGGATGAAGCCCGGCTCGGATTTCATCTGCTTCGAACCCTGGATGGGGTATGCCAGCCCGGCCTCGTTCGATGGCCCCTTTGAGGAGAAACCCGGCCTTCTGCATCTTGCCCCCGGCGAATGCTGGGAAGCAGGATGGTCGGTACGGCTCGCCACCTGAGGGGTGTTCGCCATAACTGGTGTACCGCCTGACGGGGCGGGTCTGTCATCATAACATCCCTTGCATCCCTGCCTGCGGAATGAAACGGTGGCGGTACTGCATACCGTTCCCGTCCCAGAGGCCTCATGACCCGTTCATCGCTCGTCGCTCTTTCAGTTCTGTTTTCTGCCGCCGCCCTGACCCTGCCTGTGAAACCGGCCAAGGCCTGGGGGCCATATGGTCATGCCATCGTGGCTGATATTGCCCAGAGCCGTCTGACACCGGAGGCGGCTAGTGCGGTGACACAGCTTCTGGCGCTCGAGCATCATCAGACCCTGGATCAGGTGGCATCCTGGCCCGATACGATCGGTCATGTGCCTGCCGATAAAGGCGGGCTGCCTCAGACTCTTCCTTGGCATTACGTCGATACCGATGCCGCCTTGCCGACTTACGAGAAGGCGCGCGATTGCGGCAACGATATCTGCGTGACCGAGAAGCTGCCGGAAATGGAAAAGATTCTGGCTGATCCGAAAGCCACGCCTGAGGCCCGTCTGGCCGCGCTCAAATGGGTGGTGCATCTCGTAGGTGACCTGCATCAGCCGCTTCACGCGGCTGAGCGCGACCATGACAAGGGCGGGAACATGGTCAAGGTTTCGTATTTCGGTCAGGACCGGAACGGGCATGAAAACCTGCATTCCCTGTGGGATGAGGGCATCATGGATCACGAACGTCATCTCGTTGTCGGTCCTCACTACACCATAGACTTCGTCAAGGCCCATGAGGAGGCTGATCGCCTGAACGCCCAGATCACCCCCGGACAGGCTGCCTACTGGTCGGCGGCTCTTTCGGGCGACACGATGCATGATCACGTCGTGGCCTGGACCGATGAGAGCCATGGTCTGGCGCGCTCGATTGCTTATGGCGCCCTGCCTGCAGGGAAGGAACGCAAGGATCTGGGTGAGGCCTATACGGAAATCGCCTTCCCGGTTATCGAGACGCGTCTGCAACAGGCTGGAGTGCGTCTGGCAGACGTGCTCAATGTAGCCCTTTCCTTGCCTGTCACGGCGCCTGCAATGCCCTGATGCGTTATCCGGCGCGCCTCTGAGGGGGCGCGCATCGGAATCCGTGCCTAGTTCTGGCCGAAGACCTGCTGATAGAAGGCCAGTTCCCGCGTGAAGCTGTCGCGCAGCGTCTGTTCCTGCCGGAACCCATGACTTTCTCCTTCATAGACATGTAGCGCCGATGCGCGGCCAAGGCCATGCAGAGCCTGATTCATGGCCTGAGCCTGATCGAGTGGCACCACCTTGTCGAGGTCGCCATGCAGGAACAGGAGCGGTGCCGTGATCTGGGCCACATGGGTCAGGGGGGAGCGTGCCAGATAAAGTGCTTCCTGCTCTGGATAGGGGCCGATCAGGCGGTCGAGATAGCGGGATTCGAATTTATGCGTCTCCTCGGCCAGTGCGCGCAGATCCGTCACGCCGTAAAGCGAGCATCCGGCGGCGAAGACATCGGAGGTGGCCAGGGCCATCAGCACCGTCAGCCCGCCAGCGCTGCTGCCACGTATGACGCAGCGCCCCGGATCTGCCAGACCATGCGCCACGGCATGATGCACCCCGGCAACGCAGTCCTCTACATCCGTAATGCCCCATGCGCCGTTCAGGGCCTCGCGATAGCGTCGGCCAAACCCGGTAGAGCCCCTGTAGTTCACGTCGAGCACCGCAAAGCCACGGCTCGTCCACCACTGGACCTTGAACGAGAATGCCGAGCTGGCACGACCGGTCGGGCCACCATGGGCCATGACCACCAGAGGAGGCTTTTCTCTCGAGGCAAGGGCATGATGGCGATTGACCGGCGCATAATAGAGCGCGTGGGCGATCGCCCCTCCCGTACTGGGATAGGCAAACGGTTCGGGGTGGGCGCAATCTTCAGGTGTGATTCCTTCGGGGAAATCGAAAGCCTGTCGGATGATCCGCGAATTCTTGCCGATGACGACGGCAGGCGGGGCATCGGGTGCTGCCGTGATCCAGGCGAGCTCGTCACCAAAAGGCACGGGTGCCTGGGCCGTCTCGATCTGCGGACAGATCTGCCAGTGCCTGCCTGCCAGCAAGGCGGTATGGCTGAGCCCGTCACGCACGATCTGCGCAAGAATACGGCCGTCGGGCAGGACACGCAGACTGCTCTGCCCGAAGACCCAATGGGGAAATCCGGTTTCGCCTTCAGGATCGGCGAGGAACTCAGGCCCGGCCTCTCCTGTCACCGTGAAACGACAAGGGTGCCAGGCACCCGGCGTATCGAGGCTGACCAGAAGCGTGTCCGCGCTCTCCCACACGGGATCGACGCTGCTGCATCGTGACGCTTCCCCTGCGAGGATGCGCGATGCTCCGGGCCGGGGACGAGAGTCCTCCCATGTCAGAGGGGCAACAGTGAGCTGCGTCGCATCCCAGGGCATGTCGGGGTGGTTCCAACTGATCCAGGCGAGATGCCCGTTGCCAGGAGCGGGACGCGGTGCCGCATAGAAATCGTCGCCTTCGACCAGCACGCATTCGCGCTCGCAATCGAGCCAGACGATGGCTGCCTTGGGCTCACCGCCGCTACGATAATCTTCCCGGACACAGAATACGCCAGTTCCGGTCGCGTCGAAGCTGAAATCCGCATAGGCGCAGTCGGTGGAACTGGCGAGGCTGACGAATGTGCCATCATTTTCGCGCAGATGGACCGCGCCGGATTTGCGATCGCTGAATACCACGCGCTGGCAGGATGATACGCCGTAGGCTCCGCCACCATATTCATGCACGCGGGTGCCGATACCGACCGTCGACGGCAGCAAATCCTCCGGCGTTTCGCCGCGTTTCATGCTGACCAGCGCGGTGCGCCCGCCTTCCTGCGGGCGTGTCTCGAGCCAGTACAGTCGATCTGCCTGAGCCTGTAGCTCGGAAAGGGAGATCGAACGACCGGCCACAAGCTCGGGTGAAACCCAGGAAGGCCAGGAACCGGAAGGGATCGATGATGGATTCGTCATAGAAATCAGGATAATCGGACTGAAACCATCTGACGAGTTTTCCTGGGCGGCGCTTTCAGGCATCAAGTCGGACCCTTTATCGCCAAGCTCGCCAAGGAAGAGAGCCCTGCTGCATTTTCTGGAACATCTGCTGAAGGAGTACGGCTACGGCATTGTCGGCGTGGTTGTGATGCTCGAAAGCATGGGCCTGCCTCTGCCCGCCGAGAGCCTGATCATCGGTGCCGCGCTCTATGCAGCCACGACCCATCATCTCGAGATACGCTGGGTCGTCGTCGCAGCCGTGACCGGCGCCATCATGGGCGATAATTTCGGCTATCTGATCGGTCGCTCCATCGGGTTCAAGCTGCTGCAGAAACACGGTGGCAAGGTGGGGCTGACTCATGAGCGCCTGCTTCTGGGGCGCTATCTCTTCAAGCGTCATGGCGGGACAGTGGTCTTTGTCGGACGTTTCGTTGCCATCTTGCGCGTATTCGTGGCCCTGCTGGCCGGGGCGAACCACATGCCCTGGAAATCCTTCCTCTGGCATAATGCGCTCGGGGGCGTGGTCTGGGCGGGCGGCTATGCGGTGGCCACCTATTTCCTGGGCAAGGAGATTTTCAGCCTCTCGGGGCCTCTCGCCATAGGCATCGGCTCTCTGGTGGTGATTTTCCTCGGGGTATGCCTCTATTTTCTCAAGAAGAACGAGAAACGCCTGACCGACGAGGCCCTGAAGGAGGCCAAGTCCGAAGAGCACTCAGGGAAGAACAAGGCATGAGCGACATACGCTATCCTTCCTGCGCAGGTCGCACCGCCGTCGTCACGGGCGCAACCGGTGGGCTCGGTCTTGCCACGGCGCTCGGGCTGGCGCGTCATGGCGCCGAGGTGATCGTGACCGGTCGCAATGCTGAAAAAGGCCGTGAGGCTCTCGTCACCATAGAGCGCGCCGTTCCCCAGGCGCGGCTGCGCTTCGAGGGCCTCGATCTGGCCTCTCTCGCCTCGATTGCGCGCTTCACAGAGCGCATGGAAGGGCAGCCCATCCATATTCTGGTCAATAATGCCGGGGTCATGGCGCCTCCCCAGCGTCGCTCGACCCAGGATGGATTCGAGCTTCAGTTCGGCACCAACCATCTTGGTCACTTTGCCCTGACGGGGCGCCTCCTGCCTTCGCTCATCGCCGGGCAGGCGCATATTGTGACAGTGGCGTCTCTGGCGGCGTGGAAGGGTGAAATCCCGCTTGACGACCTGAATGCGACCGAAAGCTATAAACGCTTTGCTCGTTATCGGCAGAGCAAGCTTGCCAATCTGCTCTTCAGCCTTGAGCTGCACCGCCGTGCCCGTGCCGTGGACGCCCCTCTGCATGTGCGCGCTGCGCATCCCGGGTGGTCGACCAGCGCGATCATTACCAACAGCGCCGCGCTCGGTCTCTCGCAGTCATCTTTCAGCCGAGCCCTCTGCCTCGTTCAGGATCGCCTGGGGAATGGGTTATTCCGCCTGATGGGGCAGGACGTTGCCTCTGGTGCCGAGCCCCTGCTTCATGCGGCTCTGTCGCCTCAGGCTCAGGATGGCGGGTATTACGGTCCCCAGGGTTCGGGGGAACGGCGTGGCCCCCCTGGCCCGGCGATCCTCCCTCCGGTCGCCATGGGGCTTTCCCTCGCTCAAAACCTCTGGCAGGCTTCTGAAAACATGACCGGTGTACGGTTTGATTGGGAGACTCTCGCATGAGCATGACCCTCTCCGTTTTCAAGGAAAGCCTCGGAGACACCATTCCTCCTCAGGGCCTTTCTCCGGCCCTCCTCGCCCTCTGGTGGGCCGGCCGCGCCGATTGGGCCGCAGCCCATGAAATCGTTCAAAGCAATGAGCGTGATGCCGAATGCAACTGGGTCCATGCCTGGCTCCACCGCAAGGAAGGCGATCAGGATAACGCCCGGTACTGGTATCGCCGAGCCGGGCATGCCATGGGCCATGGCGATATCATGGAGGAGTGGCAGACCCTTGTGATTCGTCTGCTGAGTGGATCAGGGTACTAGGTCTTCGGGCACCCGCTCCTCACCCCGCCACAGGACAGTCGTCCTGTGGATAGCTGTTTGAGCCAAAGCTGGGATCGAAGGGGCCTGTCCCTTCGCGGGTGCAGGGCAGCGCCCTGCAGGATCGGCCTTATGCGGGGCTCTGCCCCACACCCCGCCAGAGGATGGTCGTCCTCTGGACACCTGTTTGGGTCAAGGTGGGGATCGGAAGGGGTAAGCCCCTGCGCAGGTCCAAGGCAGAGACCCGCAAGGATGAGTCGGATCAGCCCTGCGTGGGCAGGTTTTCGGCGATGTAAGGCGGCAGGTTGAAGCTGCCTACGTGAATTTCCGGCGTCCAGTAGCGGGTGGTGCCCAGAATACCGGCGGCCTCGGCGCGCGCGCGGACGTCGTCAACCGTCTGCTTCGTGGGGTTCACACCCTTTGCCGCAACGCCGAGCGTCATGAACCCACCGACATAGGTCGGAACGGCTGCGACGTAAGCAGATACATGCGGGAAGAAATTGGCACGGCGAGCACTGGTTTCACGCAGTTCATCCGCTTGCATGAAGGGCACGCCGCACTGGTTCACGATCAGTCCCTGAGCGGAGAGGATGCGCGCGCAATCCTTGTAGAACGCATCAGTGAAGAGCACCTCGCCCACGCCGATCGGATCGGTCGAGTCGACGATAATCACGTCGAAAGAGCCGTCTGCTGCCTTGGCGACATAGTCGATGCCGTCACCGACGATGACATCGGCGCGGGGGTCGTTCCAGGCGTCGCCTGCGATGTTGGGGAGATGCTGCTTGGAAAGCTCGATAACCGCGCCGTCGATCTCGACCATGACGGCCTTTTCAACGGTCTTGTGCTGGAGCACGCGGCGAAGCACGCCACCATCGCCTGCGCCGATGATCAGTACGCGCTTGGCGTCGGGATGGGTCAGGAGCGGGACATGCGTGAGCATTTCCTGATAGACGAATTCATCGCGCTCGGTGATCTGGATGACGCCATCGAGAACGAGCACGCGGCCGTGGAAGTCGCTTTCAAAGACGACGATGTCCTGAAAGTCGCTCTTGACGCGTGCGAGCTCACGCGTGACGCGAAAACGCTGGCCCCAATCGGGGTAGAGGGTTTCGTTGATCCAGGATTCAGACATGAGGCGGTCTCTCCCAATTTTATCAAAAAAAAGGCCGGGCAACGGGCCCGGCCTTGTCTGCTTTTGAGCGCAGCGTAACGCGCTCAGCCTGCAGGCGAGATCTTTTCACGACCACGGCGTACTTCGTCCGAGACGACGCGACCGGCCTGGAAAAGACGCTGCATGACCGGAATCGTCAGATTCGGGTCGCAGGCGCCGCACATGAACACGTCAACGGCGGCAAAATTGCGCTCGGGCCATGTGTGGATGGAAATGTGGCTTTCGGCCAGCACGATCACGCCCGACACACCGCCATTGGGCGTGAAGTGATGGAAGTGGCTGTGCAGGATTGTTGCCCCTGCGGTAACCGCCGCCTCGCAAAGCGTGGCGTCGATTGCTGCGGGATCGTCCAGATTCGTGGCGTCCCAGAAATCGATCAGCAGGTGATGACCGGCGAAGCGTTCACCATCACGCTCAATGAAATAATCCTTGCACACCTCTTCATGAGATGTGTTCGATGCGACAGTCTGGTTATCTCTCGGGAGTCCCGATACCATCCCCAGTTGAGCAAGTGCGTTCATCACGTACCTCTAAACCAGTAGACAGCCTGTTGGGCAACATGCCCCCTTGGGCCAAGGCCGCCCGATTAAAGGTCATGCCCCCCGGATGCAAGGACTTTCTGGCCGATTCATCGTATTTTCTTCATAACGTTACTAGGTGTCGGCCTGTGCCTGTATGCCTCTTCAGACGGGGATCAGGCCCGGACGGGCTGGATCACCCTGAAGGCCCCGATATAACGGGTGGCGTGCAAGAGGGGAGAGCAGGCAGCATCAAGGGCTGCGAGCGCATCGGGATGATCTTTCTGGAAGTCCAGCCACGCCTGATGCGAACGCCATTCATCGATGGCAATGTAGTCGCCATGCTTGTCGAGATCGGCGATCAGGCGTGTGCCGAGATAGGTGCGGACATTGCGGTAGAGCCGCACCCATGGGCCTTCCGGCCCATAGGTCGCTTCGAATATCTCGATCTGGCTCGGGACGACACTGAACGCCCGGACGATCTCGCAGGTCACGAATGTCACCCCTTCGAAGCAATCGATCTGCCTCTGGAGCCGAGGTCGGCGAACGCCTCCTCCATGCGATCGACGATGCTCTTCTCACCCACGCGCAGCCATTTGCGCGGGTCATAGAACTTCTTGTAGGGCGTGTCGGTCTCGGGATCGATCTGGTGCAGGAAGGCCTTGGGGTGTTCCAGCACGTACTGGCCCACGCCGTTGGCGAAGGCGAATTGCACATCCGTATCGATGTTCATCTTGAACACGCCATAGGATACGGCTGCCGTGATCTTGTCCTTTTCGGAGCCCGAGCCACCATGGAACACGAGGGCAAGAGGCTTGGGCCCGAGTCCCAGTTTCTCGGCCACGTGCTCCTGCGAGTGCAGCAGAATTTCCGGACGAAGCTGAACGTTTCCAGGCTTGTAGACGCCGTGCACGTTGCCGAAAGAGGCAGCGACAGTCACATGACCGAGCGGCGAAAGGCGGTTCCAGGCGGTCAGGACATCCTCGGGCTGGGTGTAGAGATGCGCATTGTCCTCGTGATCTTCGAGGTCGTGGCCGATCCCGTCTTCCTCGCCGCCGGTCACGCCGAGTTCGATCTCGAGGCTGATGCCGAGTTTGGCCATGCGGGGCAGCAAACGCGCGCATTCAGCCAGATTTTCCTCAAGCGGTTCAGCCGAAAGATCAAGCATGTGCGACGAGAAGAGCGGCGGACGGCCTGCCGCAACTTCTGCCTCGCTCAGTTCGAGCAGACCCTCGACCCAGGGCACGAGCTTGCGATCGGCATGATCGGTATGGAGGATGACGCAAACGCCATATTCCTTGGCGAGCAGATGCACATGACGGGCCATGGCGGCGGCACCGAGCACGCGGGCCCGGTGCTGGTCGGCCAGGCCTTCACCGGCATAAAAGCGCGCCCCGCCATTGGAGCACTGGATGATCACATCGGAATTGTTCTTGGCTGCGGCTTCAAGCACCGCATTGACGCTGTCTGTGCCGACAACATTGACGGCGGGAAGCGCGTAGCCGCCTTCCTTGCAGGCCTCGATCAGGGTGAGATAGTCATCACCTGTGACAACTCCCGGGGGCAGGGCTCGGCTGGGGCGCGACGCATTCGGGTTTGTAGGGGTCATAAGGATCTCATGTCTCTGATAACGGGTCGTCAAGGCCAATTTATCGCGATCCGCACCCGGAATGCCTAGACCTTTCATGGACACATTGAAGTCATTCTCGTTGCAGGACTGAAGGATTGGACTAGTTCGCCCAGATTACCCTTGCGCTGATCGACCGGTTCGGTCAGTTTCAGCCCGTTCCCGGTACAAGAGAGCGAGGCGATGAACCCGTCCAGAATGGTACGGGGCGGGATGTAGACAGCAATGGATGGGCCGCGTGAAAAAGAGCCAAGAAATCACCCTGAACGCTCCGGACGTGCCCGTTGACGAGGATATGCGTGAAGAGAGCGGCGCAAGCAACGCCAAGAGGCGTCAGATCCTCGACGGTGCCGAAGCGATCTTTCTGGAATCCGGATATGAAGGGGCCTCGATGTCCCAGATCGCCTGCCGGGCGAAGGTCTCGAAGGGCACGCTGTATAACCATTTCGAGAACAAGGCGGCCCTCTTCGGTGCGGTGATCGAAGATTTGAGCCGTGGCAAACTCGCACCGGCCATCTGTCAGAGCCACCTGACGGCCATTACGTGCGTCGAGGCGTTCACGCAGCTTGCCGAGCGCTTTATCAGTGTCCTGCTTCAGCCAGGCCCGTTGCGACTTTACCGTATCATCGTTTCCGAAGCGCCGCATTTTCCCGATCTCGCGGATACGTTCTGGCGCTTCGGCTTTGGCAGAACGCTGGACACCCTGACGAAATGGATCATGTTCTGGATCGAACGCGGCGCCATCGCTACCGATGACCCGACTTTTGCCGCCGAGCAATTCATGGCGCTCTGTCAGACGCGCTTGGTACAACGCAAGCGTTTCGAACTGCCGGTCGACTGCAGTGATGACCAGATACGCGTGGTCGCGGGGCGCGTGGGGCAGGCTTTCGTCGCGATCTATGGATGCGAGGCCAGAAAGGCGGACTGACGCATAAGCCGAGACCCATGCTCAAGATGATGCGATTGTGAGAAGCAGAAAAGACCGGCTATAGCAGGCGTATTCATCAGGGTAATTGGGTCGCCGCCTCATGTCTTTTCTTAGGTTGCGGGTACGCCCGCTCGTGGCATGTCTTGCCGCCCTTGCCTGTCTGGGTCCTCTGACGTCTGCCCGGGCAGATGCCGCCGTTGACAATGCCGTCGATCCCCCTGTGGAGCCCGCCGAGATACTGGCCGTTTTCCCGCATGATCCACAGGCATTCACTGAGGGGCTCTTTTACGAAGGCGGGTTCCTTTACGAGAGTACGGGGCTGATCGGGCACTCGGTGATCAGGAAAGTGGACCTGAGGACCGGCAAGGTGCTGGCTCAGGAGAGCCTACCCGAGGGATATTTCGGCGAGGGAATCACGTCCTGGCAGAACCGGCTCGTCAGCTTGACCTGGCGCGGGGGTGTCGGGTTCGTCTGGAGCTTTCCTGGCATCGTGATGCAAAGCAGATTCGAGTATCCCGGCGAGGGATGGGGCCTGACTCGTGACGCGCATTCGCTAATCATGTCCGACGGGTCAGCTTGTCTGAAGCATCTCGACCCCATTACATTTCATATCTTTTCCAGATTGTGTGTCACTGCGTCGGGTATACCGGTCAAACGACTGAATGAACTCGAATATATTCATGGTGAGATCTGGGCGAATATATGGATGACTCCCGAGATCGCACGGATCGATCCCGTAACGGGTAAAGTCAAATCATGGGTTGATCTGAGTGTTCTGGCAGAAAAGATCAATTCTCTCGACCCTGATGCGGTCGCGAATGGCATCGCCTATGACCGCGAGAATGATCGCCTCTTCGTTACCGGCAAATATTGGCAAAACCTGTACCAGATACGGATCATGGACCACAAGAAATAGTGATTTGCAAAATAAGAACTATACAGGTCTTGATTACATAGATGTGACCCAAAAATGCAAATAATGGTTTATCCGGGCGTGAATAACGCTATGAGATGCTTTTCGCATCCCTTGTGGAGCATTCTGAAACTCTGGATCGAACGAGAAGCCCTTTAGAAGTCCAAGGCACCGTTCAAGCGAAATGGAGCGGCACGTGGCATATTCGGATAAAGACTGGCCCCAGGGCACACAAACACTGGGGCGTGGCCTGTCCATCATTCTGGCTGTGCAGGCCGGGGTCGATACGCTTTCCGAACTGGCACTCGAGATCGGGTGTACACGCAGCACGATCCAGCGCCTGACGTCAGCCCTGCTCCAGCAAGGATGGCTCCGCCTGAAATCGATGGGGCGCTACGGTCTTGGGGAGAAGCTCATTTCTCTCACCTCTCAGGCGCAGAACGCCTCGCCTTTGCTTGGCCTTGCGGCACCGCTGCTTCAGAACCTCAATGATATCACGGGGCGGATGGTCCATCTTGGCATCCGCTCGGATAGCCATGTCATTTATCTGATGCGTCTGGAAGGCCGTAAACCGCTGAGCATTCGCACGCAGACAGGACAACATCTGCCGCTTGCCCGCACAGGTACGGGTCGGGCGCTCATTCTGGATGAGAGCGAGTCCGACTGGGCGCGGCTCTACAGGGCAAGCTACCGTCACATGCCCTCTGGCCTTGCGAGCTGGGTCAATCGCATGCGCGCCTATCGTGCGACAGATTGCGTCTTTGATCTCGAGGATGACGAGATCGGGATTCACTGCGTCGCAGCCCCTGTTCGGGATGCTTCTGGCCAGATCGTGGCCTCAATCAGCGTGACCGGGCGCGCAGGTGACATGCCGCTCCTGCGCATGAAAAGCCTGGCTCCGCAGGTACGCCAGACAGCGTCTATGCTCTCGGCGAAGCTGGGCTGGCATGAACTGAGCGATGTTGCGGACTAGCCGGGTCTTTCAGTTGGGCCAGGTCCGGATTGCGGTATTGACGGGGCCATAGGCACTCAGAAAGCCTGTGCAGGCCTGACCGTCAGGCGATGCAATGGCATCGCCCAGACAGGCGGCTCGACACCGCTCGTTTGGGCGCGTTGTTCAGAAGTTCGCGTGAAGCGATGCAATGAGCAGGCGGTTCAGTACCGGGACAAGCAGATATTGCAGTCCCAACAGAACGACGAGCGGGCTCAGATCCATGGCGCCGAACTGCGGCAGGATCGACCGTACAGGATTGAGGACGGGCTCGACGATCCGCCCCAGAAAGATGGCCACGTTATAGATGAAGCGATTGCTCGGATCGAGGATCCGGAAGCTCAGCAACATGCTCATCACGCAATACAGGATCAGCGCCCAGGTGAAGAGCTGGATCAGCATCAGAATGATGTTGTAGAGGGTGATGATCAGCAAGTCTCGTCTCTCAGCATGAAAACGGAGCGCTCCTTTTAGCGCCTGGGCGGGGGATCGCACAACTGAACCCGCATGGGTCCGGTGGGACATTCTTGACTTTGCGGTGTAACCGTGTAGCTTCCGAGCCGTTCCGTGGGGCTGTAGCTCAGATGGGAGAGCGCCTCGTTCGCAATGAGGAGGTCAGGGGTTCGATTCCCCTCAGCTCCACCACGGATCTCACTGAAATTTGGTCCAGGATCTGCCGGATGAAACATCGTTCCGGTGTCAGCGTACCCAGACCCGTCCGGCGCTGAACGAAACCCAGACCGTATGCTGGGCGAACCAGTCTGCTCCGAGAAGCATGTCAGCCCCGTCGCGCATGTCCGAGACCGTAAGGACGGGGTCCCTCCATACTGGATTGCCCGAGCCTGGCGCTCCTTCCTGAAGGTGCAGGGCACGAAAATGATGCCAGTGATACCAGCGCGCATTGAGATCGACCCCGCTGGTGACGCCCCCCTGATCCTTGCGCAAGATCTCGTCGGTAATTCCCATCAGATGGGCGAAGCGCCGCGACAGGATATGAGACCGCGCCCCACTATCGATCAGCGCTGTTCCTTCATGGCCATCCAGCACGAAGGATACCGTCAGTCGCGTGCCCTCACGCTGTGTCCGCAAGGTTGTGTACCCGCGGGGCCATGCAGGAGCGGGAGCGCAGCGACCATCGGAGGCGGAGGGTTGCCAAAGTGACAGGCGTTGCTGCTTCACATCGAACTCGACATCGAATTGACCAAGCAGATCCACACCCATAAGCCCTGCGACGGGCGGCGTCAGGGCGGGTACGCCTGGAAGCGCGCCTAGGGGAATGGAGCGCTGCCCGAAAGGAATCGTCCCTAGCGACAGAGCCCTTATGAGCATGTTCGGGGCGAGCTGTCCCCGTCCGTTCGGCCCCTGGATCATGGTGGCATGGGCCGGGTCTGGCGTCAGGCGCAAAGCGGCCGCCGCCTCTGGCGTGATCAGGCTGCCTTCGGAGCCGGTATCAAGTATGAACCGGGCCTGTCTGCCATCGAGAATGACCGGTGCATTCAGAAACAGCCCGTCATTATGGAATGGGATATCCGCTACGTGCTCAGGAGCGCAGGAGCCGGCTATCGCATGAGGGGCGGCCAGGCTCATGGCAAAGGCCACGAGGAGCGCGAGAGCAGGACGCAGCATTTTTATTTCCTTGCGCGTGGATGGGCCTGCCATACGGCAAGGAGATGGCGTTCATCGGCCAGGGTGTAGGCCTGGGTGGTTGAAAGGCTGGCATGGCCAAGGAGTTCCTGGATCGCGCGCAGATCGGCCCCGCCCTCCAGCAGATGCGTTGCAAAGGAATGGCGCAGCGCATGGGGCGTCGCGCTGGCATCCAGCCCGCTTTGTTCGCGCCAGACATGCATGACCCGGCGTGCCACTGCCGCCTGCAACCTCTTGCCGCGCAGCCCGACAAAGAGCGGTGAGTCCGGGGTCGGGCAGGGGTGCTGATTGCGCCACAGCATGAGCGTCTTGAGCACGTTGGGCAGGAGAGGCACGATCCGCTCCTTGCCGCCCTTGCCCGTCACGCGCAATCCCGCCTCGCCAGCGCGATCGCAATCGCGAATATCGAGAGCCAGAGCCTCGCCGATACGCAGACCGGCACCGTAGAGAAGAGTGAAGAGCGCTTCATCCCGCGCAGCGCAGAGCGGATGCTCGGCCAGAGACGCGATCTCGGCGGGAGCGCTGAGTGCCATGTCGCGGGAAAGCGGGCGTGGCAGGCGCTTGCGCACCTTCGGGGCCTTCATCTGGCGCAGAGCGCCCGCGCTCAGACCATGGCGCGTCGCCAGATAGTGGGAAAACGAGCGTAGCGCTGAAACGCGTCTTGCGCGTGATCGGGCCCGACCATCGGCCGTGCCCCGGCCATTTTCCGATCTGGCGGTGTCGAAAGCGAGCCAGGCCCGGAAATCGCTCGTTCGTAGTCTTGCGAAGGCATCGAGATCCGGCTCCTGCCCCAGATGCTCTGTCAGGAAGGCGAGAGCGCAGGCCACGTCATTGCGATAGGCAAGGACCGTGTTGGGGCGAGAGCGCTTTTCATGCGCCAGCCAGTCCAGCCAGTTTTCGAGATGGTCATGCATCAGCATGACGGCGGGCCTCGTCTCGTTTAAGAGGGCAGGACAAAAGGGGGCGCTTGGGCAGCATGACGGAACCGAGCTTACTGAAGCTGACGGCAGATGGCGAGAGAACGGTGCGCGTGAGTGTTCTGCTGCCTCTGCCCTTCGCCACGCCGCTCGACTACCTCGCCCCGGAAAACAGCGTCTCCCCCGGTGATCTCGTGAGCGTACCTCTGGGACGACGCGAGGAAACGGGCTGTGTCTGGGACATGGACAGTGACGTGCCTGCCGATTTTGCTCCGATCGAGGCGCGTTCTGTTCCCCTCTCACGGCTCAAACCCCTGCTGGGGCGGCTGGACATGCCCTCCCTGCCTCGCGACCTCAGACGCTTCATCGACTGGCTGGCGGCCTATACGCTCACGCCGCCGGGTCTGGTTCTGGCCATGGCCATTCGCGCGCGCCATACGCAGCCGACCAGGGTCCAGCTCGGCTGGGTCAGGGGCGGGGGCGATCCATCAGCGCTGCGCATGACCGAGGCGCGTCAGCGTGTGCTCGATGCAGTGGGAGAGGATGCCCTCTCCTCAGCCACGATCACCGAAAGAACCGGGGTTTCTGCCGGTGTGCTGCGTGGATTGGCCGCTGCCGGTCTCCTGCGCGAGGCGCCGCTTCTGGCGCCCCCACTTTTTGCCTTGCCCGATCCCATGTTTCATCCGCCCCGTCTTTCAGATGATCAGCAGGAAGCGGCTCTAGCCCTGACCGACAGCGTGCGGGCACGCGCGTTCAACGTGACCCTGCTCGAGGGTGTGACCGGTTCCGGCAAGACAGAGGTCTATTTCGAGGCCGTCGCGGCCTGTCTGGCAGAAGGCAGGCAATGTCTCGTGCTCCTGCCTGAAATCGCCCTCTCGACCCAATGGACGGATCGTTTTGCCCGGCGATTCGGCGTTCAGCCTGCGCTCTGGCATTCCGAACTGGGGGGAAAGAAAAGGCGCGAGACATGGCATGCCATCGCCCAGGGTCAGGCAGCGGTCGTGGTCGGAGCACGCTCAGCCCTGTTTCTGCCTTTCTCCGATCTGGGTCTGATCATCGTGGATGAGGAACATGAGAGCGCCTTCAAGCAGGAGGAAGGCGTGACCTATCACGGGCGCGACATGGCCATCGTGCGGGCGAGGCTCTCGAACGTGCCGGCCATTCTCGTTTCCGCGACGCCGAGTCTTGAGACCCTGACCAATGTCGAGAACGGGCGTTATCGTCACGTCGTGCTCCATGCCCGACACGGCAATGCCACTCTGCCGGATGTACGCCTGATCGACATGCGCCGTGCGCCACCGGAGCGTGGGCAGTTTCTGTCACCGGTCCTGGTGGACGCTATCCGCGCCAGTTTCGAGCGTGAGGAACAGGCCATGCTGTTTCTCAACCGGCGTGGCTACGCTCCCCTGACCTTGTGCCGCAGCTGCGGCCATCGCATGGAATGCCCCAATTGCTCGTCCTGGCTTGTCGAACATCGCGCACGTCAGATCCTGACCTGCCATCATTGTGGCCATGTCGAGGGACTACCTGAAACCTGCCCCTCCTGCGCGGCCGAATCCAGCCTCGTCGCAGTCGGTCCGGGTATTGAGCGTGTTCATGAGGAAGCCCGGCTGCATTTCCCCGAGGCCCGGATTCTGGTCATGGCCTCGGACACACTCGGCTCGCCTTCCGCCACGGCAGAGGCCGTGCGTCGTATCAGCGCGCGCGAGATTGATCTGGTCATTGGCACACAGATCGTTGCCAAGGGCTGGCACTTTCCGGACCTGACTCTCGTGGGGGTGGTCGACGCCGATCTCGGCCTGGGCGGTGGTGATTTGCGTGCCGCCGAGCGCACGGTGCAATTGCTGCATCAGGTAGCCGGTCGTGCAGGCCGTGCGGAAAAACCCGGTACAGTCCTGCTGCAAAGCTATCTCGGCGATCACCCGGTGATGAAAGCCCTCGTGTCGAACGATTATCTTGCCTTCATGGAGCAGGAATCGGCTCAGAGAAAACCCGGCTTCTGGCCGCCTTACGGACGTCTGGCGGCTCTGATCGTCAGTGCCGATTCCGCCGAAGCGGCAGATCGCGTGTCCGGCCTTCTCGGCGCGCGGGCGCCCGATCTGCCCGGTGTGCAGGTGCTTGGCCCTGCCCCAGCCCCACTGGCGATTCTGCGCGGGCGTCATCGTCGTCGGCTGTTATTGCGCACAAGGCGCAATGTGGCCGTTCAACCCATCATCCGGCAGTGGTTGGAGGGGGTGAAGCTTTCGACTCATGAGCGCATCGACATCGATATCGATCCGATCTCGTTTCTCTGAGGTATGACCTTCTGGTGGCCTCAAGGTGCGGGGCGCTGCCCCGACCCCCGGAAAGGGGCTTGCCCCTTTCATCCCGTCAACTGGTCTCCCGAAGGGAGATGGCCTTTTGACGGGGTTCGGGGCGGAGCTCCGAGGGGAGAACTCAGTTCGTCTTTTCTTCGCGCTTCGGCTTGATGGCCTTGATCACGAAGGTGACGATCGCAATCACGGCCAGCAGATGCTGAAGATGAGGGCGCAGTTTCTTGGGGCCGAACATGCTGAGGAAGGTCAGGCCGCCCATGATCGCTTCCTTGGTCTGCGGCTTGGCCGAGCAGCACATCTTGCTGAGACAGCACCCTTTTTTCGGGGCATCCGGGGCGGTCAGTTCAGTGACCTTGGCCTTGTTCTTCTTGAACATGATGTTCTCCTTTGACTTCGACATCTCATCAAACTGCGCAATCAAGGCAGAGTTGAGATCGTGACGCGCTTTAAATCGCGCGTCCATCCAGAGAAGCCTGCAGCGTCTTCACACGTTTGGCAGCGCCGCTGGCCAGAGGATCGACAACGAGCACTTGCTGAGCCGCCTGAAGGGCCGCACGCATGTTGTGACGCTCCTCCTCTATCTGCGACAGAAGCTGCCAGGAGAGGGGATCATCCGGATCCAGATGCAGGGCCACCCCCAGATCGCTGATGGCCCCCTCGAAATCGCCTGCAGCATAGCGCACACGGGCGCGACCACGACGGATGAACGCCTTGTCAGGCTGCAGCACCAGGGCGTTGTCGAGCGCGGCCTCTGCCTTGCGGTAGTCATGGGCCTTGAGGCTCGAATCGGCATTTTCAAGCAGGAGGCGTGTGCTGGCGGACAGGCCCTTCTGGCGCAGCGTCTCGACCTGACGCTCAAGAGCGCGTGCCTCGGCGGGTTTGGTGGCATTGCGCAAGGCCTTGCTGGCCTCGAGCAGCGGGTTGGGCTTTGACTTGGTCGGGGGTGCAACCTGGGGCGGTGTATGCGCCGGAGGCTGAGGCGTGGGCAGCGATGTCGTATGGGGCGGAGGGGCCGGGAAGGCTGGGAGGGGCGCCAGAACGACAAAAGCCGCGCTGCTGAAAAGCAGACACGGCTTGACGACGGCTCGCGAGCGGACCGTGAAACGCATCAAAACGGGGCTGAGGCTCCGTTTTGGCATCAACAGGGAATTAGCCCTGGCGAGCCTTCATGCGCGGGTTCTTCTTGTTGATGACATAGACGCGGCCACGACGGCGAACGACGCGGCAGTCCTTGTCGCGGATCTTGGCGGATTTGAGGCTGTTACGAATCTTCATGATAATTTGCTTCCCGGGCCATGCAAGACGAACGGGCGTCGCGCCCGTGAATGGTCGTCGGAATACTCATCGCCATGACGGGAGTCAACTCCAAGCTGCGCTTCCTGCCCCGGAAACCCTGACATTTGGGCGTTTTCAAAGGATGAAAAGCCAATTATCCTGATTCCATGAAGAAAGCTCTGCCTGTTCTCGCCGTCCTGCTGGCTGGTCTGCCCCTCTCGGCGCAAGCGGCGCCCCACCCGAAAAACGATCCGGCCTCGGTACTCAACCGGATTCTGGCTGTGCTGCAGACTGACCCGGATTCGGCCAGTGACAGCTGCGTCGAGGCCCTCAAGGAGTTGCACAAGACGCAGAAGATCGTCGCGGATCAGGACAGCGACAGCAACAATCAGGACGCCGCTGTGGCACGCGATGTACTCGAATCCGATTTCGAGGAAACGATCGAGGTTTGCGGCGCCGATGCGCGGACCATGTGCCGCACCCGCGCTGAGACGAATCCCAAGCTGCCGCCACTCTGCGCCGCCATACGCCCCCGGCCTCAGGCTGATGGCGAGGACTGAGCACCTCTCCGCGCGGCTTCGCGTGAAGCCCTGAGACCTTTCACGGAATCAGGGCCATGTTTGTTCAGGCGAGCGGTCGCTGTGCCATGGCCCACAGGGCGAAGCCATAGACATAAGCGACTTCTTCCAGGCGCTTGAAACGGCCAGACGAGCCGCCATGCCCGGCATCCATATTGATTCGGCACAGGAACGGCCCGCCCGATGCGACCTCGCGCAGCTTCGCGATCCATTTTGCAGGCTCCCAATAGGTCACCCGTGGGTCGGAAAGTCCCCCCATGGCCAGAACCGGCGGGTAGGGAACGGCTCTGATATTGTCATAGGGCGAGTAGCTGGCGATCAGGTCATAGGCGTCGCGATCTTCCAGCGGGTTACCCCATTCCGGCCATTCGGGCGGGGTGAGCGGCAGCGTGTCGTCGGACATGGTGTTCAGCACATCGACAAAAGGCACCTGAGCGGCAATCCCGGCAAATAATTCGGGCGCAAGATTGACCACCGCTCCCATCAGCAACCCGCCTGCCGACCCTCCATGGGCGACAATACGTCCTTCCTGCCCATATCCGAGCTGAACGAGGGTACGGGCACAGGTTACGAAATCGGTGAAGCTGTTGGGCTTGTGTTTGCCCCTCCCCTTCAGGAACCAGTCCCATCCCTTCTCGGAGCCGCCACGGATATGGGCTACGGCATAGACCCATCCCCGATCGACCAGACTGAATACCGAGGTGCTGAACCCCGAGTCCATCGAGACGCCATAAGAGCCATAGCCGTAGAGCAGGAGCGGAGCGGTGCCGTCACAAGGTGTGTCACGCCTCTTGAGAATGGTGACCGGTACCTCTGCCCCGTCCGAGGCCGAGGCAAAGATACGGTGCGTTTCGTAGAGCGCGGGATCATGCCCGGAAGGGATCTCGCGGATTTTCTGGAGAACCTGCTCGCCCGATACCATGTCGAGATCGTACCAATGGGCCGGTGTGGTCGGTGATTCATAGATGTAGCGCAGGACGGCCGCGTCATATTCGAGAAAGCCGAGCAGGGTGAGGTCGAAGGCCTCCTCTTCCATGCCGATGGTGCGCGTCTGGGTGCGGATATCGCCTGTCGCGTTTGCAGCGATGACATGGATCTCGATATTGCCGTTCACGCGTTCCGCCCAGGCCAGATGGGTGCGGCTTGCGGCGGCGCCCAGAAGGAACCGCCCTGGCGTATGGGGCAGAAAGTCTTTCCAGTTTTCGCGCGACGGCGCGGTATCTGGCGCCTGCTTGAACTGGAAATCGATCGCTCCCTCGGTGTTGGTGAGGATGATGAACCGGTCATTCCAATGCGTGAGGGTATAGCGCTCCCCGCGGACAAGTGGTGAGGCGCTGCGGGGGGACTGTGTTGGATCGCTGGCGGGGATCAGTAGAGTTTCGTTGGTATCGTGGTCGCCACGCTCGATCAGGATCCATTGTCGTGAGGCCGTGACCGAAAGACTGAGGAAGAACCCGGAATCTGGCTCATTGAAAACCAGCACATCCTCGCCGCCTGCCAGAGGGCGACGATAGACACGCGAAGGACGACCATGATCGTCACGGTAGATCCAGAACAGCCAGGCACTGTCTGGCGAGATGATGAAGCTGCCTGAGGCGCTCTCGACATCAGGGGCAAAGGCCGCCCCGGTTTCAAGATCGAGGCTGTGCAGCCGATAGACTTCCGATCCCTGTGTATCGGCGGCGTAGACGAAGACGCGGTGATCATCGGAATGACGTGTCCCTGCCAGGGCGAAATAGGCATGAGACTTCGCCAGGGCATCGACATCGAGCAGGATCTGCTCGTCTCCGCCCAGGCGGGGACGACGCAGATAGACCGGATGCTGGGCATCCTTGGCGAAGCGCGAGAAATACAGCCATGTGCCATCGGGCCATGGCACGGAATCCTCGGCAGGTGGAATGCGCCCGATCATCTCCTTGAGCAGAATCTCGCGCTCGCGCGCCATGCTCCCCAGGCATTCCTCCGTGTAGGTGTTTTCCTCACGCAGGGCCTCGGCAATATCGGTGCGCAGCAGGCTTGGGTCGCGCAGCACCTTTTGCCAGTTCTCGTCCTTCATCCAGGCATAATCGTCGTGCCGGACGCGCTCGAGCTGCGTGATCGTATGGGGGACACGCCGTGGCGAGGGAGGGATCATGGCAGGGCCTCTTGAAGGGAAGACAACACAGCACAGAGAGTGCGGCAGAACAGGCTAGGCCTCAACGCCCTAACATCCTGTTTCTGCGAAGTTTCGATACGGCAATAAACCAGCGCCGTGCTCACATGTTACGAAAGGACACGTCCTTCACCCCGCTCCGTCGAGTGGGAGAGCGCGTTTTAACAGGCCCTGCCAGAGGCATTTGGCCTGAAGAAGAGCAGAAAAAAGGATTGATCTTATGGTGTCACGTCTCTGTCTCGGCCTGACGGCCCTTTGCAGCTTGGCCTATGCTGGCGCAACCGCCCACGCCCAGCAGGCCCCGGTGCCGTCCGTGCCGCCTGGCACCATGTCCACCGTCATGCCAGCCGGCTCTGTACCGGTGCAGCGTGATGGCGCTCCTGCGGCCACATCTGGCGTCATGCAGGCTGTCGGCGGTCCCGCCGTAAGCAATACGGTCGCCACGGCAAAGACGCCTGGCGTGCTCGATACTTACGGGCTTCCCTCGCTCGATTCAGCCAAGGCTGGTAATCTGGCGGGCCTTGCCAGCTACTGCGTCCATAATCACCTCGTGCATGGCACTACCTTGCGCGTTGTTGGCCGCAAGCTTGCCAAGCGCCCTGACGTGAAGGGCGATCAGTATTATTCGCTCGGCGGCCAGGGGCTGCTTCAGACCAGCACGAATGTGCCCTTCGATGTCTCGACCCTCGATCTCAGCCATCGCACTCAGCTTTGTGCCCAGATCGGCCAGCGTGGTCAGGATTTCAAATAAGACTGCTTTCCATCGGCAAATGAAAAAGGCTGGCTCCAGGGAGCCAGCCTTTTTTGATGCGACAGAGCGCAGTGCAAGGGAGGGACATATGGAGCCCTGTCTCCCCAGAGCACCGTTGATCTCCGGAAACCCTGCTGATGCCAAGCTGGAGCCATCGGGGCGCCCCCATTGGCGAAGCCGAGACTGAGCGCGCTTTAAAAAGGCAGCCCCAGAACGAGATCGAGTCCTTCGGCGCTGCACAGGACAGCGGCCTTCTCCTGACGCGTCAGCGCGCCCAGCGCTTCGGCGACTGATGATGACTCACGAAGTTTGAGAAGACCCACGAGCAGGTTGGCGTCGATGGCGCCGCCGGTTTGGCGCGGTGCAGGCAGGGCACGTCTGTGCTCGGCAGCAAGATCGGGGTTGCTGCGCAGGGCGGCAAAGGCTTCGGCCGGTGGGCGATTGGGCATGGCTTCAGCCTGCGTACGGCGCAGATCGTTTTCTGTGGCCAGTTGCAGGATGGGGGGCAGATTCGTCTCTTCGGGAATGAGCAGGAGCCCCCAGCTTTTCAGCCAGAGCCCGACATCCCTGCTGGCTGTCATGGCGGCAAGCGGGATGGCCAGGGCGAGACCGATGAGGACGGGCGTCATCCAGAGGAACAGGGAGAACGATACCGACCAGGCCGCTGCGGCCATGACCAGACCGAACGCCGTATAGATCCAGTAACCATGCGCGACCTCCTTGAGAGAGACGCGTCCGTCATCGCGATTCTGGGCGTTCCAGCCGGAATCGCGACCCCGAAGGATCGAGATGACGCCTGATGTGTGGATCAGCATGGCAATGGGCGCAATCAGGCCGCCAATGAGGGTCTCAAGCGCGATCGAGGCAACCAGGCGCAGAAACCCGCCACAGCTGCGCAGCATCGCGCGGTCAAACAGCGTGGCGACAAGCGCAAGGCCCTTGGGAGCGAGAAGCACGGCCATGGTGCCGATGAACACGTATTTAGCCTGTACCGGGTCGACCTGGGGCCAGTGCGGATACAGCGTCTTGGTATCGCCGAAATATTCGGGCCGGTCGAAATGGGCCTGCAGCGAGATCAGGATGCCGAACAGCAGGAACAGAAGCCAGAGCGGCGAGGTGATATAGGCGCCGATCCCGACCATCATATGCATGCGGCTGACCCAGTGCAGCCCGCGCGACAGCACGATCTTGCCGTGTTGCAGATTACCCTGGCACCAGCGACGGTCGCGAATGGCGACGTCTGTGAGCGAGGGCGGGCTTTCCTCATAGGAGCCGAACAGGCCCGGAATCATGTGGATGGCCCAGCCGCCGCGACGCATGAGGGCGGCCTCGACGAAATCGTGGCTCAGAATGCCGCCGCCGAAGGGCTTGCGCCCCGGCAGATGGGGCAGCCCGGCCTGTTCTGCAAAAGCGCGCGTGCGAATGACGGCGTTATGGCCCCAGTAATTGCCCTCAGAGCCGTGCCACCAGGCGATGCCATGGGCGATGAGCGGCCCGTAAACACGACCGGCAAATTGCTGCATGCGGGCAAAAAGCGTCTTGCCGCCGATGATGACGGGCAGGGTCTGGATGAGCGCCACCTTTTCGTGGCGCTCCATGGCCGAGACCGTGCGCACGATCAGCCCGCCATCCATCACGGAGTCGGCGTCGAGGGTCAGCATCTGCTGATAGGCGCCACCGAAGCGCTTGACCCATTCTTCCAGATTGCCGGATTTGCGATCGATGTTCTTGGGGCGACGACGGTAGAAAATACGTCCCTGCCCGTTCACGGCCTCGACGAAAGCGAGATAGGCGCGCTCTTCGCGAATCCAGACATCCGGATCGGTCGTGTCGGACAGCATGAAGAAGTCGAATGCGTCGATACGTCCTGTCGCCACAAGGGAGTCATGAATGGCGCGCAGCCCGACGAGGACACGGTCAGGGTCCTCGTTATAGGTGGGCATGAGCACGGCGGTGCGGCTCATGAGCGCGGGGAGGGGGGTATCGCGTGAAATACCGAGGCCCAAACCACCATGGCGCAGCACGGAAACGAACCCTGCCAGCGACGAAGTGAAAGACAGCGAGATCCAGGCGCCCAAAATGACGAAGAGCGCGAGCACGATGATGCCGAGTGTCGAGACGCCCATCGAGTTGAGCACGCGGTTCATCTCGAAGGCGCCCCATCCCGTCAGCAGTACCGCGCCACCGATAACGAAGAGGCGGCGCAGCCACAGGAAGGCTGGCGTGGTCGGGGGATGGCGTTCACGCCCGAAAGTCTCGGGACGCTGACGCAGGTTCTGCGTCGGCATCGCGAGGGGCGATTCAGCCGGAAGGACGTCGAAGGGGGCGAATTTGCGGGGAAGGCTGCTCACGGCGTCCAACGATACATCCATTTTTCGGAAATCGGGCCCTGGTCAGTGGCGAGCTGACAGGTCAGCTCGGCCAGCTTGGCGCTGCCCGGATAGAATTCGAACGTGGTGCGCCAGCCCTTGATATTGGGATTGGGCTCAACCACCACATTCTTGATCGTACCCGTGGAGGCCTGGGGCACGAGGTGGAAGGCCGCATTGGGCGGAAGATTCTCGAAAGGCTTGCCCGTGAAATCGATCACGAACATGCGGCCATCGGCGTGGTCCGTTACGCCGCCTACGCGGGTTGCACCGATACGTGCCAGATCGGTCGGCCAGGGCGTGTCCCAACCCCAGTACATGCGGTAGGTGTAGGCATATTCATGCCCGGCCTGCATGGTCTGCTTGGGGCGCCAGAACGAGACGATGTTATCGTTCACTTCGTTCGGGGTCGGGATCTCGACGAGATCGACAGCGCCCTCACCCCAGTCTCCGATAGGCTCGATCCAGAGCGAGGGACGCTTTTCGTAGTTCAGCGCCAGATCCTCGAAATCATGGAAGGCACGACGGCGCTGCATCAGGCCGAAACCGTGGGGGCTGGCGTCCTGGAAGGCCGAAAACTGGAGATCGACCGGGTTGTTCAGCGGGCGATAGAGCTGGGCGCCTGTACCGGTCCACATCTGGAGCGCCTCGCTGTCATGTGCGCCGGGGCGCCAGTCATCGACGTGGTTGCGGTTGTTGGCGTCGAAATAGAACATGCCGGTGAGAGCCGCCACGCCGCCTTCGGTGATGTCAGTACGCGGATAGAAGCTCGACTGCACGTCAAATACCGTGGTGGCACCCGGGCGGATGGTGAAGCGGAAAGCGCCCACGACCGAAGGGCTGTCCATCAGGGCATGAATAACCACGGAGTCGACGCCGGGCTTGGGTTTTTCAAGCCAGAACTCGCGAAACAGGGCGAACTCTTCCCCTTTCGGGTCGCCCGTCCCGTTGGCGAAGCCGCGGGCGGACAAGCCGTAATTCTGGCCCTTTGCCACGGCACGGAAATAGGAGGCACCAAGGAATACGGCGCATTCTTCCATCACATTGGGTGTGTTGATGGCATTGCGCAGGCGCAGGCCCGAGAAACCGAGATCGTCGGTCACACGCAGCATCGGGTCAGGATAGGTGAACATGTCGGGGTCGTACACGATTGGGCTTGATTGCCCATCAATGACCTCGTTCATGTTGATCCGTGGGCGATACAGGAAGCCGCGAGGAAAGAACTCGACATCGAAGGCGAGATTCTGGCCGTGCCAGAGCGCCCGATCTTCCTTGTAGGCAATGCCGCGGAACTGATCGAAATTCATGTTATCGATCGCGCTGGGGAGAGTTAGCTGCGGCGCCTTATAGGCGGATTTCGACAGGTTCTGTGCAATCTGGCGCACGGTATTGTTGTCGAACGGCGTGGGTTTGGGCGCGGCCGCTGGGGCTGCCCGGGCTATTTTGCTGGCCCCCAGTACAGAGAGGCCAGCACCGAATTTAACGAGGTCGCGACGCAGCACTATGACTATCTCCAGCAGACCCGGCTAAATGCCGGGCGATGTCTGATTTTCCTAACGCCCATAAGTTACTTTGGGACACAGGAAAACTCGCCTGCCTTAGAAATCTGTCATGAGTGCGGCTTTCGCGCATCCTTTTCAGTTGGGGAGGGCGGCTTTCACCCCTTTTTCCCGGATGATTACCCGAAGTTCGTTCACTTTTTTGTCAAGAGCCTCATGGTTCAGTTTGCGCCAGCCATCGAAGGCCGGAAGCTTGAGCGCCTCCGCAAAATCCTCGTTTCTGGCCAGAGCCCAGGTTTCGTCAGTGAAGGTCGGCTCGATCGGGTCGAAGGTACCGCCCTGCTCGTTCTTGCCGCGCAGCATCTCAAGATAGGCTGCCAGACCATAGGCGACGCGATCCAGCGGCAGCTTTGCCTTGATCAGGTTCTGGATCGTGGCTGTCCAGAAGACCTGCACCTTGGAGGCGCCATCGCTGCCGATACGCAGGTTCTGATCTGCCATGGCCGGATTGGAGAAGCGTGAAATCACCGACTCCTTGTACTTCTCGAGATCTTCACCCGGAGCGGCCTTGAGCGTCGGGATCACATCGGTATCGAGATAGGATTCCACCAGCTTGCGCAGCTCGGGATCATTGATCGATTCATCGATATGATCATAGCCGAGTAGCAGACCCGAGAAGGCCAGGAAGATATGCGATGCATTGAGCATGCGGATCTTCATGAACTCGTAATCGGTCACATCCTCGACCATCTGAACGCCCACTTTTTCCAGAGCGGGGCGACCATCGGCGAACTCATCCTCAACCACCCACTGGGTGAAATCCTCGGCGACGAGCGGCAGCAGATCGTCCAGCCCGCTCTCGCGGTTCAGGCGTTCCGCAATGGCGGAAGAGACGGTCGGGGTGATGCGATCAACCATGGCATTCGGGAAGGTCGCATTGGCCTCGATCCAGCTTGCAAGCTCGGGATCACGCGCATGCGCGTAGCCGAGGAAAGCCTTGCGCGCGACGTTTCCGTTATGGCGCAGATTGTCGCAGGACATGATGGTGAACGCGCGATTGCCGGCATCGCGGCGACGGCGCAGCCCTTCCACCACGTAGCCGAAGATGGTGCTGGGAGATTCCGGGTTGGCCAGATCGCGCTGGATAGCATCGTTTTCGACGTCGAATTCGCCTGAATGCTCGTCGATATTATAGCCGCCCTCGGTGATCGTCATCGAGACAATCTTGATGGCCGGGTCGGACAGATAGTTCAGCACGGCTTCGGGCTTCTCCGGCGCCAGCAGATAGTCGCGCAGAGCTCCGATCACGCTGCGCTTGCTCTCGCCTGAAGGGGCTGTTTCGGTCAGGGAGAAAAGGCAGTCTTGACGCTTGAAGTCGTCGGCTTTCTGCTTCGAGCGTTCACCCGAGGTCAGGCCAACGCCGACGATGCCCCAGTGATGCTGGCCGACCAGACCGAGAACCTTGTTGATGTAATAGGCTTCATGGGCGCGGAAGAAATTGCCGACGCCGAAATGCAGGATTCCAGGCTTGATATCCTTGAGATCATAAGACGGAGCGGCCACGCCTTCTGGCAGGTGCTGCAGGGTCTCACGGGTGATCATAAGCTTAAATCCCTCTTCTTAACGTACTAGGCGCCGTTGGCTGGCAGGACAGAAAAACCAGATTGGATGCCCCGCGTCAAAAACCACCACGCGCCCATCATAGGCGTATTTCATGCGGTGCAACGTGCCGGAACGATCACAAGTTCATCCTTGGCGCGTGTTGTCGCTATTTCCCGATCATATCACGCAGATCCTTGGCGCGGCTCTCGGGTGTGCTCATCAGGACATCCGTAGCGCGGCGCAAATCCTGCCTCAGAAGCGCGATGACAAAGTGCATTTCAGGCAGCGCGTCCTGTCCCAGAGTGGGCAGGGCGCTCAGCACGTCCTCGCGGCCCGGGCGATAGGGCTTGTCATGTGCCTTGCCCGCGGCATGAATTTCGCAGCGTCGCGCCAGTGAGCGATAGGCATGGCTTAGCCCTGTATGCAGACCCGACACACCCGAGAACCCACCCCGGTCCTTGCCCGCATTGATGGCGCGCGCCACGAGCATGGTGTCGCTCAGCATGCGGCGCATCAGGGCGGGCAGCACGGTCAGGATCGGGTGGCGCTTTTCGAGAAGGCCCCAGTTTTCCCGATAGGCTTCCGCCACGCATTCATTGATCACGAGCAGATTGCGCGCGCAATGATCATTGCGCGCTTCGAGCTCGCTCCACATTTCCTGCCGCCCCAGAGCCGCCTGGAGCAGCTCGTCCATTTCACGGAACATGCGTCCGGCAGTGAGAAAACCGCGGCGTCTGGCGCTGGCATGCAGCACCACGAAGGAGACGACCAGAGAGACGATCACGCCCAGGAAAATGGCGGTCAGTCTCTCGGTAAGGGGCCAGTACGGATTGCTGCCATGCGAGGGCAACAGATAGACGATCATCAGCGTCACCCCGGCAAAGCGGAGCGAGGGACGTACGGCGGCCATATAGGCAAGTGGCAGAAGCGCGATGCAGAAAATAGGCCAGTAAAATCCGAGTACCAGACGCGCGGTAATGGCCAGCGTCCCCACCACGGCACCGACAAGCGTGCCGATGATCTGATCCCGTGCTGTTGCGAATGTCTGATCGATGCTCGACTGGGTGACGATCAGGGCCGTGATGAGCGCCCAGATCGTTTCATCGAGACCCGTTGCCTCACCGATGATCCAGCACAGGGCCACGGCAATGAGGGTGCGGACCATTTGCCGCCAGGGCGCCTCACCATCGGCCCGCGCTCGAAACAGTGAGGCGAACGGCATGGCTTACTCCCCTGATAGTGGCAGCGGCACCCAGCGCAGCCCGTCTTGACCCTGAACGAGCAGGAGAACGGTATGTTTCTTCTGCTGACGGGCGCGCGCCAGCTCCTTGGACAGTGCATCGGGGGAATTGACGCCCACCTGCTGAACCTCAGTCACGACATCGCCAGGCTGCAGCCCACGCGTATCGGCCGGGCCGTCACGGGTCACATCGGTCACCACCACGCCACGCTGCGAGTCAGAAAGACTGTATTTGCTGCGCGTGTCGTCATCAATGGCCGAGAAGGTCACCCCCAGATCGGCCAGGGCCAGCTTGCTGGGGCCTTTCGGCTTGGCATCGGTCGGGGGCATGTCCGGCGCCTCGGGTGAGGGCTTGACCACCAGCGTGACATCGAGCGTCTTGCCCTTGCGCCAGATCCCGAACACCGTCTTCGTGCCCGGTGTGATTTCAGCGACCAGGCGTGGAAGTGCGTGACCATCAATCGGCTTGCCATCGAGCGCGACGATGACATCGCCCGTCTGAAGCTTGGCGCTGGCGGCGGGGCCCTTGGGGTCGATCCCGGCGATCATTGCGCCTTTTTCGGGCTTGAGCCCGATGCTGTCGGCGATCTCATGGGTCACGTTCTGGACGCGCACGCCAATCCAGCCCCGCGACACATGGCCGTCGCGACGCAACTGATCGATCACACCGCGCGCATCATTGGCCGGTATGGCGAAGCCAATGCCGATGGAGCCGCCACTCGAACTGTAGATGGCGGTGTTGATGCCAATGACCTGTCCATCGAGATTGAAGAGCGGGCCGCCGGAATTACCCCGATTGATGGAGGCATCGGTCTGGATATAGTCGTCATACAGGCCGTGATTGATATCACGGCCGCGCGACGAAACAATACCGCTCGTGACCGTGCCCGACAGGCCGAACGGATTGCCGATGGCCAGTACGCGATCGCCCACGCGCGCCTTGTCGCTGTCGCCGAACGGTACTGTCGGGAAGGCCGATTTGCTTTCGATCTTGATGACGGCCAGATCGGTCCGGCTGTCACGCCCTACGATCTTTGCGGGCAGCACCGTGCCATCCTGCAGCGTGACCGACACCTTGTCGGCATCCTTGATGACGTGGTTGTTCGTGACGATGTACCCGTCGGGTGAGATGATGAATCCCGAACCCAGAGCCTGCATCTTGCGCGGGGGCTCCGAGGAAGAGGGCTGGCGATTCATGTAGTCATGGAAGAACTTTTCCATGGGCGAGCCGGGGGGGAATTGCGGCACTTGCGGTCCGTCATCGGGGCTTGCATCCGGGCCGTCATCATCATCCTCGTCCTCACCTGGCTTCAGCGTGGCAGAGATCGAGATGTTCACCACGGCTGGCAGCAGGCTGGCAGCAAGATCCGCCAGTGAGTCCGGTGCGGCATGGACGCTGCGCGCGCTCGTCACAACCCCAGTGGCCGGCACAGCCGGGGCGGGGCCCGGTGCCGTCGGGGCAGGCTGGGCAAAAGCGGAGGCGGTGGCGGATACCCAGCCGCCCATCAGGGCGGCGAGAACGAGGCGATGTTTCATGTGCTTACGCTAACGCAAATCAGGGGTTTGCGTCACCTATCTCCGCGCTACGATCTTTCTTTGCTTCTTCGCGGGCTTCCTTGCGCGTCTCGCCTGCCATCAGCGCGGCTTGACGGCGATGGCGGTCGAGCCACACGGCCACGCCATATACCCCGGCAAAGCCCAGGACATTGACCAGGATCTGGATGATCCAGCCATCGCCGAAACTGTTCATGACCAGACGGGCGAACAGGTCGAGGATCGTGCCGAAGCTGAACACCTCGAGCGAGTGGCGTCCGAGCAGGGCAAGCGCCTGCCCGACCCGCGTTTCGGACAGCCGTGTGGCAGTGACCGAGGACTGGACCAGAAGCAGAATTGCCAGAGCATCGGTCCAGCGCCAGATGGCCAGATCGGATTTGTCTGCCGGGGGCATGTCCCCCAGAGGCCGCAGACTGGGCAAATCCCAGCTTTCATAGGGAAAGCACTGCAAGGCACCGAAAACCAGATACGCCCCGGCGACGACACGCGCCCAGAGCGGTCCCGGCAGATTGCCCTCGCGTTTGCCTGCCATGATGGCGGCGAGCATGCCGAGGGTGAAGATGAACTGCCAGGCGAACGGGTTGAAGTACCAGCCATCCGGGTCGAGCCAGTTGGGCAGGTTCAGCGTGGGATCGCTGTTGACCAGTCCCCAGAGCGCAAGGCTGGCCCCCGCCAGCAGCCAGGGCGACAGCTTCCATAAAAAGACCAGAACGGGAAAAGCGAGAAGCAGGACGATATAGAGCGGCAGGATATTGAGGTTGTTGGGTAATGCCTGAAGGCTCAGGACGCGCCAGATCCACTCATGGCCATGGGCCAGTTCCGGCTCGAGAAAATCGACCGGCACCGGCGAGTAATGGCGCCATTGGCGAATGGTCAGGACCGATACCAGCAGCATGACCATCTGGAACAGATAGAGGCGCCAGCATCGTCGGACGATACGCTCCACTCCCATGGCCCAGCCCCCAGTAGGGGGTCCGCGCAGAATGAGCCGTCCATAGGCCAGCCAGGAGGCATAACCGGCGAGCAGCACGAAGATTTCTGCTGCATCGGCGAAGCCGAAATTGCGCAGGGTGAAGCGGTTGAGCACATCCTGCGGGGCATGATCGGCCAGCATCATCAACAGCGCGATTCCGCGCAGGGCGTCGATACGATGGTCGCGTTTCTTGCGTTTGGGGGCGGCGTCGGTTCCGGCCTCGCTCATTCCTGTCCTGCTTTCCTGCCCAGATGGGCCGGGTTCAGCGCCCCGGCATCGCCCTGCTCATACGCGCAGACGCTTGCGCGATCCACTTCCCGCCATGTTAAACGACAGAAACCAGGACCGGCTCCGCCGCCAGAGGACAACCATGACCGATTTTGAAAAACCCGCCAATGAAGAAGACCAGCGCAGGATTCTCGAGACCCTGCGGCTGGTCAAGGACGAGGCAGGCACCTCGAACGTCCTGAGCTTTGCTTCGCTTGAGGGTGTTGCCGTGCGTGATGGTCACGCTCATGTGTCCCTTGCGACCTCCCGTGAGGACGCGGCACGCATCGAGCCGCTTCGCCCCCGCGCCGAGGCCGCGCTTGCCAGCCTGCCAGGCATTTCACGCGCGACGATCATCCTTACAGCCCATCGCGCTCCCGGCAAGGCTGCACCCCAGCCCCAGGGCCATCGCCCCTTCCATCTGGAGCAGCCCGCCAACAGCCCCGGCCATCCACAGCCGACACGCCCCGATGGCAAGGCGCTTCCTCAGGTGCGCGCCATCATCGCCGTGGCCTCGGGCAAGGGCGGTGTGGGGAAGTCGACCACGGCCGTGAATCTCGCGGCCGGTTTGGCCAAGCTCGGCCTGCGCACCGGCATGCTCGATGCCGATATCTATGGTCCTTCCCTCCCGCGCATGCTCGGCCATTCCGCCAAACCCGCGCTCGAGAACGGCAAGATCATCCCCGTAGAGGCCTGGGGCATGCATGCCATGTCCATTGGCTTTCTCGTGGATGAGCAGCAGGCCATGATCTGGCGTGGCCCCATGGTGATGGGCGCGATCGGCCAGTTTCTGGCCGATGTGGCCTGGCCCGCTTTGGATGTGCTCGTGATCGACATGCCCCCGGGCACGGGGGACGCCCAGTTGACTATCGCCCAGAAACTCAGCCTGCGCGGCGCGGTGATCGTCTCCACCCCTCAGGACATTGCTCTGCTGGATGCACGACGTGGTCTCACCATGTTCGAACGCATGAACGTGCCGCTTCTGGGCGTGGTCGAGAACATGTCCTATTTCTGCTGCCCCAATTGTAACCACCGAACCGAACTTTTCGGTCACGGTGGCGCGCGCGCCGAGGCCGAAAAGGCCAATGTGCCCTTCCTGGGTGAGATCCCGCTTCTGGCCGATATTCGCATGAGTGCCGATGCCGGGACGCCCATCATTCTGTCCGCCCCGGAGAGCGAAGCCGCGCAGGCCTATACCCGTCTTGCCCGCGCCGTGGCGGATAGTCTGCGTCTGGAGCCGGGAGCATGAAATTCGCGGTTCTCGCCGCTCTCGCGCTGAGTGTTGCGCTGACCGGGTGTGGCCCTCGCAAGGTGGCTCATCATGGGTATGCGGCCGATGGATACGGGGTGATCGACAACTCGCCTCATCTCCCTCCGCCGGATACGCTCTGGCAGCCTGCTGCCAAGACAAAATAGCAGGCAGGTTTGCGGGGCTTTGCCCCGTACCTCGCCAGAGGACAGTCGTCCCTTGAGAACCTGATTGAGGTAAGCGGGGATCGAAGGGGCCTGTCCCTTCGCGGGTGCAGGGCAGCGCCCTGTAAGAACGGCCATGCGCGGGGCTCTGCCCCGCACCCCGCCAGAGGACAGTCGTCCTCTGGACACTTGTTTGGAGGAACCGGGGATCGGAGCCCCATAGGGGCAGGGCAGAGCCCTGCGTTCTGCCCTCAGTGACTCGCGGGTTGCGTGCCCTGGCCTTCTGTTACCGATACGGCACCATTGACGGTACGGTTCAGAACTGAGAACGAGACGGCATCCATCGTGGTTACATCGACCTCGTCACCCATTTTCAGCGTGCTGAGCAGGGGGAACAGGGCTTTCTGCGTGATCGTCACGGTGCGCGTGATGTCCGAATGGTCCACGAACGTCACCTTGTGAGCGGCGGCATCGACGGCGATGACGCGGACCCGCTGGCGCTGGAACGAGATCAGCGTGCCATGGGGGTGGCGCTTCGCATAGCCTTTGGCCGAGGAGACGGTCGACTCGGGCAGGGGGGAGTCGGGCTTGGCGATATCGGCGGCCATGGTCTGGAAGAATCGCATCGAGATACGATCGCCGGCGTCGAGATGCGGCAGATCCTTCGCGCCTTTGGGGATGGTAATCGTGAGCAGGCTGCCCTTCTTGTCGCGGAGCAGAACCGAGCGGGCTTCGGGATCGACGCTTTCTACGGTCGCCGTCATGCTCTGATTGCCGGTGATTACCGCCTGGGCTGAGGCCGGGTGGGCGGAAAGGGTGAATGCTGGCGCCGTCAGAAGAAGGGCAGTCAATGCGGGGCGCAGCAAACGACGGGTCATGCGCGTTGTCCTCGAAACCATGGGAGCGTTCTTGTCCTTCTTGGGTGTCAGCCGGGCCACAATGTCCGGTTGTTCCGTCTCCGTGGCATGAGAGACAGACCTTGTCAGGCTGCCCTATGTTCCCCCTCCTGAAAAGGGGGGCGCTCGAAACCATATCGCGACTGCCATGCATTCTCTCGATGGCTCATGTTCCTGCGATCTCTATAAGGGGACGGCTCAAGCCTGACGCGACTGGGCGCAGGCTACAGGGGGGTGACATCTCGCCCGTTTTGCTGTGGAAACGAAGCATGACCTGTCGCTCTCATGATCGCTCCCGGCGTTACAGCCTCGTCGTATCCGCGCTGCTTTTCTTCCCGGTCCGGTCATGGGGGGCTCCCTTGCCTGGGCAACCCGCTGCGCGCCAGGTGGAAGAGGTTCGGGTCAAGGGACGACAGGCGGCAGGAATGGCTGCAGAGTACGGCAGGCACGATGCGGCGCTCGGCCCGCTCGGGACACGCTCATTGCTCGAAACGCCGTTTTCGGTCATGGCAGTGCCGCACGACGTGATCGTGAACCAGCAATCGCGCAACGCGAATGACCTTGCCCAGTATCTGCCCTCGGTACAGCTCGAAATGCGGGGCGACCCCAATACCAGCCGCCCGCAGTCGCGCGGCTTTGAAGCCGATGTCATCGCGAATTCGCGCATGGACGGGCTGAACATGGTGATCACGACCCCTTATGCGGCGGAGATGTTCGACTCTCTTCAGGTGCTCAACGGGCTTTCCGGCGCGCTTTACGGGCCGCAAAACCCGGCGGGGACTTTCGACTATACGCTCAGCCGTCCAACCGATCAGAGGCGCGAGCATCTGGTTTTCGGGGTGGACTCGACCGGAGCGCCGCTTGAATCGCTCGATGCTTCCGGTCGGGCTGGACGCGGCAAATGGTTCGGCTACCGGGTGACGATGCTCAACCAGTCCGGCGCGACCTATGCGCCCGGGACCCATTTGCGACGCGGATTGATTGCCGGGGCCTTTGATCTCAGGCTTGACGAGAAGACCCGCATACAGGTGGATGCCAGTCAGTACAGCTATGCCCAGCGCGGTTATGCGGGAGGGTTCTCCTATGCCACCGGCATTGCGTTGCCATCGGCGCCCGATCTCTCAAAGCGCGGCTATGGTCAGGATTTTGCCGGTTATAACGCGGCGACCAATACGGTGCTTGCGAAGGTCATTCACCAATTCAACGCTGACTGGTCACTGAGTTTGGGCGGCCTGTATCAGGATGCCTGGCGCAATGTATTTGGGGTGACCAATCAACTGACGGACTCGCTTGGCCATTATCGCAGCACGATTGCGGCGGCCGCGACCGCGAATGATTTCAAGGCATGGTCGAACACGGCCTATCTTAATGGGGCGTTCAGGACGGGTCCGTTCGCGCATCAGGTGGTGCTGGGCTCGAACGGGTACAGCATGGGTAATTATAATCCCACGCAAGGGGCGAGCCAGGTTCTGGGCACGGCCCGGGTCGGGGCGCCGCTCGTGTTCAGGGGGAGTCAGCCCTATTTCTCCGGGCGGTATCAATCGGCATTCCTTCAGACGCAATCCTTGATGGCAGGCGATACGATTGCGCTGACGAAGCAGGTCTCGGTCATGGGAACGTTGGCCTGGAGCTGGCTTGATACGACGAGTGCGAACAAGGCAGGGGTGAGAACGGCTGCCTATGACGCTTCGGCGGTTTTTACCCCAATGGTGAGCCTGATCTACAAGCTCGACGACCGGACGAGTTTCTACGGGACCTGGGGGCGTTCCGTACAGGTCGGGCCTGTGGCGCCTGCCTCAAGCGCCAATGCCAATGAGGTGCTCGCACCGCTGCGTTCAGAGGAATATGAACTCGGAGCCAAGTACCGGCCGGTTCCCGGCCTAATGCTCAGCGCAGCGGGTTTTCGTATGACGCGTGGCTATGCGTTCACTGATCCGTCGAGCGCGCTGTATCGTGAGGCGGGGCAGCAGCGCAATTATGGGGTTGAGGGCCAGATTGCCGGTCGGGTTCTGAAATCTGTGAGTATGATTGGTGGGATAACCTGGCTGGATGCCCAGGTGGGGGAGACAGGATCTGCGCTGACATCGCATAAGCAGGTGGTCGGGGTGGCACCCGTGCAGGTCAGTCTGCTGCTTGATTATCATCCGGACTGGATGCGGGGCGGGGCGGTCAATGCCAGTGTGCACCATGTCGGCAGGCGGGCTGCCGACAATGAGAATCGCCAGTTTGCGGCAGCCTTCACGACGCTTGATCTGGGTGCACGCTACGGCTTTCATCTTTACCGTGTTCCGATGGTTCTGCGCTTTGGCGTGAGCAATGTCACGGATGCCCGATATTGGGCATCTGTCTATCCGAGTTCGTCCGATGGCGGAGCGGGGGCCACGAATTCGGCCGTTGCCGGACTCCCCCGGACTTATCACGCCACGACAGAAATCGATTTCTGATTGGCTGCAGCGGCCTTGTCTCTGTGTCGCAGAGGGTGCCAGCCCTCTACCGACTCGTCATTCTGGCGCAGAGCCGCTGCGCCATGGGCAACAGCAGTCCAGGCGGCATTGGCCAGAGCCTTGCGACTGGGAAAGTCCTCGGGGGCGAGTGGCGCATGGAGCAGAATGGTCGCACGCTTGCTGCGCTTCTTCAGAAACTGCCAGACATGCGGCCCCAGATCCATGTCCCCGTACCAGGCGAATATGGCGCGCCTTGTGCGGTTTACAGGCAGGCCTTCAAGCCGATCATACACGAGCGAGATCGGTTGAATGAGGGGCGTCAGTCCGGGAGGGTAGCTCGGCATGTCGATAGGTGGCGCGTTTTTGGGCAGGCGCGGCAATTTGGCTATGGCGAAGAAGGTGGACATGAAGGGGAGCACGCGTGACCCGTCCGATGACGTCCCTTCGGGAAAGAGAATGAGGTTATCGCCGGTTGCGAGCCGTGTGATCATCTGGTCGCGCTCGCGCCCGGTGGTGCTGCGATTGCGGCTGACAAAAATCGTGCGCCCGATCTTGGAAACGAGTCCCATGATGGGCCACCGCTCGATATCGCCCTTGGCGACGAAAACCGAGTAGATCTTGGTGCCTAGAACGGGAATATCGAGCCACGACGAGTGATTGGCGACATAGATCACCGGGCGCTCCCCACGGTCGCGACCTTTTTGCCCGCCGACAGTGCCGACGGGGTGACCGATTACCTTGATGTCGAGATCCAGTAATCTGCAGAGCACACCCCAGATGACCCTGGTCCAGCGGATCTTGAGGACGCCCGGAATAGGGAGGAGCAGGGCTTCAAAACCAACCGAGAGCGGCACCCAGATGATGACGCCAACCAGACGCGTTGCAGCGTTGAGGAATTCGACCTTGCGACCCCAGAAACCGGGTTTTGCCGTTTCGTGCAAGGAAGGAAGGACCTGTTTGGTATGAGCACGCATCTCAGGCCTCGATGAGGGGGTTGTGCCTCGTCGGGACAGAAATCCGGCGCGCCGGTTTGGGACGTGATCTGCGCTCATGACCCGATCAATACTGTCAGGAATCAATTGTGACAATCGTTCGGGACAATCTGTTGGCAGGGCGAACTGATCAGAACTGGATTTTTGTGCGCAGCATCGTGTGAGCTGGGTCGCGATCTGCGCCGCGAATTCCAGATCCCCTCGGTGTTTCACGTGAAACAACCCACTTGATCAGCCCGAAAGACTCACGGAATGGGGGCAGGATAACATAATGTTCACAAGCCTCCCATGCGCCCGCAGGACCTCGTGACGCGTAGTGACTGACAAAGAGAGGAAAGCAACAACATGTCTGGTTTTGGCAATATTCCCGGTCTGCCGCCCATCGATCCGCAACTCAAGCCCAACTGGTTTATCGGTATCGGGATTGTGCTGATCGTGCTCGGCGCCTTCGCCTTTCTTGATACGGTGGTCACGACCCTCGCCAGTATCGTGGTCATCGGCATGCTGCTGATCTTTTCGGGCGTCGCTTATCTGGCCCAGAGTTTTGCTCATCGTGACGTACCGGGATCGCGTTTCTGGATCACGGCGCTGATGGGATTTCTCTATGTGTTGGGGGGTATTCTGTTGATCCAGGAGCCTGAGACCGGCTCTCTGTTTCTGACCGCGTTTCTGGCGGGTTGCCTCATGGCATCAGGTGTGATGCGCGGGCTCTGGGCGGCTGGACATCGCCATGTCGCCAATTGGTGGACCATGGTTCTGAGCGCCGTTGTCGCATTGCTGACCGGCATTTTCATCTTCGTGACCCTGCCCTGGTCGGGGCTGTGGCTTATCGGTACCTTCATTGCCATCGAACTGATCTTTGGCGGTCTCTCGGCTCTCTCATTCGGGCTGTCGCTCAAGCGCAACGGGCGCTGAGAAGAGCGGGGCGTCACGCTCTGACGCCCATAAAAAGGGCCGCACCGGGTGATCTCCGGGCGGCCCTTTTTCATTCATGCGATCCTCGAAGGCCTGCTTATCGTGCCTGCACGGCGTTAGCGATCTCAGCCAGTTGGCCGAGAACCTTTGGAACGGTCATGGCTGTCGCCTTGCCGTCCTCCAGTGTGGTCGCCAGTGTAGCGATCAGAGCTGACGCTACGACGGCGGCATCGCCCACCGAGGCGGCCTGCGCTGCCTGTTCCGGGGTGCGAATGCCAAAACCGATCGCGACCGGCAAGGGGCTGACGGCGCGCAGGCGCGGCAGGGCTGCAGCCAGTTCATCGGCGCTGGCCGTTCGTGTGCCGGTAATGCCGGTGATGCTCACATAATAAATGAATCCGGAAGCGTCATCGAGAAGCAGGGAAAGGCGTGAATCCGGGGTGTTGGGTGCCACGAGCTGGATGATGTCGAGCCCGCATCGCTGCGCATCCTCAGCCAGGAGGTCGCTTTCCTCCTTGGGGAGGTCGACGATGATCAGCCCGTCCACACCGGCCTCGGCAGCATCGGTGCAGAAACGGGCAGGACCATAGCTGTCGATCGGGTTGAGATAGCCCATGAGAATGATGGGGGTCTCGTTATCGTTCTTGCGAAAGGCGCGTACCATGTCGAGAACGCCAGCCAGAGTGGCGCCGGCCTTCAGGCCGCGCAGGGCGGCCTGCTGGATGGTGGGGCCATCGGCTGAGGGGTCGGAGAAGGGGACACCGATTTCGATCAGATCGGCCCCCGCCGCGGGCATGCCTTTCAGCAGGGCGAGCGAGGTTTCGAGGTCGGGGTCGAAGGCTTGCAGATAAGGAATGAGCGCACCCCGCGACTGGGCCTTGAGCGCTTCGAAACGGGCCTTGATACGACTCACAGTGATACTCCCAGATGCTCGGCGACGGTGAAGATATCCTTGTCTCCGCGGCCCGACAGATTGAGCACGATGATCTGATCCGCGGCCATGTCTGGCGCGATCTTCATCACATGCGCCAGGCCATGGGCGCATTCGAGAGCGGGGATGATGCCTTCGGTGCGGGTCAGGAGTTGAAAGGCGTCGAGCGCCTCCTTGTCTGTCACGCCCACATATTCCACGCGGCCGATATCGTTCAGCCAGGAATGCTCGGGCCCGATGCCCGGATAGTCGAGCCCTGCGCTGATGGAATGCGCCTCGGCAATCTGGCCGAACTCATCCTGAAGAAGATAGGTGCGGTTGCCATGAAGCACGCCCGAGCGGCCGCGGGAGATCGAGGCCGCCGTAAAGCCACTATCGAGCCCATGACCTGCCGCCTCGACGCCGATCATGCGCACGGACTCATCATCGAGAAAGGGGTGGAACAGGCCCATGGCATTGGAGCCGCCGCCGATAGCGGCCACCAGCACGTCCGGGAGGCGATTTTCGACCGCCATCACCTGCTCGCGCGTCTCGATGCCGATAATCGACTGGAAGTCCCGCACCATCTCCGGATAGGGATGCGGACCCGCGACGGTGCCCACGAGGAAATAGGTGTCATGCACATTGGCTACCCAATCGCGCATGGCCTCGTTCATGGCGTCCTTGAGTGTGCCGGAGCCTGCCGTGACGGGATGCACTTCAGCACCGAGCAGATGCATGCGAAACACATTGGGCTTTTGCCGTTCGACATCGACCGCACCCATGTAGATGGTGCACTTCATGCCGAACAAGGCGCAGACCGTAGCCGTCGCCACGCCATGCTGGCCTGCCCCGGTCTCCGCTACGATGCGCGTCTTGCCCATGCGGCGCGCCAGCAGAATCTGGCCCATCACGTTGTTGAGCTTGTGCGAACCGGTGTGGTTGAGCTCTTCGCGCTTGAGGTAGATCTTCGCCCCCCCAAGTGCCTCGCCCAGACGCTTCGCATGCCAGAGCGGGCTGGGACGTCCCACATAATCGCGGAAGTAGTAATCGAGCTCGCGCCGGAACTCAGGGTCGGCCTTGGCGGCCTGATAGGCTTCTGCCAGATCCTGCACCAGCGGCATGAGCGTTTCCGCCACGAACTGGCCGCCGAAGCTGCCGAAGCGACCACGCTGGTCGGGGCCGTTGCGCAGGCTGTTGAGACGGGACGGAACTTCAGAACTCATGGGGCATCTCCTGTCCGGGGCATGGATCGACATGGCGAGCGGGTTTCTGCGATACCAGAGGGGCGGCATGACGTCCATTCCCGACCCGCAGGGGAGAAGCACCCCGCGAGGGGAAGGAAATCACGATGTTTCTTGCGCATCCGGTGGGGCGCCCCGTTCATGAAATTCTGGCCGCCGATGATGCTCAGGATGTCGCCTGGCTGGATCTTGTCGACCCGACGGAGGACGAGATACGCCTCGCCGAGGCCGTGAGTGGAATCTCGCTTCCGCGTCGTGAAGCGCTCGAGGAAATCGAGAGTTCGTCCCGCCACTACCGCAAGGGGGATGTGATCTATCTGTCCACACCGCTCGTGCGGATGATCAATGATGCCCTGACCGCCTATCCTGTAGGTATGGTTGTATCCGAGCGCTGGTTCATTACCCTGCGCTATGCAAACTACACGGCCTTCGAAACCATGAGTCGCGATCTCGCGGCCAATGATGTCGATTTTGCATTATCCGATGTGCCGGAGCTGGTCATCCATCTGCTGGAAACCGTGGTGAACCGACTGGCGGATATTCTCGAAAGCGCCGGTCATACCCTGGCCACCATCTCCCGCACGGTTTTCACCAGTACGCGTCCAAGGCGCCATGTGCGTAATGTCGATGTGCTTCGCCAGACCCTGCGCGAGCTGGGGGCAAGCGGTGATCTGACATCGTCGATACGCGAGAGCCTGCTCGGGGTGGATCGCATCGGCATGTATCTGGGCGATGCGCGGTATTTCGAGTTCCGTGATACGCTTCAGGCGCGTCTGCGCATTCTCGGGCGTGACGTGGCCTCACTGAATGATTACGTGGCGCAGATGACGGTGAAGGTACAATTTCTGCTCGATGCGACGCTGGGCTTCATCAGTATCGATCAGAATGATGGCATGAAGCTGCTGACGGTGGTCAGTTTCGTCGGGATCACGCCTACGCTGCTTGCCGGTATTTACGGCATGAATTTCAAGATCATGCCGGAACTCGAGTGGCATTACGGCTATTTCTATGCGTTATGCCTGATGCTTGCCTCGGTGCTTCTGCCTCTGTTCATTTTCTGGCGCCGCGGATGGTTTGGAGATCGTTCAAAGTGAACCGGCTCGTTCTTTCTCTCTCCCTTCTCTCCTTCACCTGTGTCGCTTCCCAGGCTCTGGCGCGTCCTGCGCCCCAGCCTGATACGCAACAGGCACAGGCCGTGCTGGATCGCCTCGCTACGGAGCCGCTCCGTTACGAGGGGGGCAGCGCCTTCCCGCTCGGATTTCGTCAGGCTCCGGGCTATGCAGGCAGGCAGCCCACCCGCGTGCTGATTGGCTATCATCTGGAAGGCGCGACGCTAAGGGGGGAGTTCATTGCGCTTGATGCCGATAACCGCCCCCTCCAGGCTGCACCGCTTTCCGGCAAGCTGACCCAGGCGCCGCAGGGTCCGGGGCCGGTCCCCTGCCAGATCGATATTGCCCTGCCAACGCCGCTCCATCTGGAGGGGCAGTGTGCGCCCAATCTGATTTCCGGTGCCTATGCCGAGCATGTGCCAGCATCGCCGCTGCTGTTCCTGATCCCGGGTTTGGCCGAAACGGGCGCGACTACAGGGCAATATATGATGAAGCCCTGGCGCGGTTGAGAGGGCCTTGCCGCGGTATAGATCGGGACTATTGACAGAAACCGTTATTTCTTATTAGATTGGGACGCAAGAGCCGTACGTTTTCCGTACGCTGCGGCCTTTCTCAAGACCTTTCGTCTTCGCTCATCGTCGGGCCCGTTCTGCGGCCCATCTGACGGGGCATTCTTTCGCGACCGATCATCTGTCACGGATACGGCTTCCGTCTCCCCGGCAGTAGACTATAGCCCATCTAAGGCGCTTTTCATGCATCTTGCTGAACTCAAGAAAAAAACCCCTGCCGATCTGCTGGCCTATGCTGAAGAGCTGCAGATCGAAAACGCATCGTCGATGCGCAAGCAGGACATCATGTTCGCCATTCTCAAGACCCTGGCGGATAATGAGCAGGCCATTTACGGCGAAGGCACTCTGGAGATCCTGCCAGACGGCTTCGGCTTTCTTCGTTCGCCTGAAGCCAATTACCTCCCTGGCCCTGACGATATCTATATCTCCCCCGCTCAGGTGCGTCGTTTCGGGCTGCGCCCAGGTGACACGGTTGAGGGTCAGATTCGCGCCCCGCGCGATGGCGAGCGCTACTTCTCGCTGCTCAAGGTCAACTCGATCAACTTTGAAGAACCGGACTCGGTTCGTCAGCGCATCAACTTCGACAATCTGACGCCGCTCTATCCCGAGCGTCGCCTGCGTATGGAAGTCGAGCAGGTTGGTGCACCAGAGCCTCAGCCAACCGGCAAGGGCAAGAAGGATCAGCGCGATTATACACCGCGCGTGATCGATCTCGTGGCCCCCATCGGCATGGGCCAGCGCGCCCTGATCGTGGCCCCGCCGCGCACCGGTAAGACCGTGATGCTGCAAAGCATCGCCTCGTCGATCTCCGCCAACCATCCCGATGTGTTCCTGATCGTTCTTCTGATCGATGAGCGCCCCGAGGAAGTGACGGACATGGCCCGCTCGGTACGCGGCGAGGTCGTGTCCTCCACCTTCGATGAGCCCGCGACCCGCCACGTGCAGGTAACTGAAATGGTGCTCGAAAAGGCCAAGCGCCTGGTCGAGCACAAGCGTGACGTCGTGATCCTGCTCGACTCGATCACCCGTCTGGCGCGCGCTTACAACACTGTTGTCCCTTCGTCGGGCAAGGTGCTGACCGGCGGTGTGGATGCCAATGCCCTGCAGCGCCCCAAGCGCTTCTTCGGCGCGGCACGTAACATTGAGGAGGGCGGTTCGCTCACCATCATCGCCACCGCGCTCATCGACACGGGCAGCCGTATGGACGAGGTGATCTTCGAAGAGTTCAAGGGCACGGGTAACTCCGAACTCATCCTCGATCGCAAGCTGGCTGACAAGCGTACCTTCCCCGCCATCGACATCACCAAATCGGGTACGCGTAAGGAAGAGCTCCTTGTGGATCGCGCCTCGCTCTCGAAGATGTGGGTGCTGCGTCGCATCCTCTCGCCCATGGGCACGATGGACGCGATGGACTTCCTGCTCGACAAGTTGAAATACAGCAAGACGAACCAGGACTTCTTCGACGCCATGAACAACTGATCCGCTTTCCGGATCATGAAAAACCGCCGGAGGCCCACGCTTCCGGCGGTTTTTTTATGGGCCGATCTCGATGATGGAGGTCGTCTTCATGGGGCTCCGCCCCATACCCCGCCAAAGGACGGTCGTCCTTTGGAAACCTGTTTGACTAAACCGGGATGAAAGGGGCGCGCCCCTTTCCGAGGAGCGGGGTAGCGCCCCGCGAAGGCCCCCACTGCAAGAACCTCCCTCAAGGGGCTCCGCCCCATACCCTGCAAAAGGACAGTCGACCTTTGTAAACCTGTTCGACTAAACCGGGATGAAAGGGGCGCGCCCCTTTCCGGGGAGCGGGGCAGCGCCCCGCAGAGGCTCCCCGCTGCAAGAACCTCCCTTTATGGGGCTGCCCCCCGCAGAACCTCTCCGGTTTATGAGAGCGTGACGCCTTCCAGTTTCAGGAGATAGCGCTTGTCGTCTAGGCCGCCTTCGCCTGAATAGCCGCCCAGATGGGTCTTGCCGAGAACGCGGTGGCAGGGGATCAGGATGGGGATGGGGTTGTGGGCCATGGCGCCCCCAATGGAGCGGGCCGAGCCTCCGGCTTTGGCAGCGAGGTCGGCATAGCTGATCGTCTGGCCGTAGGGCACATCGCGCAGGGCGGCCCAGACGGCCTTGCGATAGGGGGTGCCCCAAGGGGCGAGGGGCAGATCGAAACTTTCCGCTTCGCCGTCGAAATAGCGTTCCAGCATCGTGTGGGCGCGAGTAAGAAGGGGCGTCTTTTCCTGATCGCGGCCCCATCCCCAGTCGAGGGCAACAATAGCGCCCTCGTCTTCACTAAGGGTCAGGGGGCCGAGGGGAGAATGAAAAGAGAGCTGGGGCATAGAAGGAATTCACATGGTTGACGCGACGGAAAGCCGGGCGGGACGCAAGGGTGAGGTAATCTTCGCTCTGGCGACGGGTGCCGGGCGGGCGGCGATCGCCATCATGCGCGCAAGTGGCCCCGGCGCTCAAGAGGTGCTTGCAGCCCTGTGCGGTGGACGGGTGCCACAACCGCGTCATGCGGGGCTTCGTGCCCTGCATCACGAGGGTGAGCATCTGGACGATGCAATGGTGCTTTGGCTGCCTGGACCGCGCTCCTATACCGGGGAGGATGGGTTCGAGTTGCATCTTCATGCGGGTCCGGCCGTCATCGATCGTGTGGCGCTGGCGCTGACCGCGCTGGGGGCGCGACCGGCCGAGGCAGGTGAGTTCACGCGGCGAGCGGTTCAGGCCGGGAGGCTCGACCTGCTTCAGGCTGAAGCGATTGCCGATCTGGTAGAGGCCGAGAGTGACAGCCAGCGTCAACAGGCGCTGGCGCAGGCGGATGGCGCGTTGAGCCGCGTTTATGAGGGATGGAGTGAAACGCTCAAGACCTTGCTCGCCCATCAGGAAGCGCTGATCGATTTTCCGGATGAAGATCTGCCGGAAGAGGTCGAGCACGCCCTGACGCGTCGGCTCGATGCATTGCGCGATGCCTTGCAGGCACATCTGTCTGACAAGCGGGGTGAGATTGTGCGTCGAGGCCTGACGGTGGTGATCGCGGGCGCGCCCAATGTGGGCAAGTCGAGCCTGCTGAACCATCTCGCGGGGTATGACGCGGCGATCGTCACGCATCGCGCCGGGACCACGCGTGACGTAATCGCCATCGACTGGCTGTTTCACGGGGTGCGCCTGCGTCTGGTCGATACGGCGGGGCTGCGGGAGACTGAGGATGAGATCGAGGCCGAAGGCATCAAGCGTGCGATGTTTCACGTGGAACATGCCGACCTCGTCGTGCATGTCATGGCGGGAGAGGGCGAAGCCCCTCTCAGAGCGGACGCTTTATTGATCGGCAACAAGACCGATGTGAGCCCGGCGCCGGAGGGTACGCTGGGGCTCAGCGTTAAGACGGGCGAGGGGATGCCCGCCTTCGAGGCGGCCCTGGCCGCGCGCATCAAGACCCTCGTCTCCGGCGTGGGGGCGCCGCTTACGCGCGCGCGCCATCGCGCAGGTATCGAGGAGGCCCTGTTTCATCTCGACCAGGCGCGTCAGGCATCCTGGCCGGAAGTGCGGGGAGAAGCGCTGCGTCTGGCCATGCGGGCGCTGGGCCGCCTGACGGGACAAGTTGATGTCGAGTCCTTGCTGGATGTGATATTCGGACAATTCTGTATTGGAAAATGAGGCGCGTGTGAGCGAGTTTGATGTTGTCGTCATCGGTGGGGGGCATGCGGGAAGCGAGGCGGCAGCCGCCTCGGCACGTTTTGGCGCGCGGACACTCCTGCTGACCCAGAAGCCGGAAATGATCGGGGCCATGTCGTGCAACCCGGCCATCGGAGGCATAGGCAAGGGACATCTGGTGCGTGAAATCGACGCACTCGATGGACTGATGGGGCGCGCCGCTGATCGTGCCGGGATTCACTTCAAGCTCTTGAATCGCTCGAAAGGTCCGGCGGTCCATGGGCCTCGGGCCCAGGCAGACCGATATCTTTACCGCAATGCCATTCAGGCGCTTCTGGCCGAAACGCCGAACCTTGCCATCGAGGCGGGTGAAGTGGCCGATCTCGTGGTTGAAGACAAGCGCGTCACTGGCGTGGTATGTGCCGATGGGCGTGTCATTCGTTGTGGGGCCGTGGTCGTCACCAGCGGGACGTTCCTGCGGGGCGTGATCCATATCGGGCACAGACAGGAACAGGCCGGGCGTATCGGTGAGCGACCGGCAGCGCTTTTGGGTGCGCGTCTGGAAGCGCTCGGGCTGCGTATGGGGCGTCTCAAGACGGGGACACCAGCCCGATTGGCGCGTGAGAGCATAGACTGGGAGTCGCTGGCAGAGGACAAGGGTGATGCGCTGCCCGAGCCGTTCAGTCGCCTCACGCAGCGCATCACCACCGAGCAGGTCTCGTGCCGCATCACGAGCACGACGCCAGAGACGCATCGGATCATCCGCGACAATCTGGCGCTCTCCGCGCTTTATGGGGGCGCGATTGCCGGGAAAGGACCGCGCTATTGCCCGTCGATCGAGGACAAGATCGTGCGTTTCGGCGAGAAGGAGGGGCATCAGATCTTCCTCGAGCCCGAGGGTCTGCTGGGTAATCCCGGCGGTGATCTGGTCTATCCGAACGGCATCTCGACGAGCCTTCCTGCCGACATCCAGGCGATGATGATCGCCTCGATTCCGGGGCTCGAGAAAGCGCGGATCGTGACGCCGGGTTATGCGGTCGAATATGACTATGTCGATCCACGTGAACTGTCGCCGAGCCTGGCGCTGAACGCGCTGGCCGGGTTGTATCTGGCCGGTCAGATCAACGGTACCACCGGTTATGAGGAGGCAGGCGCCCAAGGCTTGCTGGCAGGGTTGAATGCCGCGCGCTTTACAGCGGGGAGCGCGCCGCTCGTGCTTGGGCGCGATCAGGCCTATCTCGGCGTGATGCTGGATGACCTGACCTTGCAGGGTGTTTCCGAGCCTTATCGCATGTTTACCTCGCGCGCCGAGTATCGCCTGAGCCTGCGGGCCGATAATGCCGATTTGCGTCTCACGGGGATTGGTGTGGCGATGGGCTGCGTTGGCGCCGAGCGTGCGGCAAAACTCGATCAGGATCAGACGGCGATCGAGCGCGCCATGGATCAGGCACGCGAGGCACTTCACGCACCTCAGGATTTGGCGGCGCAGGGTATCACGGTATCGCAGGACGGGCGACGTCGCTCGCTTCTGGATGTGCTGGCTGGTCAGGCCGATGAGTCAGCGGCGTGCAGATTGGCCCCCTGGTTTGGCACGCTGCCATTGCGTATTCGTCGCCATGTCGAGACAGAGGCGCGCTATGGCGGTTATCTTCAGCGTCAGGAGCGCGAGATCAGGCAGCTGGCCAATGAAGCACAAATTGCCCTTCCGTCCGACCTTGACTACGCGCGGATTGGGGGACTGAGCAGCGAGATGAAAGAACGCCTGTCTCTCGCAAGGCCTGAGAATTTCGCAGCAGCTCAGCGCGTCCCGGGTGTGACGCCTGCCGCCATGATTGCCTTGCTGGCGCATGTGAGGGCTGCGGCATGAGTGCGGTTTCACGTGAAACAAGAGAACGGCTGGAGGTTTTTGCAGCGCTTCTGGAGAAATGGAACGCCCGCATTAATCTGGTCAGCCCCCGTGACATGCCCCATCTCTGGGAGCGGCATATCGAGGATTCTCTGCGCCTCGTTCCTTTTATCGCCCAGGGAGCAAGGGTGATCGATCTCGGGTCGGGCGGCGGATTTCCGGCGCTCATGATTGGTATCGCCTGCGATGCCGAGATGGTGATGGTCGAATCCGATCAGCGCAAATGTGCTTTTCTGCGCGAGGCAGCACGCGCCTGTGGCGTAAGGGCGCAGGTGGTGCCCAAACGCATCGAGCAGGCCGAGGTGCCGCCAGCCGCCTACGTGACCGCGCGTGCTCTGGCCTCGCTTTCACAATTGCTGGAATGGAGCACGCCCTTTCTGCTTCCGGAGGGAAAAGCCCTGTTTCTCAAGGGAAAAAATCTGCCTGACGAGTTGACCGAAGCCGAGCGGTGCTGGCACATGCAGCACAGAATTCTGGACAATCGCGCCGCCTCAGGGGGCGCCATCATCGAGATAAGCGATATCAAACGTGTCGAATAACGACACGGGCAAGAAGGCCCGTATTCTCGCCGTCACCAACCAGAAGGGGGGTGTGGGCAAGACCACAACAGCAATCAATCTGGCCGCAGCGCTTGCCAGCTCGCAGCGCGTCCTGCTGGTCGATATCGACCCGCAGGGGAATGCGTCGACCGGTCTGGGGGTCGATTACAATGCCCGTCAGATCGGTAGCTATGCCGCCCTGATGCAGGAGGCCCCGCCCGAGAAACTGCCGCGCCCGACCGGGATGGCGAATCTCGACATCATCGTGGCGAATACCGATCTGGCCGGGGCGGAACTCGAACTGATTGGCAGCGACCGGCGCGAATTCCGTATCCGTGACGCGCTCGAGGCGCTCTCGGATCGGTATGACGTTATCCTGATCGATTGCCCGCCCAGCCTTGGTCTGCTGACGCTGAACGCGCTGGTTGCTTCAGATGCGGTATTGATCCCGCTGCAATGCGAGTTCTTCGCGCTCGAGGGGATCAGCCAGATTGTCCGTACGGTCGATCGCGTGCGTCGCGCCTTCAATGCGGATCTGCATGTCGCGGGGATTATCCTGACCATGTATGACCGACGCAACAATCTGTCCGAGCTGGTTGCGGCAGATGCGCGCAATTTCTTTGGCGAGCAGGTGCTCGACACGCTGATCCCACGCAATATCAAGATTTCCGAGGCGCAGAGCCATGGGTACTCGGTTCTCGAGTATGACCGTCGCAGCAGCGGGGCGCAGGCCTATCTGGCTCTCGCGCAGGAAGTGGCAGCCCGCCTAGGCATTGCCCATCAGGAAGGGATCTCATCATGAGCAAGAAACCGGCGCCTCGCCTGGGCCGTGGTCTCGCCGCCCTTCTGGGGGATCAGGCCATTGAACTGCCGCGTACCCCCGGCCCGTCTCACGAAGCTGCCCCTAATCCGTCCCTGCTCGGGGTCGATCTTCTGGCGCCTGGACCGTTCCAGCCCCGTGTCGATATGGATGAGGGGCGGCTGAACGAACTCGCAGATTCGATCCGCAGTCGGGGGGTGTTGCAGCCTATCCTCGTGCGTCCGGATCCGGAGCAGAAGGGGCGCTATCAGATTATCGCAGGCGAGCGGCGCTGGCGCGCCTCGCAACGCGCGGGGCTGCATGAAGTCCCTGTGCATGTGCGGATGCTTGATGACGCCGATGCCATGGCCGCCGCCCTTGTCGAGAATTTGCAGCGCGCCGATCTGAACGCGATCGAAGAAGCAGAGGGACTTCAGCGGCTTCTGACCGATTATGCTCTGACGCAGGAAGAGCTTGCCGGGGCGGTGGGCAAGTCGCGCCCGCATATCGGCAATATCCTGCGTCTGTTGAACCTGCCGGAGGCCGTGCGCCAGAAAGTGCGCGACGGGCTGCTGAGTGCCGGTCATGCACGCGCTCTTCTGGCCCATCCTGACCCCTGCGCGGCGGCGGATATCGTGATCGCCCGTGGTCTGAACGTGCGTCAGACGGAAGCCCTGGCCCGTCAAACGCCCAGGACGGAGCAGGAAGAGGCCAAGCCGCCGCGAGACAACGAGCTCGTGCGCCTGGAGCGTGATCTGGCAACGCGGCTGGGTCTCAAGGTGAAGATCGAGTTCAACGGCAAGGGTGGTTCGCTGCGTCTGGATTATCGCAGTCTCGATCAGTTCGATACGCTTATGCGTCTGCTTTCGCCCGAGAAATAGAGGATTTGATTACGTATGCGGAATAGTGCATTTTTCCTCTTGATGCCTGTTCCGCCTCTTGTTAGAAGCCCTCTCACCGGAGCGGGGCTATGGGCACATAGCTCAGTTGGTAGAGCAGCTGACTCTTAATCAGCGGGTCCAAGGTTCGAGCCCTTGTGTGCCCACCATTGCCCCGCCGGTACCCTTCCTGAAAGTCCGAATGAGATTACGCTTCTTGCGCCGTGCCCTGCGCGAGTCGCCTGATTGGGGCCGCCTGTGTGTCGCGAACGCGCGACGCGTCGACGGGGAGGCTTGGTCGGCAAGTTTCCTGTGGTACTCCTCTCCGCCGATATGGGAGGGCGCGAACGCAGTTGATCATACTCCCTTCATGGGAGGTAGACTTGACCGTCGCCGAGTGCTCAACGATGCGCTCTGACGCTCTGACGCTCTGACGCTCTGACGCTCTGACGCTCTGACGCTCTGACGCGCAGCCTAGACTTTTCACGGCCACAGTGTGAGGCCAAGCCACGTAAAAGCCCGTAGCAAACGGGACAAGGCCGTACAGGGGAACGGAGGTCGTCTGATTTTTAGGAAAACGATGCGCTGGCTGGGATGGGAGGGATCGAACCTCCGAATGGCGGAATCAAAATCCGCTGCCTTACCGCTTGGCTACATCCCATCGCGCTGAGGGGCTTTTTAGTCTGCAAGCTGGCAGACGTAAAGCCATTATGTTTCGAGTTCGAGCGGATGATCTGCAATGCCCGTGCGGCTCTCGGCCTCTTCCATCAGGCGGCCCGACGAGGGCTTGAGCGCGCCATAGCGTTCTGCCTTGTCCAGAGCCTGATCGAGCGCCGCCATGGTCTGGGAGAGATCGGCGCTTTCATCCCTTTCCCAGGCGCGCAGGGCAAATCCCCATACGCCTGCCAGGGCATTCAGTCTGATCGTGCCAGAAAAGCCGCTGCATTCCACGCCCGCGACCTCTGCCATCCAGCGCATGGTGTCGAGCGTGGCGGCGCCCAGAAGCAGCGTCAGTGCCGGGTCTGTCGGCAGGGCCTGCAAGACGGCCCGGATTCCCTCGCGATATTGCTGGAACACATCGAAGCGTCGCATGAACAGATCGAAGACGCGTTCGCGCACCGAGCCGCTCAGCCCGTCATCGCGGAAGGCCGATTCATCGGCCAGACGGCCAAGGCGGAACAGGAAGCTGTGACGGAAGGGAAAGCGGGCGCGAACTTCATCGATGGGCAAGCTCGCGCGCTGAGCGGCCTCGACCAGAGAGAAACGCTGCCAGCCCTTTTCTGCGGCGAGGCCGAAGCCTGCCTCCAGCAAAGCCAGATCAAATTCCTCGCGATCGATATCCGTCATAAAACCGTTCCTGTCATTCTGGGCGCGATAATACCCTATGGGCGTGTCGTGACAATCGAATGACAGGAATATGGCAGGGTTTTCAACTCAGGAGGCCATTTCCCGTGACCGCTTCATGGCATTGTCGATGGCCTCACTCATGGTGGCCGGCCAGGCATGCGGCGCCATGAGGACTTCAAGCGCCTTGGCCGTAACACCGTTGGGGCTCGTCACGTTCTTGCGCAGCGTTTCACTCTCCTCACCGGAGGCAGCAAGAAGCGCTCCCGCGCCCGAAACGGTGCCGCGCGCAATCAGCCGTGCCGTCTCGGGGGGTAACCCGACGCGTAGCGCTTCTTTCTCCAGCAACTCGGCCAGCAGGAATACATAGGCTGGCCCGCAACCCGAGATCGGTGTGAGCGCCTCGAGCTGTTCCTCGTTGTCCACCCAGGCGACATCGCCCACAGCAGAGAGCAGACTTGTGCACAGGGCGCGCTGGGCGTCATCCAGATCAGAACTGCAAACGCCGGTGACGCCCTTGCCAATGGCGGCCGGGGTGTTGGGCATGGCGCGCACGATGCGGCTTTGGGTGTCTCCGCATGCAGCACGAAGACTTTCGACCGTTCTGGCCGCCAGCATCGAAATCACGATAGCACCGTCCAGAACGGGGCGAAGCGACGCGAGGGCCTCTTCCATACCTGCCGGCTTGACGGCCAGGATGATGATAGCCGGTTTGAAATCGCTCGGAATTTCACCGGCGGTGCGCACGACACGATGCGGGGCAGGAGGGGCATCGCAACGGCGGTCAAGGATGATGGAGGGGGCAAGCCCCTGCTCCAGCCATCCCTGCCACAAGGCGCCGCCCATCTTGCCACAGCCAACCAGCAGAAGAGAGGGCAGGCTCACGCTTCACCTGCACAATCGAGCATGGCGGCTTCCAGCGCTTCAGCGGGGGATTTGCCACTCCAGAGGGTGAACTGGAACGCGGGATAGAACCGCTCGCATTCCGTAATGGCGATATCGATCATGTCTTCCATGCTTTCTGCGGCAAGGCTTGTTGCGCCGCGCAGCAGAACGGAATGCCGAAAGACCGGTGTTCCCGTCTCGAGGTCGAGGCTGAAATGCCCGATCCAGAGGCGTTCATTGGCAAGCGCAATCAGTTCGTACAGGGCCTTGCGGCGATTGGCGGGAGCCCGCAGGTCGAAGGTGCAGGTGAAGTTCATGGCGGCAATCTCGCGCGACCACGAAAAATAGAGTCCGTAATCGCACCATTTGCCCGGTGCTTCGGCCGCCATTTCCGAATCGGTCCGGCGGTCGAACGCCCAGTCATGGCCGCAGACGATCTGCTCCATGACGTCGAGCGGGTTGGTATCCTGATGCGAGGAGGAGGAGAAGGATAGAGCAGGCATTCGGGACTCCCTGGGCCGGTGATGCGCGTGGCTTGGCGACGCGTATCAGGATGTCTGCAACGATATGAAAATCCGCGGTTATCGGCGCCGCGAATCGTCATATCAGGTCACGTTACGGATGCCCGGCCTCCGTTGCAAGGATGCTGGCATCCCTCATGATCAGCCGTGCGCTGTGGGAGCGGTCACGGCCTTTTCCAGATCGGCCAGGCGCTCCTCGATACGGGCCAGACGGGCATCGGCATCTTCCTGCGCCATGCGCGCGCGCGTCGCGAGTTCGCGTGCCACATCCAACTCGTCACGACGGACGAGATCGAGCGAGGAAAGGGCCTCATCGATGCGGGCGCGCACCATGGCATGAAGCTCTTCACGCAGACCGGTCAGGGCCGAGAATGCGCCCCCGGCAACGCCTGCGAGATCATCGAAAAAACGGGGCCGGTCTGCCATGGTGGTATCCTTGTCTGTCCTGTCGCCCGCTGTGTGGCAGGCGGTGATAATGCCCCCGGCGCGGCCAGAGGAGCGTAGGGTCGCCCCAGACTGACTCTCACACCTGTCGGCTGCAACGCGGCTCTGGTCTGTCGGGATGCCGGAGCCGCGTTTTTCTCCGGCTGGTGTGGCTTGGAGGTTGCGTTGCGGCGTCTTATACAGGTTCCATGATGATCGTCACCGGCGGCGCCGGATTTATTGGTTCGTGCCTGGTCGCTGCGCTCAAGGCGCGTGGTGAGGCTGTCGCGGTTGTGGACCGCCTTCGCGACCAGGGAAAATGGCGCAATCTTGCCAAGCATGCGCCCGATCTCCTGATCAGCCCGGATGCGCTCGACTCCTATCTGGCGAATAGCACGGACATCAAGGCCGTGTTCCATATGGGCGCGATCAGCAGTACGACCGCGCGTGATGGTGATCTGGTATGGCAGACCAATGTCGCATTGTCGGAGTCCCTGCTTGACTGGTGCGCCCAGCGTGACGTGCCGTTCTTCTATGCCTCATCGGCGGCGACCTATGGGGCGGCGGACAGGCCTGAATTGTTTTCGGACGCGCCCGATTCCCTTGTGACGCTGAAGCCGATGAACCTGTATGGCTGGTCCAAGCATGTCTTCGACCAGCACCTTTTCAAGCGCCTCGAATCCGGTGATCCGATGCCCCGGCAATGGGCGGGGCTCAAGTTCTTCAATGTCTACGGGCCGAACGAGTACCACAAGGGCTCGATGATCTCGGTCGTGAAGGTCAAGTATGACGAGGTGATGCGTGGCGGTCCGGCAAGGCTGTTCCGCTCCGACCGTCCCGATCTCGATGACGGCGCGCAGGCGCGCGACTTCATCTGGGTGGGCGATCTGATCGACATCATGCTCTGGCTTTATGACCACAAGCAGGTCAGCGGGTTGTTCAATTGCGGTACCGGCACGGCACGCAGCTATGTCGATCTGGCCAATGCCGTGTGCGATGCGGCCGGTGTGCCGCGCCGTATCGAATTCATCGACATGCCCGAGGCCCTTCAGGGCCAGTACCAGTCCTATACCTGCGCCGACATGACGCGCCTGCGCGAAGCGGGGTATGACAAGCCTTTCACAACGCTCGAGGCGGGTATCACCCGCTATGTGCGCGACTTTCTCGCGACGCCCGACCCCTATCTGTAAAGACCCGCATGGCCGCCCATCCGATCATCTTGCCGCAATTCGACCCGATCGCGCTTCATCTCGGGCCGCTGGCCATCCACTGGTACGCGCTCGCCTATATTCTTTCGATCCTCATCGGGTGGAAAATTGCCGTCCGACTTTGCGCGCTTGCGCCCCAGGCCGCCACACGAGAGCAGGTGGATGATTTTGCCTTCTGGGCCATGCTTGGCGTCGTGCTGGGGGGGCGGCTCGGTTATATCCTCTTTTACAAACCCGGCTTTTACCTGACGCACCCGCTCTCCATCCTGCAGGTCTGGCAGGGGGGGATGTCCTTCCATGGCGGGGCGCTTGGCGTGATACTCGCGCTGGCCTGGTTCACCTGGCGGAACGGGCTCAGTTTTCTCTCCTTCTCTGATCGCATCACCATCGTCGTGCCGCTTGGCCTCGGTCTTGGGCGCTGTGCGAATTTCATCAATGGGGAACTCTGGGGACGCCCGGCACCGGACTGGCTGCCCTGGGCCATGGTTTTCCCCACGGGCGGTCCGATAGCCCGGCATCCCTCTCAGCTCTACGAAGCCCTGACCGAGGGCCTGCTGCTGCTCAGCGTCATGCTGGTGGCGGCAAGCCGTCCCTGGGTGCGGGTGCGCTACGGTTTCCTGTCGGGTCTTTTTCTTTTCGGCTATGCGATGGCGCGCAGCTTCTGCGAGTTGTTCCGCGAGCCAGACGCATTCATCGGTTTCCTGCCTTTCGGTGTGACCATGGGGCAGGTGTTGTGCATTCCCATGGCGCTGGCCGGGCTCTGGCTCATGGCTTTCGGCATACGCCATCCGCACAGCCTTCAGGGAGACAGGTTTCATGGCTGATCAGGCACCCCGTGGCTGGGTCTTGCAGTCGGACCCTCTCGCCTTTTTGCGCCATGGGTTTTTCACGCGCAGAGGCGGGGTATCCCCTGCACCGTACGATACGCTGAACTGCTCGCTCGCTTCGGCCGATGATGCAGTGAATATTGCCCAGAATCGCGGCCGGGTGGCCGGGTTTCTGGGGGTCGGTTCCGGGGCGCTTCTGGGCCTGACACAGACCCACTCCGCCGACGTGGTGGTGATGACCCGCGATACGCCGGTATGGCAGACCGGGCGCGGGCCGAAAGCCGATGCGCTGGTAAGCGATCGCGAGGATCTGGCACTGGGCGTGATCACCGCCGATTGCGGTCCGGTTCTTTTCGCGAGCACCGATGGGCGCGTGGTGGGCGCAGCCCATGCCGGATGGCGCGGCGCGGTGGGCGGTGTGCTCGAAGCCACGATCGAGGCGATGGCGCGTCTGGGTGCGGGAGAGATCATCGCCTGTGTCGGCCCCTGCATCGCCCAGAACAGCTACGAGGTCGGGGCAGAAATGCGCGCATCCGTGCTGACCGCTTCTTCCGGGGCAGGAGAGTTTTTCACTGCGGGTGTGCGGCCCGGGCATTATCAGTTCGATCTGTCCGGCTACTGCCTGCACAGGTTGCGCCGTGCGGGTCTGCGCCGGGTTTCACGCCTCGGACTGGATACGTTGCCCGATGTGGCGCGCTTCTTCAGCCACAGGCGGCGTACTCTCGCCGGAGGTGGGGCGATCGGGCATCAGATCTCGGCCATACGTGCAGGGAGACTTGGCGGATGATCTCTCTCTTTCTTCGGCATTTCTCGCCAAGGCACTCCTGGCGCAACGGACTCGGTCTTCTGGGTTCTCTGATGCCGCTTGGCGGTTGCGTCGACATGCCGCATCCCTTCGGTGATCCGGGGCCGGAGGGGCGTCGTCTTGCGTTGACCACGCCGCCGCCCCGCCTCGCCGTGCCGACGCCATCCGCCTCGCTGCTGGACAATGCTGCCTCGGCATTATGGGCGAAGGATGTAGCGTCACAACTCGTTGAGCAGTCGCTTCCTGCTGTGGCTCAACCAGCCAAACCGGGGGACTGGTGGCTGCGCCTTTCGGCCACGATGCAGGGAGACCAGGTCACACCGCATTACGAGGTCATGATGCCTTCCGGCGAACCACGTGGACATTGGGATGCTGCGCCGGTTCCTGCCTCGGCCTGGGCGCAGGGCGAGCCGAAGCTCCTGGAATCCCTGGCCTCATCCTCTGCCCCGCAGATCAGCACCGTATTGACCGGTATCCAGGCAGCCATGATGCAGGCCGACCCGCATAGCCTCAAACGCCGCCCGGCCAAGGTGTTTTTCAAGGGTGTGCGTGGGGCCCCGGGTGATGGCAATGTCACACTCGCACGCTCTTTCGTCGCCAGTTTTCCGGACCAGCATGACAAATTGGACCGCGACCCGAAGGCGGCCGATTACACTGTTGAGGGAATCGTGACGCTGAGCGATGGCCCTGCGGGCAATACGGGGCACCCATTGCAGCATATCGAGATCGTCTGGCGCACTGTCGCGGCTGACGGCAAGGAAGCCGGGGCGGCGACCCAGCTTCATGATATCGATGCGCACTCCCTCGACGGCCCCTGGGGCGATGTCGCGATGGTTGCCGCATCGGAGGCGGCGGGAGCCGTGCATCAGATCATCACCAACTACTCCGGACGCGACCACAAGCCGTTACCGCCGGAGCAGGGGAGTGGCAGCGCGAAAAGCAGGATCGCGGCCCGGCAGGGCTGAGGGTAGCGGGCGTCTCTCGATGGCAGACGCCCCTGGGGGGGGGGCTCGCTCAGCCGATGGTTACGACCTTGGTCAAATGGCGTGGGGCCAGCGTGTCGAGATTCTTGCTACGCGCCACATATTCGCCCAGGAGCTGCAGAACCGGCAGGCAGACCAGCGGCCCAGTGCCGCGTTCCCCCTCGACAGGAAGGCTGATTGTGCCGGGGCCCCCCAGCCCCAGTACTTTCGCGCCTTTAGACAGCAGGTCACGCGCCAGCAGGCCCTCTTCTTCAAGCGTGTCCGGATGATACATCATGATGACCAGGGAGCGCTCGTCGATCAGGCTGATCGGCCCGTGACGATATTCCAGAGGATGGTGCGCTTCGCTCTGGCTCAGGCTCATTTCCTGCATTTTCAGGGCCCCTTCACGTGCCACACCGTAGAAAGCGCCACCCCCGAGAAACACGAAATGCGTACGCCCGTCGATTAGTTCAGGCAGGGTGCTGTCGGCGGCCTCAAGCAGGCGACGCGCGGCCTCGATCGTGGGGGATCCAAGCGTAATTCCGGCGTAGCGCATCCCCAGAAGAAGCATCAGACTGGCCGATGCCGTCATGACAATGCCTTCTTCTGCATGGGTCTCGGCAGCGATCACGCTATCGGCATGGTCGCAAAGTGCGCTGCCCCCCGCACACGTGATGGCGGTCACGCGCTGACCGGCCGACTGGCTTGCCCTGGCAGCGGCCACGGTTTCGGTCGATTCGCCGCTCCGTGAAAGCGCGATGATTTCAGCGGCCACCGCTTCGGGCACATAATCATGCGGGCGGCGTGTCCATTCATTACCTGGCACCGCGCGACTCTGATGACCATGAGCGTTCAGGCAGACTGCGATGGAGTCTGCAATATGCACGGAAGTACCACAGCCAACGACAACCTGCACTTTATCGGCTGAGGGCCTTGCCCCGTCGAGATCGGCCTTCGCCCAGAGCGGGAACTGCTCTCTTATGCCGCGTTCGGTTGCGTTCATGGCGTTGTTCCTTTCCGATGGAGGGGCACGCTGATTTGTCATCACCCCGATATGTCAATCTGTCAGGCAGAGCGGGGCTTCTGGTCAAGCCAGACCGGATGTTCCGATGGGGCGACGCTGATCTAGGAGCGTCGGAAGCGCGCAAATGCCCTAGACATCGGGTCCACAAGCCTGCGCCTCACGCCGCCACGCCATGACGACGTGATGTGCCAGCCCAGCTGGATCGGTGATGCGGTAGTGGTTTGGCTCGACATCATCGGCGCGCAGAAAGGCGGAGACATCGAGATAAAGGGCATGATGGTGGCACACGGCGTCGATCATCCGCTGTGTACCAAAGATGTAGGTGTCGTGGTTCAGTATGATGACCGTCTTGTTTTCGAAAAAGGCGGCATTCATGAACGCTGATCCTGAAAACCCGATGAAGACGGTGTGGCTCTCCCACAAGGCGAGCTGATCTCTGACCGATGATGTCTCCGGCTGGCAGATCTCGACTCCAATGGGAGAGAGGAGTGCGCACAGGATATCCTCGCCTTCATAGCGCCGTGTCGTCGCGCCTGCGTGGCTCCGGGAGAGAAAGACAGGGTTCCCTTTGGGGGGAAGACGGCTTCTTCCCAGAATGCGGCGTCCGAGATCACGCATGAATGGCGCCCAGAGCGCATGACAATGGGCGTTTTCGACAAAGGCGGGCTCGGGGATCTCGACCTGATGAAGGAGCGTGTTTTCTGGCGGCGCAATGATGCGCGTTCGGTCAATGCCCATATTGTCGAGAAAGACGTTGATGAAGCTGTTTTCGTCGTCCATTGGCCTGTAATTTGGCGCGATATACCAGTCCGGTCTATGCCGCTGATGGCGTAATCGCCAGAGGCGCTGCAGCGTACTCGTCAGGAAATGACCGAAGTGGTCGTGGAAATAGCCGAGCCAGAAGCAGCGCGCGCCCTCGGGGAATTCCGGGATCTCCCGCGCAGGTGACTCCAGCGCGATAATACTGGGGGCGAAAACGTGGAAATTGAAGGCACCCGCGACAGTGTCTCCGGCGCAATAGGTGGACGGGGCGATCAGGATCCCTGCCATCGTATAGAGCGAGTTGTGGCGCAGGATTGCACTCTCATGAACGGTCGAGCTCGGTTTTGCCGGTATGACGAGCGACCGCCCGAAGACGTCGCCACAGGACTTTTCAGAATGGGTCGACATGTCATCGGGGGCCAGATTGCTTCATGGAGACAACACATTCAGCGCCTGTCACATAGTGGAGACAATACAAATCATCGTGGCTTCAGGGTCCCCGATGCATAACGGAGCCGTCATGATCTGTTCACTGAGAGTTCAGGGGGACTTCTTTTCTGACCAGACGCTTATATCGGCCATTTCACTATTTCATGATCATGTCGATTATGGGAAGAACTGTGCCGAATGTTGGATTATTGACCTTTCAATAACGATATGAGGGCTAGGGCTGATGCGCATCATTTTTGCACTACACGGTATTCTCGCATCCACTCTGTTACTGAGTGCCTGCGCCACCGAGTCTTCCCGTACTCTGCCCGTGCCGCCGGTTCAGGTTGCGCAGACAGCCTATAATGGGCCGCGCGTCCCGATTGCCGCAGGAAAATTTGCCAATCGTTCTAATTACATGAACGGTATCTTCTCGGATGGGATCGATCGTCTGGGTAACCAGGCACGAACCATCTTGCTGACGCGCCTGCAGCAATCAGGCCGGTTTTCAGTGATGGATCGCGATAATCTGGCCGAGGGGAAACAGGAGGCTGGATTTCTCAAGCAGGGTCAATCCATTCAGGGCGCGCAGTATCTGGTGACTGGGGATGTGACTGCTTTCGGTCGCAAGGAAGTCGGGGATATGCAGCTTTTTGGCATTGCGGGGCGCGGCCATAGCCAGATTGCCTATGCCAAGGTGAGCCTTCAGATCGTCAATCCCCTGACGTCGCAGATTGTTGCGACGAGCGAGGGGGCGGCCGAATACAGCCTCTCCGATCGCGAGGTGATCGGGTTCGGCAGTACAGCGAGCTATGACTCGACGCTCAATGGCAAGGTGCTCGACCTGGCCATTCAGGACGCGGTGAATCATTTCGCGCAGGAGGTCGATTCCGGGCAGATACGCTGACGCCCGGCTCCTTCCTCTTCCACATCGATAACGGATTTCAGAACCATGTTCCGACATGCGAGAATTCTGGCGGGGATAGCCCTGCCAGCGATTTTGGCTGCCTGCTCGGCGCCCTCAACCCCGCCACTCTATAGTTGGCAGAATTTCCAGGAGCAGCAATATCTCTACCTTCAGGGGAAGACCGATCCCCAGGTGCAGATCACTGCGATGGAGAAGGCCTCCGAGAAGGCTCGGGCCAAGGGACTCTCCGTGCCGCCGGGATTTCATGCGCATCTCGGCTTGCTCTACGCGACTTCGGGCAGGACCGATCTTGCCCAGCAGGAATTCACTCAGGAGAAGACCCTTTTCCCTGAATCGGCCCTGTATATGGACTTCCTGCTGAAGAACATGAGCCAGAGCCAGAGTGTAACGCCGACTGCAAAGGTGTCGTCATGAAGCGTGACTCCGTCATGCGTCGCCTCGCCGGTCTGGGGCTGTGCCTTGCCGTCAGCGCCTGTGCCTCGCAGGTCAAGGCTCCTGACTATACGGCCTTCAAGGCGGCCCGACCGCGTACCATTCTGGTCCTGCCTCCGGTCAACCATACGCCGGATATCAAGGCAACGAACGGGCTTTTGTCCCAGATGACCATGCCTCTGGCAGAGGGCGGATATTACGTGGTGCCCGTGACGCTGGAGGTCGAAACCTTTCATCAGAACGGATTGACTGTCCCGGATGAGATGATCCAGGCACCTGCCCAGAAGCTACGCAACATCTTCGGTGCCGATGCCGCGCTCTACACCACCGTCACGGCCTACGGGTCGGTCTACCATGTGGTGGACAGCGACACGGTCGTCACCGCTGATGCCAAGCTGGTTGATCTCAAGACAGGTGGCGTACTCTGGACCGGTACGGGCTCGGCTACCGGGCACGATGTTGGTGAGATGTCCGGTGGTGGCAATCTCATCGGGATGCTTGTTGTTGCGGCGGTCAAGCAGGTGGCGAATAACCTGACCGATCACAGCTTCCCCGTCGCAGCGGTCGCAGCTGACCGTCTTCTGAAAGTCGCGCCGCCCGATGGTCTGCTTTATGGGCCGCGTTCGGTGAAATACGGTACTGACTAATGCCATAGCGATTTCCCGCTTTCGGTTTCCGCAGCGGGAAGTTCCTGTCGAAAGGGCCTGATCATGGGCAGAAACGTCTACATTCATAAATTCGATCCCGCGGCTGAAAACGGTACGCGAAGTTTTCCGCTCAGCGATGTGCGCGAAGCGCTCAAGGCGATCGGCGATCCTTTTTTCAAGGAATGGGGTGTAGACGGGGAGGACGGGGGCGGCAGTATCGAGACGGGTGAGCGGATACCTTATACCTTGCCTGACGGCCGTGTCGATTTCGGATCGTCTACCGACACGTTTCGTTTTACCGTCAAAAACGGGCAGGTTAACAGTCTCGACTGGGACCGGCCTCTCGGCCGCGAAGGCACGATCCGCGCATTGTGGCACCTCATCGAAATTCACCGACTTTCTCTTATCGATCCAAGCTGTGGTGAAGATCTTCCAATGCTCTACGTTCTTTCAGAAGCCTGTCTGGAAGATGTCGAACAAGTGTGGCCCGGTTGCAGGGAAAGCGGTGTTCATGTGTTCAGCGGCTACGAAGACTTCAGATCGCATTTCGAAAGCTGATACCCAGCACATGGGTAGAGGCGCGCACTAGGCTTGTAAAAAACGCTCTATCGACGATCCCCGATCCCCATGAGTTAATGACAGCGTGGCGCAGCATTGTTAGAAGGCCGCGTTTGCTGCCGCCCCGGACCGGAGTCGTCTCCCGATGAAGATCGTCGCCTGTAACAGTAACCTGCCTCTGGCGCGTGCCGTTGCTCAGGAATTGCGCCTCCCCCTGTGCAAGGTGTCCGTGCGGCGTTTTGCCGATGCTGAAGTCTTCGTGGAGATTCAGGAAAACGTGCGCGGAGAAGACGTGTTCGTGATCCAGAGCACCTGCTCGCCCACCAATGACAATCTGATGGAATTGCTGATCATGCTCGACGCCCTGCGTCGCGGGTCAGCCCGTCGCGTCACCGCAGTGATGCCCTATTTCGGCTATGCAAGGCAGGACCGTAAATCGGGTCCGCGTACGCCCATCAGCGCCAAGCTGGTCGCCAATCTCCTGGTTGAAGCCGGTGCCAACCGCATCCTGACCATGGATCTGCACGCCATGCAGATTCAGGGCTTTTTCGATATCCCGGTCGATAACCTTTATGCTGCGCCGCTCTTCAAGCGCGACATCAATGCCCGACATCCGAATGAAGACCTGATGATTGTCTCCCCTGACGTGGGTGGCGTGGTGCGCGCACGCCAGCTGGCGCAGCGATTGACCACCGATCTCGCCATCATCGACAAGCGCCGCGAGCGCGCCGGCGTGTCGGAGGTCATGAACGTGATCGGCGATGTGAGCGGCCGTTACTGTATCCTGGTGGATGATATCGTCGATAGCGGCGGCTCCCTGTGCAATGCCGCCCAAGCCCTGATGAATCACGGTGCCGCCGGGGTTGAAGCCTATGTGACCCATGGTGTGCTTACCGGGCAGGCGGTCGAACGCATTACAGCCTCACCCATCAAGATGCTGACCTTGACCGATAGCATCCCCGCCACCGAGGCCATGGAAAGCTCGCCCAATATCCGGCAGATCAGCACCGCCAATCTTCTGGCGCGCGCCATGAGTGCTGTGGCAGATGAAAGCTCTGTTTCCTCGCTTTTCGATTAAGGACCGGTTTTCATGCTGCTTCGTCGCCCCTTCTGGTACCTGCGCCACGGTCAGACCGATTGGAACGCCCAGAATCTTTCTCAGGGCCGGACGGACATTCCCCTGAATGCCACCGGGCGCGAACAGGCTGTCAAGGCTGGCGCCTCCCTCTCGCGCCACTGGCGCGATGGCGCAGCACCAATCGCGCGTATCGTCGCATCGCCCCTGACACGCGCACACGACACGGCACTCGCTGCTCAGCAAGCTATCGTTAGTGCGAGTGGCGTCACCCTTCCGCTCAGCACCGATCGCGACCTCGAGGAAGTGTGTTTCGGCGTGATGGAAGGCGAGCCCATGGGCGACTGGTACGACCCCTGGATCGCCGGCGAATTCACCCCCGAGGGCTGCGAAACCTTCGAAGGCCTGAAAACCCGTGCTGCCAGTGCCGTCAACCGCGCGCTCGAGCAGGACGGTATCCCCATGATCGTCGCTCATGGCGCCCTGTTCCGCGCCTTGCGCGCCGCCATGAGCCTGCCGATCAATGTCCGCCTCGCCAACGCTGTGCCGCTTTATTGCGATCCGACGGAAAATGGCTGGGTGCTGACCGCTTACGAATAAGGGAAGCGGGGCGCTGCCCCGCACCCCGGAAAGGGACAAGTCCCTTTCATCCCGGCTTTTCTGAATCGGGATCAAAGGGGCTGCGCTCCTTTGCGGGTTTCAGGGCAGAGCCCTGAGAAGCTCCCCTGTCTCCAGGCAACATGCGGGCAAATCGCCCGCCGACTCCCGAAGATCATTGCTTTGCACCCTCATTTCCGCTAAGGCGCGCCTTCACTCAGGCACCCCTGGAGGCCATGAGTGCAATGAATTTGGGAGAATACCGTGACAAATATGACGTCCCTCGAAGTCTCTACGCGCGCGAAGGCTGGTAAGGGGGCAGCGCGCGCAACGAGACGTGCCGGTCTGGTGCCGGGTGTTGTGTATGGTGGTAAGCAGGAGCCCTCGCTGATCCAGATCGATCCGCGCATCATTCACAAGGAAATGGTTCGTGGCGGCTGGCGCTCGCGCCTGTATGAACTGCCGCTCGAAGGTGGCACCGTGCGCGCCCTGCTGCGTGAAGTACAGCTGCACCCCGTGACCGATGCGCCGATCCATGTCGACTTCCAGCGTCTGGCGGCTGGCGAGAAGGTTCATGTGACCGTCGCCATTCACGTGACCGGCGAAGACAAGGCTCCTGGTATCAAGCGCGGTGGCGTGCTGAACCTGGTTCGCCACACGGTGGACGTCATGGCCGATGTGGACAACATCCCGGCGAGCTTCACGGTTGATCTGAGCGCGCTCGACATCCACGACAACGTGCGTTGGGACGATCTGACCGGCACCGAGAACGTGACGCCGGTTCTGCAGCTGCCGAACTTCGTTATCGCCACCATCGCGCCGCCGACGGTCGATGCCGAGATGGAAGCTGAAGCCGCTGCGAAGGCTGCTGCTGAAGCCGCTGCTCCTGCGAAGAAGAAGTAAGACCGCTCAGGGTGGCCGCAATGCTACTCTGGACCGGGCTCGGTAACCCCGAGCCCGGCATGCGCAGGCAGCGCCATAACATTGGCTTCATGGCTGTCGAGCGTATTGCCGAATACTACCGGTTTTCTCCCTGGCGTGCACGCTTCAAGGGAGAGACGGCCGAGGGGAGCATCGAGGGACAAAAGGTTCTTCTGCTCAAGCCCATGACCTATATGAATCTGTCCGGCGAAAGCGTGCAGCAGGCTGCACGGTTCTTCAAGATTCCGGTCTCTGACATCACGGCGTTTCATGACGAGCTCGATCTTGCCTTCTGCAAGGTGCGCGTCAAACGGGGCGGCGGCGCAGCGGGGCATAATGGTCTTCGCTCGATGGACAGGATGCTGGGGGACCAGAGCTACCAGCGCGTGCGCCTCGGTATCGGCCATCCTGGCCACAAGGACCGTGTGACGGGTCATGTGCTGGGCGATTTCGCCAAGGCCGAACAGACAGAACTTGAAACGCTTCTCGATGCCGTGGCTGCGGCGTCGCCCCTGCTGGCCAAGGGGGAACCGGAAGCGACAATGACAAAAATCGCCATGCTGTGCGGGGAGAAACGCTGATGGGCTTCAATTGTGGCATCGTGGGGCTCCCCAATGTGGGCAAATCCACCCTGTTCAACGCGCTGACGGAAACGGCAGCAGCCCAGGCGGCGAACTACCCCTTCTGCACGATCGAACCCAATGTGGGGCGCGTGGCCGTGCCCGACGCGCGTCTCGACAACCTCGCGCGTATCGGCAAGTCTCAGAAGATCCTGCCGACCAGCCTCGAATTCGTCGATATTGCCGGTCTCGTGCGCGGCGCTTCTCGTGGCGAAGGGCTGGGTAACCAGTTTCTCGCCAATATTCGCGAAGTCGATGCCATCATCCATGTGCTGCGCTGCTTCGAGGATGACGACATCACCCATGTCGAGGGCGGTGTGGACCCGGTGCGCGATGCCGAGATCATCGAGACCGAACTGATGCTGGCCGATCTGGATTCGCTCGAAAAGCGTCAGGTCTCGCTGCAGAAGCGCGCCCGGGGCAATGATCGTGAAGCGCAGCAGCAGCTCGCCATCATGGACCCCATCATCGCGGCCCTGCGTGAGGGCAAGCCTGCCCGCACCGCTGTGCCGAAAGGCGAGGAAGAGACAGCGCGCCGCCTGCAGCTCATGACCACCAAGCCGGTGCTCTATGTCTGCAACGTGGAAGAGGGATCGGCCTCGACCGGCAACAGTCATTCCGAAGCCGTGCGCAAGCGCGCAGAGGCTGAGGGCGCTGCCATGGTGGTTGTATCTGCTGCGATTGAGGCCGAAGTCAGCCAGTTGCCGCAGGAAGAGCGCGCCGAGTTCCTCGAAGGGCTGGGTCTGAGCAATTCCGGTCTGGATCGCGTGATCGCCGCCGGTTACGGGCTTCTGGGTCTGAGCACCTATTTCACGGTTGGCCCGAAAGAGACGCGCGCCTGGACGATCACCAAGGGGACCAAGGCGCCTCAGGCTGCGGCCGTCATTCATAATGATTTCGAGCGCGGCTTCATTGCCTGTGAGACTGTGGCCTATGACGATTACATCGCCTGCGGCGGTGAATCGGGTGCGAAGGAAGCAGGCAAGCTGCGTATCGAAGGCAAGGAATATGTGGTGCAGGACGGTGATGTCCTGCTGTTCCGCTTCAACGTCTGAGCGGTCTCCCCAGCCGCGCGCCGGGACTTGACCCGATCGGCGCGGCGTGTGGAAGATAGGGGCGTTATACCCGAGGCGCCCATGGATATTCTCGTTGCCTGTGACTCGTTCAAGGAAAGCCTGACAGCCGAGGCTGTCGTTCAGGCGATTATCACCGGGTTTTCGTCAATCTTCCCTGAGGCGCGCTATCACGGCTATCCCATGGCGGATGGGGGAGAAGGCACGGCTTCTCTCATGGCGCGGGTTCTAGGGGGTCATCTCGAAACACGGATGGTATGCGGCCCACTGGGCCTGCCGGTAGCGGCGAAATTTGCCGTGCTCGATCAGGGGCGCACAGCGCTGATCGAGCTGGCCGAGGCGGCTGGCCTCGCACAGGTTCCTCCCGAATCACGCACCCCGCTTTTTACGACGACACAGGGTGTGGGCGAGATTATGCGCGCCGCGCTCGATCTGGGTTGTCGTCATCTGGTGCTCGCGCTGGGGGGAAGCGCGACTTGCGATGGGGGGGCTGGCCTGCTTCAGGCTCTCGGTGTCTCGCTGCGCGATCTGCAGGGCCGCGAAATTGCGCAGGGGGGTGGTCCATTGGGCGCGGTGTTCTCGCTTCACAAGGAAGGACTCGACCCTAGGCTGACAGAGTGCACGATTGAAATCCTGTGTGATGTAACGGCTCCCCTTCTGGGGGAAACAGGTGCGGCCAATGTGTTCGGCCCCCAGAAAGGGGCAACGCCGCCCATGATCCCCATACTCAATGCCGCGCTCGCCCGTCTGGCGAGTCTGATCGAGGTCCATTGTGGGCGTGATCTGTCCGTTTTGCCGGGTATCGGTGCGGCCGGTGGGGCAGGGCTCGGGCTCGTGGGGCTTTGTGGTGCGCAACTTGTGCCGGGAGCTGAGGCGATTGCGCGGCTCCTCGGTCTCGAAAAAATGATGCCTGCCATGGATCTGGTCATCACGGGAGAGGGCAGGCTGGATGGCCAGACGGCGCAGGGCAAGGCACCTCAGGCCGTCGCCAGCCTCGCCCGCGCGTCGGGCAAGCCGGTCATTGCCATAGCCGGTACGTTGGGTCAGGGCCACGAAGCCTTGTACGAAACCGGGTTCGGGGCGTTGTTCAGCAGCCTCGATCGCCCTTGTTCACTGGAGGAGGCATTCAACGAAGCCGAGCCCGCTCTGCAGCGCTGTGCGCGCAATGTCGCAGCCAGCCTGGCTATCGGGCGATCTTTTCAAGCTGTGCAGGAGTGATACATAGCTGATCGTCCTTTCGCAGGTCTGGTCCCGAAAGTTACAGAAAATGCATCGCAGACAGGAGAATGCATGATGGAAGCCGCAACGAGCCCGTCCGATTTCAAGGCCCTGACCGGACCAGCGCGCGCGGCGGCACGCATTCTTGCTATTGCTCCGGACAGCCAGAGGAACGAAGCCCTGCGCGCAGCAGCCGCTGCGCTGCGGGATCATGCCGCCGATATTCTTGTGGCCAACGCACGCGATGTGGCGTCTTCCAAGGCGAGCGCCGCTTTCATCGATCGGTTGACACTCACCCCCGCACGTATCGAAGCCATGGCCAAGGGTCTCGAATCCATCGCTTTGCTGCCTGACCCTGTGGGGCGAGTGTTGTCCGAATGGACCCGCCCCAACGGGTTGAACATCCGCCGCGTCGCCACCCCCCTGGGGGTGATTGGCATGATTTACGAGAGCCGGCCCAATGTCGGGGCCGATGCTGCGGGACTATGCGTCAAATCGGGTAACGCCGTGATCCTGCGTGGGGGCTCCGAGAGCCTCAATTCGGCGCGGTGCATTCAGTCCTGTATCCAGCAGGGTCTGGAGCAGGCCGGGCTGCCCCGCGATTGCGTGCAGATCGTGCCCGATTCCGATCGTGTCCATGTGGCCTCGATGCTGGGCGCGGCAGGAGAGATCGACATGATCATCCCGCGCGGCGGCAAATCCCTGGTGGAGCGCGTGCAGCGCGAAGCGCGCGTGCCCGTGCTCGCCCATGCGGATGGGTTGTGCCACACCTATATCCATCGTGATGCCGATATCGGCATGGCGCGTGAAATCCTGGCCAATGCCAAGATGCGTCGCACCGGAATTTGCGGGGCAACGGAGACGTTGCTGATCGATGACGCGATCGCCGAATCGTTGCTGCCGGTTCTGGTACAGGACCTTCATGCACTCGGATGTGCGATTTTGGGCGATGAGACAGCGCGTCGTATCGTGCATGATCTCGAGCCCGCGACCTCCGATGATTTTGCGACGGAATGGCTCGATGCCCGTCTTTCCGTAGCCGTGGTCGAGGATGTGGATGCGGCGCTCGCGCATATCGCACGCTATGGGAGCGGTCATACCGAGGCGATCATCACGGAAAACGCAGCTATCGCCGAGCGTTTCCTGAACGGGACCGATAGCGCAGTGGTGATATGGAATGCCTCGACGCAGTTCTGTGACGGGGGCGAATTCGGTTTTGGGGCCGAGATCGGCATTGCAACCGGAAAGATCCACGCGCGGGGTCCGGTAGGATTGGAGCAGCTGACGACTTTCCGTTACGAGGTGCGGGGCACCGGGCAGACACGCCCCTGACGTGCCCCAAATTCCGAAATACGGGGATGGGCGTGCGATCTCGATCGGTTTGCTGGGTGGATCCTTCAACCCTGCTCATGCAGGCCATCTCCAGCTTGCCCGCTATGCCCTGACCCACCTGCGACTCGACCAGGTCTGGCTCATGGTCTCTCCCGGTAATCCTCTCAAGCCACGAATCGGTATGGCACCGTTTGAGAACAGGCTCGATTCGGCGCGGGCTCTGGCGGATGGACGCCGTATCATCGCGACCGATATCGAGGCGCGTCTGAACAAGCGTTATACGGTCGAGACCATTGCCCTGCTCAGGTTGCGATTCCCCAATGCGCGGTTCGTCTGGCTGATGGGAGCAGATAGCCTGGCAACGCTGACACGCTGGCGCCGCTGGCATGAACTGGCACTGCATGTGCCGATGGCGGTGGTCCCGCGACCAGGCAGTAACCGTACCGCGCTCTCGGGCAAGGCGACCCATGCGCTGAGTCATTTGCGCGTGCCCGCAAGGCAGGGGCCGATTCTCTCGCGTTCGAAAGGTGGTGTCTGGGCTTTTCTTCCGGCGCCGCAAAACGGTATATCAGCGACAGCGTTGAGGGATTCTGGAAACTATCCCGCCGCGCTCTCTCTAATGTCATGACCGGAGTGTCGAGCCATCGCCAGAAAACCGTCCGACGAGACGACCACCCCAGCCCGTCGCAGCCGCGCGTCCGCTGGTGAGACCAAGACCAAACTCGCCACGGGCGAGGCTACCGCAACCTTGAAAACTGCTGGAACACCGCGCAAGAAGGCCGCCGCCGCCGGGCCGCGCAAGGCGCGTACCGCTCCGCGCGAGGGCGCAGAGCGCGAGCTGGTCGAAAAGGCGCTGGTCGTCATCACGACAAGTCTCGACGAGGACAAGGCCGAGGATATCGTGACCCTCGATCTGCGCGGCCGTGCGAGCTTTGCCGATCATATGGTCGTCGCTACCGGTATAGCCGATCGTCAGATTGCAGCCATGGCATCGCATATCGAAGACAAGCTGAACGAGATCGGCATCAAGCGTATCACCATCGAGGGCGCGAATGGCACGGATTGGGTGCTGCTCGACACTGGCGATATCGTTGTGCACCTGTTCAAGCCGGAAAGCCGCGCGCTTTACGCGCTCGAGCGCATGTGGGGCAAGGATCTGGATGACAGCGCAGCCGACGAAGCGGATACGACGGATCTCTGAGTCCGCATGATCCGTATCGTTGCTGTCGGTCGCCTGAAGAGAGGGCCGGAGCGGGAGCTGTTCGACCGCTACGTCGAACGCACCCGCCCGAAAATCGATCTGATCGAGATCGCCGAATCGCGCGGGAGCGCGCTGGAGATCCGTCGTAAGGATGCTGCCGCCATTCTGGCAGCCTGCCCGGAGGGAGGCATTGTTGTCGCCCTTGACGAGGGCGGTGCGTCACCCGACTCACAACAATTTTCCACCATGCTCGAATCCTGGCTCGCGACAGGCAAGCAAGTGAGCTTTGTCATTGGCGGCGCTGAGGGGCTGGAAGCCAGCGTGATTGATCGGGCCGATTCACGTCTGTCCTTCGGCCGCATGACCTGGCCGCATATGATCGTCAGACTACTTCTGGCCGAACAGATCTACCGTGCGCGCGCCATAAGCGCGGGCCATCCGTATCACCGCGCCGCCCGCCCCTGATAGTTGCGCAGCTCTGTCTTCAGCAACGTCGGTCGTGAGGGCAATAAAAAAGGCGACCCGTTTCCGGGCCGCCTTGGGGGCGATAAGCCGCGCTGACGATTAGCGCAGGTTACGGCTGGGACCTTCCAGCCCGAAAGCGTCTTCCGGGGCCTCGGCCACTTCGGTCGAGTTCATCGGATGCTGAAGGGCCTCAAAGCTTGCTGTTTCAACAGAACGCGACCGTGTGGAACGATGTGCTGGGGCCGGCGTATTATTGGCCATCATCACACCGTCATCGGGACGGCCATAGATGAACCCATAAGTGGGGTAGATGCTGCCATAGGTTTCGGTCTTGCTGTTCAGCGCAACGCGAACGGCAGACCAGTCATTATTGGGGGACACGTCAATGACGCGTACGTTCTTCGCAATGCCGTTCTGCGCCCAATGAGACTGGTCGATCACGATCGTCCGATTGTCTTCAACCGCGCGAACCACGGCCACGTGGCCGTAGGGCATGCGTCGGATGGCACGAAAGTTCAGAACCGAGCCCGGCTCGGGGGCCGAGCCGCGCGCGTAGACTCCGCGGGAATTCTCCCACCAGTCACGGGCGTTGCCGCTCAGCACGACATCAGAGGCGGTTTTGGCATAGGCAACACACTGGATCACATGCCCGCCGGAACGATGGCGGCGCGGTGTGAAGCGGGTCTGATGAATACTGACGCCGTGGCGGGAGGCACCATGATGGGCGGCATGCACGTTGTGCATGGCAGGCTTGTGAGAATTCTTCTGGCGGGCTTCAGCCTTTGACGGCAGAACCGCGGACCCAACCAGGACTGACAGAACAGTCAGAGACGAAAAAATCGGCCTGCGGAGAAGTCTGAGGCAACTTTTCTGTCTCACGTTCATTGATTCCGTACCCGCCCATTTGTGTGTTGCATCTAGGTAACTAAGTTCACCTCGAATTGGCAACCCATGTAAGGCGGAGTCATGGCGAATTTATGAACTTTCCCCGAGAAAAATTTGTGTCGCCCCAGGGAAAGGTCAAGAGGCCTTACTTTGTTGTGATCAGCATGATCTCCACCAGCATACGCGGATCGGCCAGAACTGCCTGAACGCAGGCGCGGGCCGGTGCGGACTCCTTGGGCAGCCAGGCCGTCCATTGCTTGTTCAGTGCATCACGGTCACTGATCTCCTTCAGCCAGATCTGAGCCTGCAGGATACGGGTATTATCCGTGCCATGCTGCTCAAGGAGAATGTCGAGCTGTTCCAGCACATCGGCTGTCTGAGCATCGAAATCGGCATCGAGATTGCGGGCAACCACACCCTGGGTAAAGATGAAGCCGTGATACTCGACGGCTTTGGACATGACGGGATTGGGTTCAGTGCGGATAATGCGGCTCATGATCGTCTCCTGAAAACCTGACGGTTCCGCGCAGGCTTCCCTGCTTCGGATGGGCGGAACTCTGATCCGGGGCGACCTTGGGGTCAATCCTGCGCATCTGCATGATTGCTTGAATATGCGGCCTCGGCGCGGTATCGCGCCCTGAAACCGGACTGCCAGGAATGGCAGCATGACCCGAGCCAAGGAGTAGCCGGATTGCGAGCCCGCACTATCAAGGTGACCCCCCTGCGCCAGAATTGTACGGTTCTCGAGAATCAGGAGACCGGACACGCTGTGGTGTTCGATCCGGGCGGTGATGTTCCCGAGCTCCTGCAGGTGCTCGAGGGACTCACAGTCGACGCCATTCTGCTGACGCACGGGCATTTCGATCATGCTGGGGGTGCCGACGCGCTTCGTGAAAGTCTTGTCAGACGTCAGACCACTCCGGTGGCACTGATCGGCCCCGACAAGCGGGATGATTTTCTGCTGCGTTCCATCGTCGAGCAGGCGCAAGCCTTTGGACTTTACGATCTGCAGGACGCGCATCCCGATCGGTTTGTGGAAGATGGAGAGACCATCGCGCTGCCGGGGCTGACCCTGGAAGTTGCGCATTGCCCGGGACATACGCCGGGCCATGTCGTCTTTATAAGTCGCGAAGACAAACTCGCCATTGTGGGCGATACACTGTTTCGTGGCGTTGTTGGCCGCTCCGATTTCGCTTATGGCGACCATGAGGCCCTGATCGCCGGGATCAGACGCAGCTTGCTCTCTCTGCCCGATGATTTCATCGTTCTGCCAGGGCACGGACTGCCGACGATGATCGGCGAAGAAAGACACAATAACCCTTTTCTCACCTGACACGCGGGAGTGCAGACATGAACACGATTTTGCGAAGCAGTCTGCTTCTGGCGAGCCTCGGTATCGGCATGCCTGCTTTCCCGATTTCTGCGGCTGAAACCCGGCCGGTTGCTGCGCAGGCAGCGCTCGAGAAAGCTTCCCTGTCGATTACTGATCGTCAGGGCAATAAGCATGATTTCACGGTTGAGATTGCCCGCACGCAAAAAGAGAAAGAAGCCGGTGAGATGGCACGTACGAGTGTGCCGGACGGAACGGGTATGCTTTTCCTGTTCAACCCGCCCGAGGCTGCCGCGATGTGGATGCATGACACACCTGTCTCGCTCGATATCGTTTTCATCGGCGCTGACGGCCGTATCCAGGCAATTGCGGAGCGGGCCGTGCCATTCAGTGAACGTCGCCTGACCGGGCAAGGTGAATCGGTAGCCGTTCTGGAGACAGCGGCGGGCGCAATGGAAAAAGCCGGTATTGTGGTAGGTGATCTGGTGACGTCCAAAGCGCTGGTCACGGCGCACTGAGCGTCATGAAGATTTTCCTGACCGGTGCAGCTGGCTTTGTCGGCTATCACGTCGCCGAACAGCTTTTGAGCCAGGGCCATCAGGTGGTCGGCTTCGACTCGCTCAACGCGTATTACAGTGTCCGGCTCAAGCAGGATCGCCTCGCTCAACTTGCCCCGAAGCCGGATTTTACCTTTCGCCAGGGTGATCTGAGCCGTCGCGCTGACGTCGAGGCAATCTTGGGTGAACATCCTGACATCAGTCATATCGTTCATCTGGCAGCGCAGGCAGGGGTTCGTTACTCACTGGCTGATCCCTGTGCCTATGTTACGGCCAATATGATGGGCCACGTGGTACTTCTGGAAGCAGCACGTCAACTCCCGGCCCTGCGTCATATCGTTTATGCCTCGTCGTCCTCGGTTTATGGGCTGAATGAGACGATGCCTTTTCGTGAAAGCGATGCGGTTGATCGACCGGGTTCTTTCTACGCTGTGACTAAACGTGCTGGTGAACTGACGGCTCACGCCTATGCCCATCTATACGGTCTGCGTCAGACCGGACTGCGTTTCTTCACAGCTTATGGCCCCTGGGGTCGTCCCGATATGGCCTACTACAAATTTGCCAAGGCGATCACAGAGGGCAAAGCGCTGACGCTCTATGAAGGCGAGGGGCTCGCGCGCGACTTCACTTATATTGATGATATCGTATCCGGCGTCCTCGCCGCCCTCATGAATGAACCCGATAAGGGTGTCTCTCGTGTTCTCAACCTTGGAAGTGATGCTCCCACGGCGGTGAGCCATCTGGTAGCGCTCCTGGAACAGGAACTGGGCATCAAAGCCGTCATCACGACGCGTCGTCGCCCACTTTCGGATGTCGAGGCTACCTGGTCATCGCATGAAAAGATGACTCTTCTGACCGGCTGGCGCCCCGTGATCAGTCTGGAAGAGGGGGTCAAACGTTTCGTGGCGTGGTTCCGCGAATATGAGCAGATCGAGACTTCGGGAGAGATCGATTGTGAGTCGAGCCGGGTATCGGAATAGAGCGTTTTTTCAGGAAAGGGGGGGGGGGGGGGGCGTAAGCCTCCCTTTGTCTTTTCCGGCCTCGCACATTTTTTCGAAGGGTTATGTCATTTTTTTGAAGAATGGTGTTGACGGTGGTGTGTGTGGGGTCTAAAAGCCCGTTCACCGCAGCGGACGATGCTGGGGTGGCTGCCTGAAAGACTGAGTAAGATCAGT
>NZ_JBBCQM010000006.1:0-216843 GCF_037150015.1 Asaia sp. VD9 | reverse complement strand
CCCCCGACCACCACTAATCAACTATAGCCCACACCCTCTCCCCCACCCGCGCCCTTCCAACTCTTGAAGCACGGCCAGAACCCCCCCCCCGTGCCCGACGATGCCCCGTCATTTCCAAAGAAAAAGGGGGGGCCCCGCCCAGGGGGGAAACGGGGGAAAAAGCGGATTAAACGGGGGGGTGGAAACCCCCCCCCCCCCCCCCCGACGCCCCAAGTTCAGGGGCAATTGGTATGGCGGCTCCGGGTTTTCAGGCCCGGAGCCATGCCCATCACCGTGCGGTAGCGATCAGGGATTTTAGTCCGGGCAGGATGGCGATCAGCAACCCACCTGCGGGCTGCTTCATATGGTTGGACGCATCATGATCGGCGCTCGCTGCAAAGGCCTGATCCTGCTCGGTCAGGAGCATGGAAGCGTGATCATGCCAGCTCTTGCCCAGAGGCCGGCCCTGAAGAGCGTCCAGCCCGGCACGTGACAGCGCCGCAATCTGGGCTGAAACGGGTTTGACCTCCTCCACACAGGGCGGCGCTGCCAGTTTCTGGAATGCTTCGTCATTGCCGATATACCGCACGAGACGCTGTTGCAGCGGTACGAGCAGGCTTCGATCCCCCGCCGCATAGCGCGCGGCCTGAGCATTGAACTCATTGGCCTCGAAACTGTCTGGAGCCGCTATGGCCGCGGGAGAAAGAAGGATATCTTCCCCCTTGCGCTCGGCAAGACGATTGATCGCGTAATTCCTTACCGGAACGGTAATGGCGACCAACTGGGTAAGTGGGGCCACATTTTCGGGCGTCAGTCGGGCAATCATGCGTGCCTGATGGTCAGAGGCCTTGAGCCCGAAGGTTTCGAGAAAATTCTGAACCCCTGGCAAGCGCTTATTAAGCCCTGCGATATCCCTGACCGATTGGGACGACCAGTACCGCTCAGCGAGGGCCGCAGAGCGCGGCCACAGACGGGAATCGACCATTTCATCAGACACGATTTCGGTCCAGAGCGGCGCCTCTCCCCCCAGGACGAGCGCCTCCTGCGCCGCGCTGAGCGGTGGAGCATTCGGATCGCGCGTGAAGGCATTATCGAGCGGCCTGGGCGCCTGACCGGGCGGGTTGGGGTCAAGCCCATCGGCCCGTGTATCGAACGGATCAACCGCATAATGCGTGGCTGACGGGTTCAGCAGATCCAGATAATAGCCGGAGGAAACTACGACCGGATGGCCGAGCGCCGTTGCCGTGCCAACCCATTTGGAGCCGCGCCAGGCCTCCACCACCACATTCTTCGGGATCGGCGCTTCGCTCACCTCGTCCCATCCCATCATGACCTTGCCATTCGCAGCGAGCACCTTCTCGATTTCCGCTGTGAAGGCCGCCTGAAGGGCGGGCGCATCCTTGTAGCCATGTACCTTCATATAGTTGGCGATCTGCGGATTATCGTTCCATTGCGCTGAGACGACTTCATCCCCGCCCGTATGGAAATAGCGATCCGGAAAGAGCTCGGCCATTTCGGCAAACAGCACTTTCGCAAAGGCCAGGACGTTCGGATTTGTCGGATCCATGGCCGGGGTATTCAGATCGGGATGCTTGGTGCAATGCGTGGTGGTTTCGCCATTGCTCGAAGCGACCTGGCAATCCTGCTGCCAGTCCTTGACCGTCGGCACTGGCTGACGCGCGGCCAGAGCGGGATAGGCTGTGAGAATGGCCAGGGTGTGGCCGGGCACATCAAATTCCGGCACGACGCGTATGCCACGATCGGCGGCATAGGCCACGATCTCCCGTATCTGCGCCTGCGTGTAGTAGCGACTATGGCCGCCGACCTCCTGCAGGCGCGGCAGGCGCTTACTTTCGACCCTGAAGCCCGTCCCATCGCTCAGATGCCAATGCATCACATTGAGCTTGGTCAGTTCCATTGCATCAAGCTGCCGCTTGATCGTGTCCGTTGACTGAAAATGCCGTGAGACATCGAACATAAGCCCGCGCCACTTGAAGCGTGGCGCATCATGCACCTCTCCCTGCTCAAGCGCCGGGACGGCCTCTCGTGTATCCAGCATCTGCAACAGGGTCGCCAATCCATGCAGCACGCCCGCCGGGCCATCAGCCTCGAGCGCTATGCCTCTGGATGAAACATCCAGGCTGTAGGACTCCTTGGCGTCCAGCGTAAGATAATTGGGGTCACGCCCGGTGCGTATGGTCAAAACCGGTCCAGCGCCACGACGCGGCGATACACCCGCCTGACGCAAACGGGCCTCGAAACGCGCGAGCGCGCGCTTGAGCAACGGCGAAGGCGGCTGCGACCACACAATTCTGGGGAGTCCGGTGAGCGCCAGGGACTGACCGTTCAACACCATCTGGGCCGGCTGCGGCATGAAAACGGGAATAAGCGCAGCGGCCTGGGCCTGCCTTGCATCGGCGAGACCGAGCGAGAGCGCAGCCAGCGCCACGCCACAGCTCATCGCCCTTCCGGGAAGAAACATCGGGCCCAATCCTTTTCTGTAACGGCTCACCCCCGCTGCATAGACGCCATCGCCACAAGCAACTGGTTGATCTCCGCAGCGGATGTCACAGCATTCGACGCTGCGAATCCGAAATGAACGAGTCTTTCATCCTGCATCGCAATTCGTTTCCGGCAAGAGGCATGAACGGCTCTCACTCCTGTTTCCCGCATCAGAGCGACAACGTTACCAGGCCGAACCCCACTCCCGGCCATGATTTCGATGCGTTCCTCAGCATAGTCATGCATAGCCTTGAGCCGCGCCGCACCTTTGACCGCATCAGAGGCCTGCCCTGAGCTGAGCACACGCTCGAAACCGAGCGCAATCGCCGCATCGAGTGCAGCGAAAGGATCGGGCGCGAGATCGACAACACGATGGAGTTGTCGGCGCATCGGCCCGCAGGCAGCAGAGAGCCGCTCCAGCATGCGGAGATCGAGGGTGTGATCCGGGTGAGCGGCGCCGAGAACAACGCCAGCCAGCCCGGAATCACGCATCAATGCGATATCGGCCAGCATTTGCGCTTCCTCACGCGCGGTGAAGCAAAAATTGCCCGGCCGCGGTCGGATCATCGCGAAGACTGGCACCGCGCATGAGCGCGCCTGCTGAACAAGCCCGTATCCAGGCGTCAGCCCACCCAGATCAAGCGCGCTGCATAACTCGATACGGGCCGGCCCTGTCATCGCGGCGCTATGCAGACCTTCCGCATCGTCGACGCAGATCTCGAGCGTCGGCATGCCCTGCATCCCGATGCCGTGCATCCCGATGATAGGGTTCATATCGTGCCGTCAGGACGACGTGTCATGCGATAACGCGCGAGAACACCCATGCTTGTCTCCTGACCTGATACCCCTCGGATAACACAAACCGGGAGTTACAGACTGGAATTACCGAACAGGAAATGTTGCGCAGCAAGGCTTGCCGCGCCCGTCGCGAAATCGCGCGGGTGCAGCGAACCAAGGACGAGTTCCGTCTGATAACTGTCACGGCGAAGCACATGAGCCTCAACGGCCTGACGGAGCGCACGCGCGAAGACACTTTCCACCAGATTGGGGTCGAGCCTCACAACAATGCGCGACGGATCGACGAACTGGATGACCTGGGAGAGCGCCAGTCCAAGCGCCGTGCCTGCGCGATGCAGAATGGAGAGCGCTTCGGGTTGTCCGTCCCCGGCCATTTCTACTACCCGCCCGATTTCATCCGGGAGACCGGCGCGTCGGGCCGCCCCCAGAATGGCCGGCAAAGCCGCGAGCGTCTCGAGACAGCCCCGATTGCCGCATCGACAAGGCAGGGCTTCACCGTCAATGGCGATCGGTGCATGCGATAATTCACCTGCCCCGCCATGCCGCCCCCTGTGCAGACGCCCGTTGACCATATGCGCTCCGCCAATCCCCTCGCTCACGAATACCAGGCTGAAATCGCTCAGATCGCCGGAATCGCCAAAAAGCTGTTCACCGATGATCAGGGCATTGGCATCGTTCTCGACGAAAACGGGCAGCCCCGTCATATCCGCAAGGCGCTGTCCGATATTGACCCCATGCCAGCCGAGCGTGGCGGAGGCCAGACAGGTCTGGCCGTCTCCGGACACGATCCCGGCGATCACGACCCCGATACCAGCCAGAGCGCCGATGCCCGATGGATAATCCCGGCGGATAGCCCCGACGGCATCGACGATGGCCGCAATACAGGCGTCGACATCGGAGATGAGCGGAATGGTCATCTCGATATGCACGTGGCCATGCGGATCGGTCAGGACCACATGGGCCGGATCGGACTGGAGGGAAACCCCGATGAAACTGGCTGCGTCCTGCCTGAGGCCTAGCATGACTGCCGGACGACCGAAACCGAATACGCGTTCGCGCTCGTCGAGGATATTCTGCTCGATCAGCTCGCGAACCAGCGCCGTAACGCTCGCCTTGCTGAGATTGAGCGCGCGGGCAAGATCGGTACGGCTTTGCGGCCCGGAACGACTGAGCGCACTCAGAATGCGATGATGACCTGTCGAGAACATTCTTTATTCATTCTCTGAAGTAATTGTATAATTTTGCTTATTGAACTCACAACGCCAAAGAGAAGGAATGACGCTCACTCACGCGCCTCCTTTTTGACTTTACGGACAGAAATCATAGTAGCGACAAGTCTATCCGATTGTCTACCTCAGGTATTAAAATTCTACTAATTTTTGAAAAAATAGTGAATGTTTTCTGAGACTCGTTGCTTAGTTTTCGCAATCAATAATATATCGAGATTATACCCAATAATACATATCTATAAACTAAATAGAACCTATAGCCATCGATGACGATTTCTGCGAATGTGGTAGGCGTCCTCAATGTTGGATATTGGCAAACATTGTCACACCATCGAGATGGACCGGTTCTGCACCAGACAACCCACGACCACCGGTTGAAAAATCAGAGTAATGAGGTCGCTGCAACGCGCAGCGCCTGACCGCAACCGGCGCCACTGAGTCCGATTGGTTGGCGCAAAAACAACTACCCCTCGCGCCCCGAGAAGACCTGGTCACCCCCATGACCATCTGTCATCGTGGCTAAGGGTACACCCGTTGGTGAAGGGCCTCGCCTGCGCCTGGGAGGGGTTCCGATTATTGTGAAAGCGAAACTTCAAAATCCCGCTGGCTTCGACGCGGAAACCCAGCTTATAATCCACATAGTTCAGAAATTGAAATAAACAATTCCCCGAATCCCTTTGAGGATATCCCAGAAAATGACCAAGGTCCCCTCCCCCCAGGACAGGCTGGTTGGTTCTTACGGTTATGGCGCGCTGGCTGTCGCAGCGCTCATCTTTTTTGCCATGGGATTTGTCACCTGGCTCAATGGCCCGCTGATTTCCTTCGTACGCGTCGCTTTTTCCCTGAGCGAGTTCAGCGCGTTCTTCATTCCGCTTGCGTTCTATTTCTCGTTTTTCCTGTTTTCCATCCCGACCTCTCTGATCGCCAGACGGCTTGGTCTCAAGACCGGCCTCACCCTCTCTGTGCTGGTCTCTGCGCTCGGCGTCGCCGTTTTCGGGCAATTCGTCTCATGGCGGATCTATCCTGGCGCGCTGACCGGGCTGCTCATCCTGGGTGCGGGCATTTCCCTCATGCAGGTTGTCATCAACCCGCTCGTAAGCCTGCTCGGTCCCGCTGATCGCGCCGCACAGCGTATCTCCATCATGGGGATCTGCAACAAGACGGCCGGAATTCTCGCCCCGATCGTACTGGGGCTGCTCGTCATGCGCAATATCGGCGCCGTAGCAGAAAAAGCCCAATCGGCAACCGACCCCGCCGTACGTGAGACGCTGCTCAATAATTTCGTCCAGGCCCTGTATGCGCCCTATATGGGCATGGCCGGCATCCTTGTATTGATTGCCGTGATTGTCGCCCTCGCCCCGCTTCCCAATCTGGAAGCTCCCGCGATCACGACGGGCGAAGGCTCGCAGCCAAGCTTTTTCAAGCCGCATCTCGTCTTCGGCTTCGTCGCGATGTTTCTCTATGTTGGAATCGAGGTCATTGCGGGTGACGCCATCGGCACTTACGGCCAGGGATTCGGTCTTCCTCTCGATGAAACCAAGTTCTTCACGGCCCTGACTCTGACCGGCATGCTCATCGGTTATATCATGGGTTTCATCATCGTACCGCGCTTCATCAGTCAGGAGAATTACATCCAGATTTCCTGCCTGGTCGGATGCGCACTGACAATCATGGCCGTGCTGACGCAAGGCTACACCTCCGTGTTCTGTGTTGCCCTGCTTGGCGTGACCAATGCCATGATCATGCCCACCATCTTCCCGATCGCCATTCGCGGTGCGGCACATATGACCGCCATGGCCTCGGCCATCATGGTCATGTCCTATAGCGGGGGGGCGATCGTTCCGCAGTTCTATGTATGGCTCAAGCCGGTCTTCGGCTTTCAGGGCATGTTCGCCATGATCGTCATTCCGGCCTATCTGGTAATCCTGGCTTATGCCCGTCGCTACGGCCGGGTCGGACTGACAACGCAGGACTGAATTCATGACCGAAAAACTTGCTGGCCAGATCGTACTCCCTGATCGGATCGTGGCCGGCACGCTTCATTTCGATACGCATGTCAGGGCCATCGACGAGAGCGGGGCCGATGCCCCTTTCTTCATTCTCCCTGGCTTCATCGACGGACATGTGCATGGCGGCGATGACGCCGACACCATGGATGGCCCCGAAGCCATACGCCACATGGCGCGGTTCCACATGAAGCACGGGACCACGACCATTCTGCCCACGACCATCACCCGCCCCTGGGAGGACGTGCTTTACGCGCTCGACAGCGCCGCCTCAGTGATGAATACCCCCGATGAGGATGGCCCCCGCATCCATGGGGTGCATCTTGAGGGCCCCTTCGTCAGCCCGCATAAACTCGGCGCCCAGCCGCCATTCACGATCGCCCCCACACCAGAGCGCCTTGCCGAAATTCTGGCGCGTGACTGCGTCCGTGTCGTCACCCTCGCCCCCGAGATCGATCACGCCGACGAAGCCATGAGGATTTTTGCGGACGCGGGCGTCCGGGTCAGTATCGGCCATACCACCGCCGATTTCGAGGTGAGTTGGGCCGCCCTGAATCGCATCTGTAGCTGTGGTGGCGTGGCGGGGGGCACCCATCTGTTCAATGCCATGTCGGCCATCGAAGGCCGCAATCCCGGCCCCGTGACCGCGCTGATGTGCCATGACACCAGCTATGCCGAGATGATCTTCGATACACATCACGTGCATCCGGCCAGTTTTCGACTCGCTTCACGTATCATGAGGGAGCGGCTGCTCTTTGTGACCGATGCCATGAGGGGGGCCGGGCAACCCGACGGGCCAAGCACACTCGGCGGCCAGGAGGTCCTCATTCGTGAGGGCGTCGTACGCCTGCCCAATGGCTCGCTGGCGGGCAGCATCCTCACCCTCGACCAGGCAGTGCGCAACGCGGTGACGCATGGTGCGTCGCTGAGCGAGGCCAGCAGGCTGGTGAGCACCAACCCGGCCCGCTATCTCGGCCTCGCCGATCGCGGCAGCCTGACGCCGGGGCGTCTGGCCGATCTCGTCGTCCTCAATCGGGATCTGGATATCGAGCAAGTATGGGTGAACGGGCGCAAGGTCCATGAGAGAACGCCGCAGTCTCGTTAAATAGGGCTCAATCCTATCACCCTTTTGTAACAATATCACACGTAGTTTTGTAGTTGCCCGTGGTGTTGCTCCATTATGACTTTCTGTTAATCCCTCTGTCACTGGCCCATCCGGGCACTCACGCAAGAAATCTGGACGAAACGATAGTGACAAGAGAGATCGCCAACGATCGGGACCTGCATTCCGCCTGCCGCCCCAAAACCCGAGCGGGAAGAATTCCGCGCAAGGGCGGTGGGCGCGGGGTGTGGACCGCCCTCGCCCTTGCCGCCTTTTGCGGGGGGACCATAACGTCCTACGCTCAGGCTCAGTCCGAAACCGCCAAAACGCTTGAGGGCGATGACTATAAGGCCATCGGTTTTCCGATCGCGGGCCAGGGCGCTGTGCCCATCGGCCCTCTCGTGCCGTCGCTCTACGGCAATCCGCATCTTTTCGGTGATTGGGGCGGCGCCCAGAGCTGGATGCAAAACCGCGGTATCTTCCTCAATATTGCCCTTAACGAGGAATATATGGGCAATGTCACAGGCGGGCGGACACGCGACAACGTCCTGGCCGGTCAGGTCGCCGCAGAACTGGACATCGACTGGCAGAAGCTCGCAGGCTTTCAGGGCTTCTGGACCCATCTTCTGGTCGTGAACGGCCATGGGCGGAATTTCAGCTATTCCCTGGGAGATTATGTCTCAAACCCTGAGCAGATCTACGGCTCGCGCGGCAATGTCGTCGCGCATCTCGTCTCGATGTATGCCGACAAGACCTTTCTGCATGATCGGATCGTGGTCTCGGCCGGTGTCATCCCGACCGGAACATTCTTCGATTTCGATGCGCTCGCCTGCTCCTTCATGAATGTCAGCGTTTGCGGTAATTTTGCACCCGGCAAATATGCGCCCGGCGGCCGCGACTGGCCGTCTGCCAATATTGGCGCCGTGCTGCGTGTCCGCCCCACCGAGCGCACCTATCTGATGGGCGGGCTCTTTGCCGTCAGCCCCCACGCCTTCAATGGCGGCGTGTCAGGCTGGGCACTCGCGCAGGACGGGTTAGGGAAGCTGAGCTCGCAATTCGAGGCAGGCTGGGACCCGGCTTTCGGCAAGGACAAGCTGCTCGGCCATTACAAGATCGGCTTTTATTACGACAATTCGCGCTATCCTCATCTTTACGAGGATCGTTACGGCGGCTCCTATCAGGCGAGCGGTCTGCCCGCCCGCAATGCCTCGGGCATGTGGTCCAGCTGGCTCATGTTCGACCAGATGCTAGTACGCAGCGGCAAGGGCCTGGCGGATGGTCTGATCGTGATCGGCGGACTCGGCTACGCACAAGGCAATGTCGTTGCCATGCGTGATCATGAATGGATCGGCTTGTTGCAGAGTGGCACGCCCTGGCATCGCCCGCTCGACCAGATTGGTGTCATGTTCCAGCATATGACCATGAGCCGCTCCGTGCGTCTGCAACAGGAATCCTCCGTCGCGCTCGGTCTGCCTTTCGTCTCCAATCAATGGGGGAATGTCTACGGGGTGCAACGTTGGGAGCAGGTCTATGAAGCCTTCTACAGCCTGCATCTGGCCGCGGCGACAGCGCTGCAATTCGACTTCCAGTATCTGCAGCATCCCGGAGCCACAACCACCTTCAACGACGCTGCCATCATCGGCGGGCAGTTCACGACCAATTTCTGAGCCCATATCCCCGCGCCTCTCGGGCGCGGGGTCGTATTCCGCTTCGGGTGCTCAAAGAGAAGGCCCCGATACGCTTCCTGTGAGGCGCGTCAGGAAACGAGGCTCATCGTGTCCACATCGATCATCCCGAGATCGGTGATCTTCAGATGGGGAATGACCGGCAACGGCAGGAAAGCCAGTTGCAGGAAAGGTTCTTCCAGGCTTCCGCCCATGTCACGCACCGCTTCACGGAGGGATTCCAGATCTCGTCTGACGGTCTCGAAGGGCTGATCGCTCATCAGCCCTGCTATGGGCAGCGCCAGCTCAGCCACGATCTTGCCTTGCCGAACAGCGACGAACCCACCCCCCATTTCGGTCAATCGTGCGATCGCCAGAGCCATATCGACATCATTCATGCCCACCACGCAAAGATTGTGGCTGTCATGGCCGACGGAAGAGGCGAGCGCACCCGTGGAAAGACCGAAGCCCTGCACGAAACCGCGCCCGATATTGCCGTTCTTGCCATGGCGCGCGACCACGCAGATCTTGGCAATATCACGTTGCGGGTCTGGCTGGACGCCGTTCTCTGTCACGTCGAGAGTCGCCCGGCGAAACTCCGTGATGATCTGATCCGGAATGATACCGATCACAGCCTGGTTCTGCCCGGTCCCCGGCACATGAAAATCCGTGGCCGCGATCGGGGCGGCGAGCTTCACAGAACCATAGCCTTGCGGTGGTACGATATCCCGGCTGGCAAACAGCGCATCATTCACGAGACGCCCGGCCGAAAAGACCTGAGCAACGGCACAGCGCTCCAGATCATCAAGCAGCACGATATCGGCGCGAAGCCCCGGGGCGATCTGACCCCGATCACGCAGGCCAAAGGCCCTTGCTGCCGTAAGGGACGCCGCCCGATACGCTGCGAGCGGCGCAACTCCGAGCGAGATGGCCTTGCGAATAAGGAAGTCGATATGCCCTTCATGGGCAATTTCCATCGGATTCCGGTCATCGGTGCAAAATGCCAGAAAAGCCGAGGTTTCCGGAGTAAGGAGAGGCGCAAGCGCCGTCAGATCCTTGCATACCGACCCCTCGCGGATAAGGATCGTCATCCCCTTGCGGATCTTCTCAAGCGCCTCTGCTGCGGTGGTCGCCTCATGATCGGTATGAATACCGGCGGCAATATAGCCGCTCAGTCTCTTGCCACGCAGCAGAGGCGCATGACCATCGATATGCCCATTGGCGAACGCCACGAGCTTGTCGAGGCAATCCGGCTGCCCTGACAGGACACCGGGGAAATTCATGAACTCGGCCAGGCCGATGACTTTCGGATTATGCCGGTAGATCTCCAGCATGGCGGCATCCAGCACGGCGCCCGAGGTTTCGAGCCCCGTAGCGGGCACGCAACTCGAGAGATTGATGCGCAGATCCATCACCGTCCGATTGGCGCAGTTCAGGAAATAATCGAACGCCGCCCGCCCCAGGACATTGGCCATTTCATGCGGGTCGCAAATAGCCGTGGTCACGCCATGCGGCAGCACACAGCGATCGAACTCGAAGGGCGTGATCAACGAGGATTCGACATGCAGATGCGTATCGATGAAGCCAGGCACCGCAATGCGGCCCTGACCGTCAATGACTTCGCGCCCCTCATAGCAATCCAGAACGCCCACCACCCGGTCACCCGTGATGGCGATATCGGTCGGGATCAGCTCCCCCGTGACCAGATCGAAAAGTCTGACATTGCGTATGACGAGATCAGCAGGCTCGGCTCCGGCTCCCTGACGCACGCGCCGCACGATTTCATCCCGCATCCTTGTCTCCCCGACGGCACAGGCCGACCGATCCGGCCCGGCATCATGAGCTCACTATATAGGATAGGCCTCAGGATGGAACGGGCCGATATCGGAAGGCCCCAGGGCGAAACGAAGCGAGCGCGCCTTTCAACGCGCCCGCCTGGGCTCGCGATGCCGGAAAGCGCCGGCAGACAGACTTCGGGAGGTATCAGGCAGCGTCGAGTCTCGCCGCCATGGTGAAGAACTTCTCGTCGAAGCTCTTGTTCTGCATGATCGAGTCAGCCAGTTCGCGCAGAATCACCATGTTTTTCTCAAGCAGGGCCCTGACCGCGTCATTCGATTTGTCGGCAAGGAAAATCGAGCGATTGGCATAGTCCTGTATCGAACCGACAAGATTGATGAATTCCGGCAATGCATAATCATCGGAAACGGCGCCCGGCTGCCTGAGATAGGTCATGACCTGATGATGCAGCTTGTAGAAAGCCGAGATCTCGCTGTGGATGCTCTCGATAAACCCGATATCGGCGAATTTGCCGTTCATGAAGAGCACACTCATGAAAAGGAAATAGAAGGTCGCATCCCAGTTCGTCTTCACGAACACATAGTTCCAGTCGTCGAAACCTGCATAGGACTCCCTGTGGGTATCGACAAAACCGGCATAGGCCTCCGCCATGACGCCGTTCATCCGCTCGATCTGCTCCAGCCCGTCGGGCTGGGTAATCGCGTTGGTGATCATGGTATTCGCCAGCCCGATCATATCCGTGCCGTTGGAATACATGGGATCGACGAATCCTGCGGCCTCTCCGGTCAGCGCCCATCCCTCTTTCGACAGAAACTGTGCAGACAGGTAGGAGTAATTGCGCAGCATCACGAAGTCGATCACTTCGAATGCCTCACGCTGCATATAGGCATGGAAACGCGGCTCATGCCTGGCGAGCCAGGAAGTCGCGAGGGGATGCGAACTCAGTTCTGAGAGACTGTGGATGCCATTATCGAAAACAATGCCGATGCTGGTGGTCTGCTCGCTGATGGGAATGATCCAGACCCAATAGCCTCGCCCGATCAGATGGGTCGTGCTCCGCCCACGCTCGCGCGCATGACCGAACGGGTTCGCCTCATCCTGCGAATTCAGGAAGTCGTTGATATCTACCTTGCCCGCAACACGGAACCAGATGGCTGAGTGATTGATCCCCGCAGGGCGCTGCAATTCGAATTTCTTCATCAGCACACGCCCGCGCCCCGAGGCGTCCACGACCCAGCGCGCTGCGACCGGTGCCACGACACCGTCATGGTCGCGCACCGCCACATTATTCAGGTCGCCTTCGCGCTCGATATCCATGACGCGGCTGTTTTCGATCAGGGTGACACGCTCCCCCAACGCGTCGCGCAGGTGGTTTTCCAGCTTGCCGCGATCGATCTGATAGGTTGGCTGATGCGGATAATAGCCGAGCCCGATCTCGCGATACGGGGCATCGCCGGTCAGGCCCTGCGTCTGGATGAAGCGCAGCCCCATTTTGCGCAGATGCTCAGTCTCGAGATGTCTTTTGCACCCCACGATTTCCGCCAGATAATAGGCCCCGATTTCCACGGTAGACTCTCCCACCTTGTGGATACGCTCGGGGTACGGGAATTTGCGGTTGTGAACGATACAGATCCCAAGCGCCGGATCGGCGTCGAGCAACTGCTTCGCCAGAGTAAGGCCAGCCAGTCCTGCGCCAATGATCAGGACATCGTGCGGTGCGTGTTCAGACAAGACACATCTACTCGATTTCAAAGGTGAATTGCGATGCGCAAGCACGAAAACCGTGCCAGGTTCGGATCATGGGTACCTAATTGACCAAACACCGTTAATCAACATCAAATCAACGTCACAACACATTGATATAATCGACGACACAGCTCCTGTATTTCGCGATCATCGCCATGTTATTCTCCAAACGTATTGTTTTATGCCCACAAACCAGAAATCCTTCTTGGCAAGCCGCTCAAAAGCATCAAATTCAAACGGAATATGGCTTCTTTTGTGGTTTTCCCGAATGGTCCATTGGCTTTGCAGGTGCAGGGGAGAGTCATCATGAGCAGTGATACACCATCCGCACCGCAGTTCAGCGCAGATGAGAGACTGCAACTCCTGCGGGGAAAGCATATTGGTCCCACGGTTATCCTGCGTCTTGAGCAGGTTGGTATCGCTTCTCTGTCCGCCCTCTCCCGCCATGAGCCGGAAGATTTATGCCTGCGCATCGCGGCACATCTCGGGTCACGTTGCTGGCGAAACAGCCCTCGCGCGCGCGATGTCATCGCAACGGCGATCGCGATTGCGCGGAAGGAGAGTTCGCCCCCCAGCCCCTTTCCCTTTATCAGCAGTGAGAAACCCGATGAGACCTTCTGATGGAACGGCCACCCGCCCATGACCGGGTTCTGTCAAAAAGGATTTCACCCCCGCCCCCTTCCCTAAGAAAACATGAAGGACTATCTAGGCAATTGAGAAGCGTTCTCACAGAACGCCATTTTCCGGCTATAGATGGGCTTTCCTCATGACACTCGACACCCTGCCCAAAGGCGCTCACGCGGTCATCAGCCAGGTCGTCGCGCGTATGGCCAATGATCCGATCGCGACGCGACTGGGCGAGTTAGGGTTCATTCCGGGTGCTCCGGTCGAAATCGTGGCGACAGGCCCCGTGGGCCACGATCCCATTGCCGTGCGGCTGGGCTCGACCTGTTTTGCCCTCCGCCGTGGTGAGGCCTCGCGTATCACGCTCAAACACGATCTCTGATCTGTATATGGACGCCGTCACACTGCCGGAGACGGCCACCAGACCCTTGCGCGCCGCCCTCGTGGGCAATCCCAATTGCGGCAAGACCTCGTTGTTCAACCAGCTGACAGGTAGTCGCCAGAAAGTCGCGAACTATGCGGGCGTCACGGTCGAGCGCAAGGAGGGGTATCTCACGACCCCCAATGGCAGAGCCATTCGCCTGCTCGACCTGCCCGGTGCTTACAGTCTGAGTGCCACAAGCCCGGATGAAGACGTCACACGTGACGTGTGCATGGGGCAGCATCCGGTCGAAAAGCAGCCGGATCTGATCATCTGTGTCGTCTCGGCCAGCAATCTGCGGCTGCATCTGCGCTTCCTGCTGGAACTCATGCAACTCGGCCGCCCCATGATCGTGGTGCTCAACATGATGGACGAGGCCGAACGACTCGGGCTCACCATTGACGTACCGGGCCTCGCCGCAGCGCTTGGCCTGCCTATCATTCCCGCCATCAGCCTGCGCAAGAGCGGCATTGCCAATCTGCTGAACGCGCTCGATCAGCCCGAATTCCTGCCGCCACCTGCCATGAAGACGGACCTCGACGTCCATGGTGAAGTCGGCCAGCTCATCACCCGCTTCACCAATGAAGGCACGCTCAGGGGCGACCGGATGGCCGATCGCCTCGATCGCTGGTTCCTCCATCCGGTCTGGGGCCCGATCATCCTTCTGGTCGTTCTCTTCTTCATGTTCCAGACGGTCTTCGCCTGGGCCCAGCCCATCATGGACGCGCTGGAAGCAGGCATCACCTCGCTCGGGCAGATCGTCGTCTCTCCGCTTCCTCCGGGGCTGCTGCGCAGCCTTCTGGCCGACGGCGTGATCGCGGGTGCAGGAACGGTAATCGTCTTCCTGCCCCAGATCCTGATCCTGTTCCTGTGGATCCTCACCCTGGAGGAAACAGGGTACCTGCCACGCGCAGCCTTCCTGCTCGACAGGATCATGGCGCTTGCAGGGTTGAGCGGGCGCTCCTTCATTCCGCTGCTCTCGAGCTTTGCCTGCGCCATTCCAGGCATCATGGCAGCGCGCACGATCCAGAATCCCCGCGACCGGCTGGTGACGATCCTGATCGCACCGCTCATGACGTGCTCGGCGCGGCTTCCCGTCTACACGCTGCTGATCGCGGCTTTCGTGCCTCATCGCACCGTGCTCGGCTTTCTTGGGCTCCAGGGGCTGGTCCTGTTCGGGCTGTATCTTGTTGCAATTATCAGCGGCATCATCGCAGCCCGACTCATGACGCGTGGCGTTGCATCAGACGAGCATCCCCTGATGCTCGAATTGCCTCCCTATCGCACCCCCAATCTGAAAAGCGTGGCGCTGGGGCTCTGGCAGCGGGCCATCATGTTCCTGTCGCGCGTCGGCACGATCATCGTCTCGCTCAATGTGCTTCTCTGGGCACTTTCCAGCTTCCCCGCGCCGCCGGCCAATGCTACGGGCGCCGCAATCGATTACAGTCTCGCTGGCCATATCGGCCATTTCATGCTGCCCATCTTTGCGCCGCTGGGCTTCAACTGGCAGATCTGCGTCTCGCTCATTCCCGGTCTGGCCGCACGCGAGGTTGCCGTCAGCGCATTGGCCACAGTCTATGCTCTGGGAGCCTCGGATGACAATGCCGCGAACCAGCTCATGCCGCTTCTCAGCGCGCATTGGAGCATGGCAACCGCCTTTGCATTGCTGGCCTGGTATGTGTACGCGCCGCAATGCATCTCGACACTTGCAGTCATGCGTCGCGAGACCCGCTCGCTCAAAGTGGTTCTGGGAGCTGCGGCCTATCTCTTCGGCCTTGCTTATGCCGCGGCCTTTCTTACCTATCATGTGGCACGCGCCCTGACCGGATGATCGCCATGATGCAGAGTCTTATTGTCATCGCCCTTGTGACCGTTGCCCTCCTGTTCTGGCTGAACAGGCTGTTCCCGGCCCATGCGGCTTCTTTCAGGGCGCGGCTTGGCCTCGCCAAGGCCCTTCCTGCCTCAGGGGAAAAAAAAGGCTGCAACGGTTGCTCGGGCTGTAAGGGCGGCGGCTGCCACTGATTCCAGCCGATAGGAGCGCGGGGTAACGACCCCGCACTCGAGCAAGAGTCAGGTGGTATGATCCGCACGCTCGATGAATTCACGCACCTGATGCAGGTCGTCCATGATTTCGTGCGCCTTGCCGATGATCTCTTCGTTGGGCGTCATCAGATCGGGCACCACAATCACCCTGATCCCTGCTGCATGGGCAGCGCGCGCGCCGTTATGGGAATCCTCGATCGCCAGGCAGAATGCGGGCTCGACGCCGATCGCCTGTGCCGCTTTGAGGTAGGGTTCGGGGTCGGGCTTGCCGCGGCTGACATCATCCCGCGTGATGATCGTATCGAAGCGATCATAAATACCGACATGGCGCAGATGGGTCTCGGTGCGGGACCGTCCTGACGATGTCGCTATGGCACGTGGCAAGCCGCGTGCGTCAAGATAATCGAGCAGGGGGACCACCCCCTCCTTCATCACCAGACCGCCTGCCTCAACCAGCTTGTGCATATGCACATCCTGGGTCCGGAACAGGCGACCCAGATCGATATCGGGACCATAGGTATCCGTCACCAGCTTCGCACAGGCATCGCCCGGCAAACCGATCATCTGGCGGGCAAAGTCGAGAGGCATATCATGCCCCAGTTCACGCGCCGCGCTAACGAACGCCTCGAGAGACAGGGTCTCGCTATCGAGCAACACGCCATCCATGTCGAACAGAATACCCTTGATGGGCCCAGGTCCCGTCATCGTCTCTCTCCTTGATCCAGTGCTGCAGCCGCATCACGCTGCGCGCCATTGCTGTCGCTTGTCTGTCTGCCATGATCAATGCGCGGCACCAATCGCCTTGCCAGCTCCGACGCCACCAAAGCCGCGATGATCTCGGGTCGCTTGTCGCGCAGGCCTTGATCTCCGATCGGACAGACCAGGGCATCGATCCTGCTTTGGGCGAGGCCGATCTCTCTGAACCCGGACTCGAAACGCCGTCTCTTGGTGTGTGATCCGATCAACCCGACATAGGCCAGATCGCCCCGCTCGAGGGCTGCCGCGGTGATCAGCGCATCCAGAGCATGGCTCGGTGTCATGACCAGAACGCCATCCCCCGGACGCAATGAAGCAATCTCGCTCTCCCAGGCTGTGCTCACCTGTACCATGACGCCTTCGGGCACCGGGCCGAACTCCTCCGGCCTCGGGTCGATCCAGCGGAGTGACAGGGGCAGGAGCGCGGCCGCCCTGACCAGAGCACGTCCAACATGCCCCGCGCCGAAAACACTTAGCGTCGGCCAATCGAGGCGACGTTGCTCAAGTCGGCGCAGTTCCTCATCGAGATCAAAGACGGGCTCGTACCGGATCACCGCAACGCCGCCGCAACACTGCCCCGATTCAGGCCCCAAAGTGAAGCGACGATCCTCGCGCACAGCCTCTCCCCTCAGGATCAGCCGGGCATGTTCCAGACACTGGAATTCCAGATCTCCGCCGCCGATCGTGCCAGTCTGGGTAGTCTCGGTCACGAGCATGAAGGCGCCTGTCTCGCGGGGGGTCGAGCCTCTTGTCTCGGCCACCACCACGCGCAGTACCGCCACGGCCGAGCCTTGCCAGCTTCGGACCAGATCCAGGTCGATCAGGAGGGCTCTCCCTGCGCGGCGCGGGCCTGCACCTGCATGATCGTGCGCAACAGCCGTTCAGGGGTTGCCGGTGCGTCGAGCCCGGGGCAGCGCCGATACCCGTCCAGACTGGCGATGGCATCGGATAATGCGTGCAGCACGGCCACGCCATGAACGAGAGGCGGCTCTCCGACCGCCTTGGAGCGGTAGATTGTCGCCTCGCGATTGGGGGCATCATCGAGCAGGGTCACGTTGAAAATGGCAGGGCGGTCGGAGCAGGCAGGGATCTTGTACGTGCTCGGAGCATGAGTACGCAGCCCGCCCTCCTTGTCCCAGACCAGTTCCTCGGTGGTGAGCCAGCCTGCGCCCTGAACGAAGGCCCCCTCGATCTGGCCGATATCGATATCCGCATTCAGGGATTGCCCAGCATCATGCAGGATATCGACCCGGTCGATGCTGTTTTCACCAGTCAGCAGATCCAGCGTGACTTCAGCGCAGGCCGCGCCGTAGGCGAAATAATAAAAGGGCCGGCCGCGCCCGGTTGCCGCATCCCAGGAGATCTTGGGCGTCTTGTAAAACCCGCTGGCCGAGAGCGAGATACGGGCGAAATAGACCTGCCAGACCAGATCACGGAATGGTACGAGGGCCTCGCCCATGCGTACCCCTTCCGAGGTAAAGCGGATCGCTTCTGGTGCAACCTGCCATTTCTCGGCAGCGAAGGTGACCATACGCGCTTTGATCTGACTGACCGCGTCAAGCACCGCCATGCCATTCAGATCGGCCCCCGATGAGGCAGCGGTGGCCGAGGTATTGGGCACCTTGCCGGTTGTGGTCGCCGTGATACGCACATTCTGCGCGTCGAGACCAAACTCGTTCATCACGATCTGCACCATCTTCGTGTGCAGACCCTGACCCATTTCCGTGCCGCCGTGATTCACCTGTACCGAACCGTCGGTATAGACATGAACCAAGGCACCGGCCTGATTATAGTGGGTTGCGGTAAACGAAATACCGAACTTGACCGGCGTGAGCGCAATGCCCTTGCGCAAGGTGCGGCTGGTCGCGTTGAACCCACGCAGCGCGTCGCGCCGGGCGCGGTACGCACAGCGTTCGGCCAGCTGGGTCATGACGAGATCGCTGATCGAGTCCTCAACCACCATGTGATAGGGCGTCACGTCTCGTGTGCCTGTGCCATACACATTGCGCAGACGGATATCGAGCGGATCACGCCCGGTCGCGAAAGCGATTTCCTCGATGACACGCTCTGCCGCCACAATCCCCTGAGGGCCGCCAAAACCACGAAAGGCCGTATTGGACTGGGTGTTGGTCTTCAGGGCGAGGGAACGAAACCGCACGTCGGGGTAGAAATAGGCGTTATCTGCGTGAAACAGGGCGCGATCGGTCACCGGGCCCGAGAGATCGGCCGACCAGCCGCAACGCGCCGCAAGCTGCATGTCCACGGCAACGATATCGCCCTGATCGGTAAAACCGACCTCGTAATCAACCCTGAAATCATGACGTTTGCCCGTGATGACCATGTCATCATCGCGATCAAGGCGCATCTTGGCTGCCTGACCGGTCAGTTCCGCCGCGAGCGCCGCAAGACAGGCACATCCATTGGCCTGGGACTCCTTTCCGCCAAAGCCGCCCCCCATACGCCTGATCTCGGTCGTGACAAGGTGATGCGGGCGCCCCAGCACGCTCGCGACAAGATGCTGCGTTTCGGAAGGATGCTGGGTGGAGGACCAGACACGCATCTCCCCCGCCTCGCCAGGCTGGGCCATGGCGACCTGACCCTCCAGGTAAAAATGCTCCTGCCCGCCTATGGTCATGCGTCCTTTCAGGCGGCGCGGCGCGGCCTCGAGCGCGGGTCCTACTGCGCCACGCTCCATGGTGAGGGGGCGCCATACCAGCGCGCCGCCATTCTCGATCGCAGAGTCGATATCGAGAACCGCCGGGAGTTCCTCATAAACGATACGCGCCAGACGCACCGCGCGCCGGGCAATCGCGCGCTCGGTCGCGACAACGGCGAAGATCGGCTGGCCGACATGCTGCACGAGATCGGTCGCAAGAAGCGGCTCATCGTGGGCATGAACGGGACTTGTCTGATTCTCGCCCGGAATATCCTGAGCGGTGATCACCCGGACCACACCGGGCACGGCGCGGACCGCATCGAGATCAATCGAGATCAGACGCGCATGCGGCTTTGCGCTGAGCCCCGGCACGACATGCAACAAGCCTTTGGGCTCAGGTATGTCGTCAATATAGAGCGCGCGCCCGGTCACATGCAGCATTGCGCTCTCATGCTTCATGGACGGGATTTCCCCAGCCTTGGGCGCTGAGGCGTCAGCCGCCACTTCCGGGCGGCGCTTCCCGTCTTCAGCACTCTCTGTCTCGGCCGGAAGGGTCCCGATGCAGTCAGACGTGTTGGTGCGGTCAGACATGGGTGAGGCTCCCGGCCTTGGCGAGACGCATGGTTTCCCCCTGGCTTTCTTCATAAAATCGCGTCAGCAGATTGGCAGCCACTGTCTGACGATACCAGGCACTGGCCCGCATATCGCTCAGAGGCGTGAAATCCTCGGCCAGGGCATCTCGGGCGGCTTCGAGCGTCGTCTCGTTCCATAGCTGACCTAGCAGCGCCTGCTCGGCTCTGGGCGCACGACACGGTGTCGCCGCCATACCGCCAAAGGCGAGACGCGCCTCGATGATCCGCCCGGAGCCATCGCGGCAAAGGGCAAAGGCCGCAAGAACCGCGGAGATATCCTGGTCGAAGCGTTTGGAGATCTTGTAGCTGCGGTAGAATGTCCCCTCCTTCTGACGAGGCACGCTCACCGCTTCGACAAACTCTCCTTCCCGACGATCCTGCTTTCCATAGGCGAGGAAATACTGCTCCAGAGGCAGACTCCGTCGCGTTGCACCACACCGAAGATGAAGCGTCGCTCCGGCCGCGATCAGGGCTGGCGGCCCATCGCCGATAGGCGAACCATTGGCGATATTGCCGCAGAGCGTGGCGCTGTTGCGTATCGGCGTCGAGCCGATACGACCGATCAGGACGCCGAAATCGGGCAGGATGCGCGCCAGTGCTGCACGCGCAGCCTCATAGGTGACCGCTGCTCCGATACGCAGCCCATCTTGCGTCTCTTCGATCGTCGCGAGATCGGCGCACTGCCCGATGAAGGCCACACGCGGCAGGGGGCGCATCGCCTTGGTCACCCACAGCCCGATATCCGTCGCCCCGGCGACGATGAGCGTCTGGGGATATGCCATGAGCCGATGCGCCAGAGACTCCGCCGAGGCTGGCAGAAACACATTGCCCTGTGCGGTCTCGATCTCCACATCTGCCCTGTCCTCAAGCGCCGCCAGCCGATCGTCCAGTGTGCGGATACGCTCTTCGAAGGCTGAGTCCGGGGCCGCAAGCGCCTGCTTCATGGCCCTTACGATGGGCGCGTAGCCGGTGCAGCGACACAGATTGCCCGCAAGAGCGGAATCGATCGCGCTATCGTCATCTGAAGGGGTATCGGTATTGCGATACGCCACCATCGACATCACAAATCCCGGCGTGCAGAAGCCGCATTGCGCGCCATTGAGAGCAATCATGGCCTGCTGGACCGGGTGCAATGCCTCTGCGGAGCCGACATCCTCAATGGTGAAAACTGCCGCGCCATCGAGCATGGGCAGAAGCTGGATACAGGCATTGACCGCGCGCAGGCTCACCCCGGATGGCATGGCGCGTCCACGGCCCGTTTCCCCTCCCGCGCCAGAGATTTCGCTGCTGGAGCGGCGTCGCGCCACGATCACCATGCACGCGCCGCAATCCCCTTCGTTACAGCCCTCCTTGGTGCCGGTGCGCCCCTCATGACGCAGCCAGTCCAGCAGGGTACGGTCAGGCGCAACATCATCGAGCGTGACGAGGCGGTCCCCCAGAAAGAAGCGTATCGTCTCGCGCATGAATGACCCCCCGCATGATGGAAACTGGTTGAATGAATGGGGGTGGCCCCTTCGCCATTTCCGGAAACTCTTGTATGATTGGGAGATTCGACGGCAGAGAACAATCAGGAATATTGCATTTCCTGCCTTGTTATCGCTTCGAACTGCGCCTAAGGCTCCACGGCCATTTCAAACGCAAGAGGATCACCATGAAGTCCACTGATCTGATCGACCGCATCGCCGCCGCCACCGGTGGCACCAAGGCCGACGCCAAGACCGCCCTCGACACCGTCTGGGCCAGCATCATCGACGCTGCCACCAAGGGTGACGAAGTGTCGATCCCGGGCTTCGGCAAGTTCCAGGTGCGTTCCACCGCTGCTCGCCAGGGCCGCAACCCCAAGACCGGCGAAACGATCGAAATCGCTGCGTCCAAGAAGCTCAGCTACTCCCCTGCCAAGAACGTCAAGGACGCTCTGGCCGGCAAGTAAGCCGATCAACAGGCCATGCCACTGCGGGATCCCGCAGTGGCATGGCCTGTCATGGGATGCCCTGACTTCTGCCCCAGCGTAATCGTCAGGTGCCCCTCCCTCCGGACCATCCGTCCGACCCGAGGCCGCCCATGCCCCCGTGCATGGAAATATAATCCCGCCTCACCCAAAACTCTCCTGGCACGGCCATCTTCCCTGGCGGATCCGGGGCAATCCTGCCCATCCGGCTCGCACTCGTCGCCAAAGCCTGCGCCCGACCTGCACCTCCCCGCGATCATGCGGCGCCTTCTCCGTTAAAAAACGTTCTCGGCTCTCGCCCGCCCGCTTGCAAAAGCAAACGGGTTTCGTCACGTTTCGCGGCATGTTGCCTCGCCTCCTGCCCGCCCTAGCCCTCGCTATTCCGCTCTTCTCCGCCCAGGCCGAAACGCCGGAGGGACAGGCGACGGCCCGCATCTTCGATCATCTGCGCAGCGACCCCGCGCGCATGACCCTGTTCATGCGCAATTTTCCCAAAGGTGGGGATCTTCATAACCATCTCGCAGGGGCCATCTCGGCCGAAAGCTTTCTCGAATGGGCGTCAGGAGACGGATTATGCGTCTCGCTTTCGCAGGGACGCATCCTGCCAACAAAGTGCCGTCTGGCAACGCCCGGCGATATTCCCGCCGCCCAGTTGCATGCGCGTGACGACGCCCGCGCGGTCATGATCGATTCCTTATCGATGCATGATTTCGTTCCGACGCCCGCCGATCACTCCGGTCACGATCACTTTTTCTCGAGTTTCGGACGCTTCGCTCCTGTGCTCGCAGCCCACCAAGGCGAGATGCTCGCCCAGGCTCGCGATCAGGCTGCCGCCGATCACGTGGTCTATCTCGAACTGATGATCTCCCCGGCTCTGGGCAGCATGGTCAAGACGGGCGACCAGCACCCCCTACATGATCTCGACCTTGATGCCGCGCATCAGGCACTCAAGGACGAGCGTCCCCGTCTGGTGGCTGAAGCCAGACGCGATACGGACGACATGGAGCATCAGGCCCGCGACATCCTGCAATGCGATACCCCTGCCGCGCATCCGGGGTGCTCGGTGACGGTGCGGTATCTGTTCCAGGCCATCCGCACGATGACCCCGGCCCAGGTCTTCGCCCAGCTCGATGCAGGCTATGCTCTGGCCCATGAAGATCCGCGCTTTGTCGGGCTCAATTTCGTCGCCCCCGAAGACAACAGTACCGCCATGGCCGATTACGAACTGCATATGCAGATGTTCGCCAAGCTGGGCGCGCTCTACCCCGATGTCCGGCTCAGCCTTCACGCAGGCGAACTGACCCCCTCCCTCGTTCCCGCCAGCGGCCTGCAAAGCCACATTCGTGACGCAGTCGAGATCGCGGGTGCCGAGCGCATCGGCCATGGCGTGGATATCACCTGGGAGAAAGACGCCATACGCCTTCTCAACGAGATGGCGCAGCGCCGTATCGCGGTTGAGGTCAATCTGGTCAGCAATGCCCAGATCCTGGGAGTGAGCGGCGCAGAGCATCCGCTCAGTCTCTATCGCCGCGCCCATGTACCCGTCGTGCTTTCGACCGACGATGAAGGCGTATCGCGCAGCAATCTGACCGAGGATTACCTCAGGGCGCTTACCACCACATCACTGAGCTATGCCGATCTGAAAACCCTGTCTCGCAACAGTCTGACCTACGCCTTCATTCCCGGCACATCGCTCTGGGACGGGGATCATGTGACCACACTCTGCAAGGCGCCGCAGAGCTTCGCCTGTGCGGATTTCCTGAAAAAAAGCCAGAAAGCCCGCCTCCAGCTTCAGCTCGAGCAGAACTTCGCCGCTTTTGAAAACACTGTCAGCCACGAGCCCCTTTTCCAGTGAGGACCCTCCGCCCGATGCTCAAGCGCCTTCTTGCCCTCTCGGCCCTCTCCCTTTGCGGCACGGCGCTCATCGCGCCCGCTTTTTCCCCCTCAGCCGCCGCCGAGTCCAGCCCCGCCAGAATTCCAGTTCGCGTTGTGGTTGTAACCACGTTCGAGATTGGCAAGGACACTGGCGACACCCCGGGCGAGTATCAGAACTGGATTGAAAAGCTCCCCTTGAGCCAGACGCTACCCGCACCGGGCACCGATCATGAGGTGATGCACTACAACCCGGAGTTGCAGGTCCTCGCCATCGCTTCCGGTGAAGGTCCACAGCACATGGCCTCTGCCATGACGGCACTTATTCTCGACCCTCGCTTCGACCTGCGTCACAGCTATTTCGTCCTCGCCGGCATTGCAGGGATCGACCCCAATTTCGGAACGATCGGCTCTGCCGTCTGGGCCCCCCGAGTGATCAATGGCGGCCTCGCACATCTGGTCGACCCACGCGAGATCCCGAAAGACTGGCCGGATGGCTTTACACCCGTACAGGGCAGCCGCCCCGATCAGTCGCCCCGCCCGCCCCTGCACTCGCTGTCAGGCGACATGGTCTACACGCTCAATCCCGGCCTTACGAACTGGGCCTATGCCCTCACCAGATCGATTTCCCTGCCCGACAGCGATGGCATGAAACAGAGCCGCGCCCGCTATCGCGGCTATGCCCCCGCCCAGAAGCCCCCTTCTGTCATGATCGGCGACACGATCTCGGGAGAAACCTTCTGGGTTGGCAAGCTCATGAACCGCTGGGCCGAACGCTGGGTGCGCTACTGGACCGATAACAAGGGCGTCATGGCCACGACCGCCGAAGAGGATATCGCTTTCTGCCAGGCCCTGGCGCTTCAGGCCAAGGCCGGACGCGTCGATCCCGATCGCGCCCTGCTCCTGCGCACCGCAAGCAATTTCGACATGCCGCCTCCGGGTCAGACCGCCGCGCAGCTTCTCTCGGATGAAGCGAATGAGAAGGGCTATTCAGCGTTCATCCCCTCGGTAAACGCCGCCTATCAGATCGGCAGCGTCGTCGTGCGTGAACTTGCCACCCATTGGGACCGCTACGAGAATACGATTCCTTCTGCAGGGAAGTAAGCCGAACAGGAGAGGCCGGGATGCGGGCTAGGCGAGAGGGCGTCGCCCTCTGGAAACCCCATCCCGGACCTAAACTCCGGGAAATTGGCTGATCCGGGCGTCAGAATGACTCCCCTCCTCCCGGAGGCGGCACTTCATCCATTCCCCGGCTTCGCTTCTGATACTGCAGCGGAGCGAGGCCGATGACTCGCGTGAAGGATTTGGCGAAAGCGCTCATGGACGCATAGCCGGCTTCAGCCGCGACATACGTAACCCTTTCCCCCTGACCGAGCAGAATCGCCGCATGAAATAACCGCGCCTGCATGATCCAGTGCTGCCAGCTCATGCCGGTTTCCTCTCGGAAATGCCTTCGAAAGCTGCGTTCCGACATCCCTGCCACCCGCAAAACTGCGTCCAGTCCAACCGAGCCGGGATCAGCGCGCGCTGCATCCATGGCCCTGACGAGCCCGGAATGACGCGCCCGGGGCAGGACAAAATTGCCGGCGCGGACCGCGTCGCACTGCTCCCGCACCAGAAGCAGCAAGGTCCTGAAAAAAACCGCTGCGATCGGGCATTCCTCCCTTTCGCCCCCAGGCCAGCGCAGGGCATAGAACACCATCTCGCGCAGCACGGGCGTGACGGGAAAAATCTCGATCCTGCCACGCTTCTCATCCCCCTGAGAGACCCTGAAAAAAAGGGATACGCCATCGAGATCGCGGATCATCGTCCTGTGCGGGACATGGGCTGATATCCAGACGGCGTGCCCCGCAGGCAGAAGATGCACCCCGTCCCGCCCCTCGACCTGAGTCGTCCCTTTCCGTGCATAGATGATCTGGTGGTAGGGGTGTTCATGCCAGCCATAAGCCACCGGCTCCGTCACCTTGCGCAGGGCGAAAGCTGCATTGCACGGCGCATCTAGACCAGTCTCGGTCAGAATGACGCGCGTTTCCTCGTCTGTCAGGGTCTTCATCTGGCCGTTTCCCGCTATTTTATGACCGCGCATCGTTAGTCGGCCAGGGTTCTGTGCCTTAACCTGCCGGGGTAAGGAAAGGAACAATCATGACCGATGCGGCATCCCCTCATGACACACGGATAATCGACCAGTTCACGCGCTGGGCCTCCCCGTTTGCTGCGCTCCCTCTCCATGCCGAGGCCGAGAGCATGGCGCACACGATAGCCGCCTGCGCTGTTGAACCGGGGATGAGCGTGCTCGATGTGGCATGCGGCCCCGGGATTGTCGCCTGTGCTCTGGCAAAAGAAGGCGGGGTCGTGACCGGCATCGATCTCACACCCGCCATGATCGACCAGGCCCAACAGCGTGCCCGGCAAACCGGCACGACTGCCTGCTTCCAGATTGGCAATGCACGCGCCCTCCCCTTCGCTGACGGCGCGTTCCATCGTGTCGTGACGCGCTACAGTTTCCATCACATGGAGACCCCGGCGCTCTGCCTGCAGGAGATGGTTCGGGTCTGTCGTCCCGGTGGGCGGGTGATCGTGATCGACGCCACGCCCACGCCCGAATGTCGGGAGCGCTATGACGAAGCCGAGAAACTGCGTGACGCCTCTCATACCCGCGCCCTGACGCTGGCTGAGCTCGAGGCTCTCGGAAACGAGGCGGGGCTGTCGGCTTTGATGGTTCATCAATACCGCCTGGAGTCGCAACTGACCGATCAGGTGGCACAGGAAGATCTGCCGGCTCTGACCGCGTTCTTCAGAGAGGAAATTGCAAGCGGTCAGGACCGGTCTGGTATGCGTGCCAGTGAGGTCGATAACGTCGTTCGCTTTACTTTTCCCCTGTCGATCGTCGCATGGAAGAAACCTGCGCCACTCTGAAGCGGACGGAACAGAGGGCGGCCCCTGAGGCTCGAACCTTGTTGCTTCGGCATGGGCACCCTGACAGAGGTGCTGGGCAATAACTGGCATTGAGTTGATCTGCGTCGACTGCCGCACCTGCTCATGACGCGTCTGGTGGCCTCTCTCAAACATCTCACTACGATATATCGCCCCCTGCCAGAGGAGCGGGATCATCTTCTCGAACCGCAATGACCTACGCCTGCGCACGGAAGAGGGGGCTGCGGGTCATATGATCGGCTTTGTCGGAGAGGGATGGCACACGTATCGGCATGCGGTGACGAACAAGCCTCGCTGTTCATCCATATGATCGGGTCTGCTTGCGCGAAAAACCTGCCTGGCTGGAAGGGTGTGTCGGTTACGGCGCGTGGCCGTGGAGCGCTCTCGCCTAGGTGTTCCCCCCAATGAGTGAGCGCAGCCCGACCATGACAACCGCCGCGACCTGTTCCAGGCTTGAGCAGCTCGCGCCATCACGGGCCGCAGCCGACATACCAGCCATCGTCACGGTCAGGACATCGGTTACCATCGGCGCTACCTGTGGCGCCGTGCGGGCGATCAGGGCCTCAAGCTTTTCACGACGAGCCCGGGCGATGCGCAGAGCGATGCCTCTCCCCTCATTGCTGCGATCGGCACGTAAGGCCTCAAGGATCAGGCACCCGGCCCGATCGCTGCAGGCTGTGTAAGTACGCGCAGCGTCCCCCAGCAACTCGGCAATACTGTCGATGACAGGACGGTCGTCGCGAAAGAAGATGTTGAGAGGCAAGATCTCAGCGGCATAGGCCTCAGCGATCCTCTCGAAATAGGCGGCCTTGCTGCCAAACGCGGCGTAGAAGCTGGCCGGTCTGATCCCGAGTGCCTCAGTGATGGCGGCAATGCCCAGCGCCTCATAGCCATGCGTGTGGAACAGCGCGCGCCCAGCGGAGAGAGCCTCTTGCGGGTCGAACCGGCGGGGACGACCTCGTACGGCCTTCGACGATAATTGATCGGTCACTCAAAAACCCTTGACGATAATCCTGCATTAATTATGTAGCGTTCGATCAATAAATTCAAGGAGCGCCTCATGTCAGGTTCGACAGCACGTAAAGTCCTGATCATCGGCGGTAGTCGAGGGATCGGGGCAGCGATCGTCGGGAGGTTTGCGGCGGAAGGCGACGACGTCTCGTTCACCTGGTCGGGCTCGCGGGAAGCGGCAGAAGCAGTCGCGGCCGGAACCGGCGCACGCGCCATCCGCAGCGATGCCTCGGACCGTGATGCAACGATTACCCTGTTGCAGAATACGGGGCCGCTCGATGTTCTCGTCTATAATTCCGCCGTACTGCTGCCGGGCGATCCACTGACCCTGGAGCCCGATTCCGTCGACCATCTGATCGACGTGAATATCCGCGGCCCGTATTTCGCCTCCGTCGAGGCGGCGCGGCAGATGAAGAAGGGCGGACGGATCATCCTGATCGGCTCGGTGCACGGGGACCGTATGCCATTCGAGGGGATCACAGCGTATGGAATGAGCAAATCGGCATTGCAGGGCCTTGCGCGCGGTCTCGCCCGGGATCTTGGCGCGCGCGATATTACGGTAAACGTGGTGCAGCCCGGGCCAACGAACACGGATATGAACCCCCATGATGGCCTCCTCGCACAAGCAATGCATGACGAAATGGCGCTCAAGCGCCACGGCACAGCAGAGGACGTAGCTTATCTGGTCGCCTATCTCGCGGGTCCGCATGCGCGCGGGATAACGGGCGCCATGCACACGATCGATGGCGGTTTCGGCGCATGAGCGAGGCGGTGCTCTTTGTAATCTATCGCGGTGCTTCAGATGATCGTTTCGACCGGGAATATTACAGCGCTCATCACCTGCCTCTGGTGAGGGGCGCCTTTGCGCCCCATGGGCTCGTGTCGCTCGCCGCATTCTATCCGGCGCAGGATAATCCCGGGACGATCGCCCTGTGCGAATGTCGCTTCGCAGATGCGTCGAGCATGGAGCGCGCATTCGGCAGTCCGGAGGCTTCGGCCGTCATGGCCGATATTCCGCGGTTTACTGATCTCCAACCGTCCCGCCTGCGCGCTATCTCTCTCTGAGGACCTGACATGAGTGATGAGAAACCATGGTCGCATGCGCCATTGCGCAATATTCGCCGGGGGCATTTCTGGATCCCGGGAGAGCGCGTGACCCATTCCGGGCGGCGCTATCAGCGCGCGCCCATGTATGTGGAGTGGGAGGCACCCGAACACGTCATTCACCCCTATCCGATCATCCTGATGCATGGAGGCGGGTTTCAGGGCACGGAGTGGTTCGACACGCCTGATGGTCGGCCGGGATGGGCGCAGCGTCTGGTCGAGGCAGGCTACGTCGCCCTCGTGATCGACCGGCCGGGACATGGGCGCTCTCCCCTGCATACGGAAATCACCGGTGCGATGGGACCGCCGTTTTCCTATGAAGCCGCGCGTCAGATCTATTTTCCCCAAGCCGACCCGCGCCATACGCAATGGCCGTTTGACGCGGATGATGAGGGTGCGCTTGACGCATTTGTTGCGGGCTACGGCCCATTGCCCGCTGATCTCTGTACTTCCCAGACGATGGACGCCGACCGGATCGCGGCACTTCTGGACAGGATCGGTCCCGCGATCCTGCTCACACATTCTGCCTCGGGCCCGGATGGCTGGCTTGTCGCCGATAGAAGACCCGATCTCGTACGGGGCATTATCGCCATCGAGCCGATGGGACCGCCTTTCGCAACCATCCCCAATATCGGCCCGATGACCTGGGGCATCGCCGCAGCGCCGCTCGCCTTCGAACCGCCTGTGCAGGATGCGACAATGCTGCACGCGACAAAGCCTGGAACATATCGTCTACCGTCTCTGGCTGGGAAGCCGATCCTGATCGTCACCGCCGAGGCCAGCGCGTTTGCAGCGGCAAGCCCGCCAACCGCCGCATTTCTCAATGACGCGGGGGCCTCTGCCACAGTGATGCATCTTCCGGATCATGGGGTGCATGGTAACGGGCATGGGCTGATCTACGAAAAAAACTCCGACGCAGCGCTGGCTCCTGTGCTGGCCTGGCTTGCATCGAATTTAGAGGTGTCAGCATGAAAATTGCCCTGATCGGCCTTGGTGCGATGGGTCGCGCCATCGCCACCAATCTGGTGCATGACGGCCATGACGTTTGTGCCTGGACGCGCTCGGGCCGCACGGTTGAAGGCGTGGCTGCGTTGCAGACACCGGAGGAGGCGTTCAACGCCGATGTCGTTCTGACGCTCCTGTCGGATGATGCGGCCATCCGCTCGGTGATCGTCGATCCGGGTTTGGTGTCACGCGCCCCCTCCGGTGTGATCCATGTCGTCATGTCCACGATATCGGTCGCATTTGCACGCGAACTGACAGAGCTTCACGCCCTATACGGAATGGCCTACGTAGCGAGCCCTGTCCTTGGCAGGCCCGATGTTGCGGCAGCAGGCGCATTGCAGATACTTGCGGCTGGCGGCGCAGTCCATCTGGACAGGCTTGCACCCGTATTTGCGGTTCTGGGCAGGCGTGTCTGGCCAATGGGGGAAGATCCCTCCGGAGCTTACGCGGCCAAGATCGCCTGCAATATGATGATTACCATGGCCATCGAGGCAATGGCCGAAGCTGTCGTGCTGACCGAGGCCAGCGGTGTCTCGCGTGAGGCATTTTTCGACCTGATTCTCAACACGTTGTTCGGCAGCAGATCCTATCAGGTCTATTCCGGGAATATTGCGAAACGGGTCTATGAACCCGGCTTCCGGGCCAGCCTTGGCCTGAAGGATCTGAGATTAGCGACAGAGGCAGGCTCCGCAGTAGGGCATGAACTGCCAATGCTGGCAGCGGTCTTCAAACGGATGGGAGAGGCTATCGCCGCCGGACATGGAGAAAAGGACTGGTCTGTCATCGCGGCTCAGACGCTGGGAGAAGCGAAGGAGAATCATTAAGGCGCTTCCGCCCTATGGAACAGGCATGGGCGGGGGGTCAGGCGTAAGGGTCGCGATCCCAGGAGGATCGACCTTGCGCGGACCAAGTGTATGAGAGGATGACTGGCAGATTGTCCCCTAGTGAGGAACCTTCCCTGCCCGCCTCCTGAGTAAGCCGGGTTATCGTCCGCCCATGAATGGATCCATACCCTGCAGCGACAAAGATCGTGATCGGGTTGATCATGGGACGCTGCCCCATTCCCTGCCAAAGGGCCATCGCCCTTCGGAAACCCTCAACGAGATCTCAGGATTTGAGGAGAGAGGAGACGACCTGCTCCAGAAGGGCCTGCTCGGCCTCTCCGAACCTGGCGGGCTCGGGACTGTCGATATCCAGCACACCCAGCAAAACGTCGTCCTTGATCAGAGGCAGAACGATTTCCGACGCCGACGCCGCATCGCAGGCAATATGCCCGGGGAAGCTATGTACGTCATCGATCCGCTGGATACGCTTCTCGACTGCAGCCGTACCACACACCCCACGCCCCAATGCAATGCGCGTGCAGGCCACACGCCCCTGAAACGGGCCGAGCACGAGTTCACCCTCTTTCATAAGGTAGAACCCGGCCCAGTTGATACGCGGTAGAGCCTCGAAAAGAACGGCAGCGATATTGGCCATATTGGCAATGAGATCGCTCTCTGCGGCCACGAGCCCCTCGACTGAGGAAAGAATATCGGCCTGGGTCAGTTTCAGGTCAGGGGCGCTCATTGCACGGTCACTTTCTGGTCTTGAGATTTAAGGGCGGGCCTCCCAGATCCGGCACCGTGACCGCAACCTGTCATACCGTCTTGAAGACGATATACCCCGCGACGACAAAGATAAGGGCTGCAAAGACCAGCTTCAATGTTGCCCCCGATCCCTGCCCCATCGCGCGCGCCAGCCTCGTGCCGATCACGCATCCAGCTACGCCGCCAAGAATGAACCATAATGCCAGTGACCAGTCGACCAGACCCGATAGGGCATAGCTTGCCGCTGTCGTGACCCCGAAGGCCGCGACGGCAACAAGAGACGTCCCGACCGCATTCAGAACCGGCATATGGGTAGCCGCCATCAGGGCCGGTACGATCAGAAATCCGCCCCCAATGCCAAAAAACCCGGACAACCCGCCGGTGCACAGGCCGAACAGCCCGACCTTCCAGACATTATCCCGGTTGCAGGCTGCCCCGGGTATGCCCTGATCATGGCGTCCACGGATCATGGCGATACCAACAAGAACCATCAGAGCCGCAAAGAGGAGCAAAAGGCGCTGACCATCCATCGCCTTGCCCAGATGCGCCCCCAGGGCCGCGCCAATCATTCCGGCGGGCGCAAAAAATCCGGCGCACCGCCATTTGACAGTGTGCTCTCGCGCATGGGTCACGAGCCCCGCCAGTGCATTGATGGCAACGGCGAAGGCACTCGTGCCGATGGCGACATGGGGGTTGCGTACCCCCACCAGATAGATGAGCAACGGGACCGCGAGAATCGACCCGCCGCCGCCGATAAGCCCGAGAACGAGCCCGACCAGACTGCCTGAGGCCAGAGCGGGCACAATCGGGGCCGACAGGACGCCGCCTGACAGAATCAGGTCAGGCGTGAGAGAGGACGCGACCATGAGAGAGGCTCAGCCCTCGCTCTTCTTTCCCGGGCGCACGAGAAACTCACGCCCCTTGAGCATGAACTCCCAGTACAGGAGAGGCATGATCTTTTCCTTGAGGAACCACGCCAGACGGGTTGGTTTCTTGCCGTCCAGAATCCAGCTCGGCAGGGTCGGAAGCAGCTTTCCGCCATAGCCGAATTCGGCGAGCACGATCTTGCCACGCTCGACCGTCAGCGGGCAGCCACCATAACCGTCATAAGCCGCCTCCAGCTTGCGCCCTGAAAGCTGCGCAATCAGATTTTCAACCACCACTGGGGCCTGCTTGCGCGCGGCCGCTGCCGTCTTGGCATTGCTTGTTCCGGCCACGTCGCCCACGGCGAAGACATTCGCAAATTGCGTATGCTGCATCGTATCGGGATGCACCGACACGAAGCCGTCCTGACCAGCAAGAGGTGATGTGCGAATGACATCCGGCGCCGTCTGAGGTGGCACGACGTGCAGCATGTCAAAAGCACGCTCGACTCGCTCCGTGCCTGTCTCGGTCACGCGCTCGAACGTTGCGATCTTCTTCTCGCCATCCACAGCCACGAGGCGAGATTTGAGATGCAGATCGATACCATAGCCCTTGATGTAATCAATGAGCGCCGGCACGAAATCGGCAACGCCGAAAAGACTTGGCGTAGCCGTATCAAAACCCACCTGAACACGACCCAGCACACCACGTCGACGCCAGGCATCGCAGGAGAGATACATCGCCTTCTGCGGTGCGCCCGCACATTTGATGGGCATGGGCGGCTGGGTAAACAGAGCCGTCCCCTCTTCCAACCTATTCACCAGCTCCCAGGTATAGGGAGCCAGATCATAGCGGTAATTCGAGGTGACGCCGTTCTTGCCCAGCGTCTCGGTCAGGCCCGGAATGGCCGCCCAATCGAGCTTGAGGCCGGTTGCGACCACCAGTGCTTCGTAATGCACCACGCTGCCGTCGCCCAGCGCGACCTGATTCTGGTCCGGCTGGAAGCCCGTCACTGCCTGACGGATCCAGTTGGCACGCGCAGGAATAAGCCCGACTTCCGAACGCCTCGTCTGACCCGCCTGAAACACGCCGCCCCCCACAAGGGTCCAGCCAGGCTGATAATAATGCTCGGTCGAAGGCTCGATGACGGCCACCAGCAATTCCGGCCTGCGTCGTAACAGGCTGGCCGCGCAGGCCAGACCACCCGCGCCGCCGCCCACCACCACCACATCGTAGTGCTGGGATTTCGGAGCGGTCTCTTCCGGCTGGGTGGAGGCCAGTTCGAACAGATCCGACGCGCGACGGCCCGAGCGGCAATAAGCCAGAACCTTTCCCGTATGATCCGGCCCGATCATTTCCGACAGGGTGCGCCGCATGACCGACACGCTATGGGCATCGGGTGTCGCGCCCATACGCACGGGAATATAGGCAAAGGCGAGCCCGCATTTCTCGGCGGCCACACCCAGATCGGCCACGCCGGGCTGATCCTTTTCCTCGCCATCCGGGCGAGTCGAGATGATACCGGTGAAGCCCTGCTCCTTGAGCGCGGGCAGATCTTCCGCCCGGATCTGGGGCGAGACGGCGAAATGGGCCGTCAGGAAGCGAAGGGACATGAGCGTACCTTTCTGTCGTCAGACTAGCATCGAACCGGCGCACGGCTCTCGACCGCTTGCGGGCTGGTTGCGCGCCGGAGGCCTGATGAGCCCACCGGTCGCGGTCCCTGGAGGTCAGAGCGTGTCGAGGGGTATCTTGATATAGCGTGTGCCGTTTTCTTCCGGTTCCGGCAGACGCCCGCCACGCATATTGATCTGGACTGATGGCATGATGAGGTTGGGCAGTGACAATGTCGCATCACGTTTCGTGCGCATGGTCACAAACTCATCCTCACTGACACCGTCATGCACATGGAGGTTGTGATCACGCTGAGCGCCGATTGTCGTCTCCCACGCATAGTAATCGCGCCCCGGCGCCTTGTAGTCATGACACAGAAAAAGCCGCGTCTCGCGTGGCAGGGAAAGAAGACGCCGTATGGACTGGTAGAGCTGTCGGGCATCCCCGCCCGGAAAATCAGCCCGCGCCGTCCCGAAATCGGGCATGAACAACGTATCGCCGATGAAAGCGGCATCCCCGATCACGAAAGCCATATCGGCCGGGGTGTGTCCCGGAACATGCAAGGCGATGGCCTGAATCGTGCCGATGTGAAAGACATCGCCATCCTTGAACAGATGATCGAACTGGGACCCGTCGCGCGCAAAGCGCGTCCCCGCATTGAAGATCTTGCCGAAGACCTCCTGCACATGGGTGATCTCGGCCCCTATGGCGAGCTTGCCGCCGAGATGTTCCTGCAACCATGGTGCCGCGGAAAGATGGTCCGCATGGGCGTGGGTTTCCAGCTGCCACACCACGGTAAGATTTTCGCTTTCTATGTAATCCAGGATGGCCTGCGCGCTGGTCGCGTTGGTCCGCCCCGAAGCGGGGTCGTAATCCAGCACGCTGTCGATGATCGCTGCCTCACGCGTGGCGGGATCATGAACCACATGCGATGCCGTAAACGTCGTCTCATCGAAGAAACTGCGTATGACAGGCAGAGGCGCCCGACCCGCATATGTGGCGTCAATCAGGGCAGTGGCCTTCGCTACCGGAGAGTCGACCATGTTGCTCACTCCATGACTTTCATATTTCTCGAATGTGTTATTTCTCATTCTGTGTAATTGTGATAGAGCCCCGCGTCAAGAATGACATGCTAGACGGGAAGATCGTTCATGAATGATCCAGAAGGGATGCCTCCGCTCCGCCTCGGGATGATGGCACCGAATTTTCGTGCCAGAACCACACGTGGAGAACTGACGCTGAGCACGCTTCGCGGGCACTGGATCGTACTCTTCTCTCATCCAGCGGATTTCACCCCGGTATGCACCAGCGAATTCATCGCTTTCGCGAAGGCGCAATCCCGGTTCGATGCGCTGGATTGCAAACTGCTCGGCCTGTCCGTGGACAGCCTGCCTTCGCATTTCGGCTGGATCGAGGCGATCAGACGTGACCTTGGGGTCGAAATCGGCTTCCCGATCATCGAAGATCCCTCGATGGCCATCGCGCGCGCCTACGGCATGCTCGATGCGCATGCGCAGGACAGCAGCACCGTGCGTTCTACATTCATCATCGCCCCCGATGGCACGATCCAGTCGATCCTGACCTATCCCCTCAGCGTCGGTCGGTCCGTGGCAGAAATCCTGCGTACGGTGCAGGCGCTGCAACGTGCCATGCAAGGCGACGCCCTCACACCGGAAGGGTGGCAACCGGGGGGAAAGCTGTTCCACCCTCCCGCTCAGACGCTGGAGGGGCTATGCGCTTCCCCGGGGGGCGTCTGGTATCACGACCTCGAGGAAGACAGCGCCCCATGAGCCGCTCAGATCGTTCCCAGCAGGACACGCTGATCGAGAGATTGCGTCTCTATGGTCAGCCACAACGCCTTGCCATCCTGTCCCTTCTGGCCCGCGAAGCCTGCAGCGTGTCGGCCATCGAGCGCGAGACCGGTATCGGACAGCCCGCCTTGTCTCAGCAACTCGGGGAATTGCGACGGGCAGGCATCATCGCCTCGACCCGCATAGCGCGCGAAGTCATCTATGATTTCGCATCCAGCGCGGAGCGTGCACGGGCCATCATCATCCTCACCCTGCTCGATCCGGCCCTGCCGCAAAACGTCAATCCCGCAGCAATCCGTTTTCCCGCACGTGGCGGGGCACATTTTGCGGCGATCCTGCCTGACTGAGAGCAACGAAATCTTGCCCAGGCCGGATGCGCGCCAGCGCCTTTCCTGCGTGAAGACGGATGCATCAGCCAGTGGGGCAGGAGCGGTTCTTCATATCGACATTGCATCAAGTTAATATAACGTTCCCGCCTGCCCCCTGCCCGTTGCGCTGCACCCATGCCATGGTCGCCCGTCTTCCCACCCCAGTGAAACGGATTCCATGACACGCGATCCTGCCATGCGCACCCGCTCCGCCTGGGCCATCGCGCTCGCCAGCCTTTTGGCCAGTTGCTCGACGGCGCCCACCGCACCGCTCAAGGCCTCTTCCCTCCCCGATGCGCGGCTTTCACTGGCCGCACCTCCCGCCTCAGCAGCCTCTCAGGCCAATGATGACCGGATCTTCGCCGTCACGCGCGCCCTCAAGGACACGCCGCGCTGGAAACTTGCGCAGAGCGATGCCGATTTGCGCCCAGAGCCTTTCCTGCGCGGCTTCTCCTGCGCGGCGGGCTTCCTGATCGATCTGGACAAAGCCCCGCATCTCGAGCAGATCCTCACCCTGATGGCTAGGGCCGAAACGGGCCGCACGTCAGAAGAGAAGCACTACTGGAAGCGCCAGCGCCCCTTCATCGGCAATGACCTGCCGATCTGCGTCTCGCGTGAGGGCGATCTGCGCAAGAGCCCATCCTATCCGTCAGGACATACCATTGCCGGATACTCCACCGCCCTCGTTCTATCGGCACTCCTGCCCGAGCGCAGCGCGGAGCTGCTGCAGCGCGGCCGCGTGATCGGAGAAAGTCGCATTATTTGTGGCGTTCACTGGGCGTCTGACGTTGCGTCAGGGTATCAGGCGGCCGGTGCGTTCGCGGTTGCGACACTGGAGAACCCGGAAATACGCGCGCTGTTACCAAAGGCCCGGGAAGAATTGCTCGCCATGAAAGCGACAGGCGTTCATCCCGAGACAGAACGCTGCGCGCTGGAGGCCGATGCCGCAGCGCACTCGCCGTTCTCGGAAGACTAGGCACCCTATTCAGGGCAACCGGACAGATCCGATTGCCCCAAGGCTCACCCGGCCCGTCCGGCGGAACAGCGCATCCGACTGACGGCGCACAGGATAGGGGGGAACGATACGATCGCGTCTTTCCCCCCTTTACTGATCCTGGCCATGGCGTTTCCAACTCCCGACCAGCCGCTGTCGTCAATCGAGGGCCGATAGCCTTCGCCCCCTGTTCGGGAGATCGCGGTCACTGCAACAGACACATACAGTGCTCTATACCGGAAGAGATGATCGGACGTGCCGCCAGCACGGCAAAGAATACAGGGCGACGCAGCTCGACGAAAAAGGGCGTGCCTTGCGGCCCGCCCTTTTCAACGCACATCGAGATTATTCAGACCTTCAGCGCGACAGGCGCCCCTGGATGAACTCACGGAAAGCAGTGACTGTGCCATCCAGAGCCCCAACAGTCTCCAGACGCAGCCCTGGCGTCAATGGCGCCTCATAAGGCGCGCTCACCCCGGTGAAATCCTTGATCCGGCCTGCGCGCGCTGCGGCGTAAAGCCCCTTCGGATCGCGGGTTTCACACACCGCAAGAGCCGTATCCACATGCACCTCGTGGAATCCCTCTCCTATGATCTGGGCTGCAAGGGCGCGATCCTCGATCAGGGGTGACACGAGTGCGACGATCACGGCCTGACCGCTTTCAGCGAGAAGGCGCGCCACGTGTGCGGTGCGGCGGATATTCTCTCGACGATCCTCGGGAGAGAAGCCGAGATCACTGCACAGACCGGCACGCAGCGTATCGCCATCGAGTACAGTCGTGCGCAGTCCCTCTGCGACAAGCTCGCTCTCCACCGCACGGGCGATAGTGCTCTTGCCCGAGCCGGGCAGGCCCGTGAGCCAGAAGACGCCTCCATCATGGCCATGCAGCGCGCGACGCTGGCCCGAGGTGACCTTGCTGGCCGTCGGATGAATGGCATGGGCGCCATCTGGCAGTTCTGCCACGCCCAGAAGCGGCGCTCCGCCCACAATGCGCTGGAAACGATCGACCAGGACACCCCTGCCATCGCTGTAACCGGGCGAGAACGGGTCGAAGAGAATGGCGTGGGACGCCACGAGCGTGATCTCGGCGAAGCCGTCGGGCGGAACCTCATCGCCGGGCGACAACGTCAGATCGTCAAGATTCACCACGGCGTCGATCGAGGCGACCGTGACGTCATGTTCGGCCGTTGCCAGACGCAGGGTAAAGCTCTCGCCAACGCGCAGCGGCTCGCCACGCAGCCAGAACAGACGCGTACGCAGGCGCGCAGTGCGAATAGGAGCCGCGCCCGTCTCTTGCGCCGGAAAGAGCAGATCACCACGATCAGGCACCAAATCGGGCTCAAGGCGCAGGGCGATCGACTCTCCGGCTCCCGCCACCGGATTTTCCGGCGCATGCCAGCGGCAGATCTCTGCCACGGTCGCCTGCTGCCCCTGCGAGCCGATCATGATCCGGTCGCCTGCACGGATGACACCGCGCTCGATACGTCCTGCGACATAGCGCACGTCATCGAAGCGATAGACATCCTGGACAGGCATGCGGAAATCGAGCGCAAGGCGCGACGCCGGAGCGGGCACGGAAGCCAGCGCCTCAACCAGCGTCGGGCCGGTATACCAGGGCGCGCGCTCAGAGCGCGTGGCGATATTATCGCCATCACGCGCGGAAGCCGGCACAAAAGCCTCAACCGTGATTTCCAGGCGGCCAAGCAGGTCGCGCACATCGGCTTCAGCCTGGCCAATCCTGGCCTGATCGAAATCGAGCAGATCGGATTTGTTGAGCAGCACGATCACATGGCGAATGCCGATGAGACGCAGCAACATGGCATGGCGGCGCGTCTGCTCCTGCGCGCCTTCAAGCGCGTCCACCACCAGGACGGCGGCCTCGGCATCGGCAGCGCCCGTGATCATGTTGCGCAGAAACTGGCGGTGGCCCGGTGCGTCGACAATGACGAATTCACGCCCGCCCAGATGGAAGGGGATGCGCGTGGAATCGACCGTCACGCCCTGGTCGCGTTCAATCTGAAGCGAGTCGAGCAGGAAGCTCCACTCCACAGCCAGACCGCGCTTGCGGCTGCTTTCTACGATCTGGGCCAGCTTGCCGTCCTGCAGACTATCCGTGTCATAGAGCAGACGACCGATCAGGGTCGATTTGCCATGGTCGACATGGCCCACAATCACGATGGGGGTAGCAGCCGCGCGCAGCGAGGCGGGAAGGTCGTTGGTTGTCATGTTGTCGCCCATAACTCAGAGATAGCCCGCAACGCGCAGACGCTCGAAAGCGTCTTCGGATTCATGATCCATGGCGCGACCGGCGCGCTCGGAGGTCTTGCTGCTTTCGAGCTCGGCAATCACCTCGGCCAGAGTCGAGGCATTGCTGTCGATGGGGCTCGTGATGTCCTGATCGCCCAATGAGCGATAGCGCTTGCCGTTCTTGGCGAAATACAGATCGACCAGGGGAATGTTCTCGCGCTCTATATAGCGCCAGATATCGATTTCACGCCATGAAAGCAGCGGATGCACACGGATATGCATGCCATCCTCATAAGGGGTGGCGTACTGGTCCCAGAATTCCGGCGGCTGGTTGCGCACATCCCAGCGATGCCCGGCACCACGCGGGCTGAACACACGCTCCTTGGCGCGCGTTGCCTGCTCGTCACGACGGATACCGGCGATAACGCCGCGAAGCTTGTGCTTCTCGATCAGGCTGGCCAGTCCGGCGGTCTTGCGCGCGGCAGAGCGCGCCGCAGGCGGGAGCGACGGATCGATCTCCTCGACCGGCGGGCAGTCGCCAAGCATCAGATCGAGATTCCACTTCTTGGTGTATTCCTCGCGGAACGCATACATTTCGGGGAATTTCTTGCCCGTATCGACATGCATGACCGGGAACGGCACACGCCCCATGAAGGCCTTGCGCGCCAGCCAGACCATGACATTGCTGTCCTTGCCCAGAGACCAGAGCAGAGAGAGCGGACGCAGCTTGCGATAGGCCTCCCGCAGAATGAAGATGCTCTGCGCCTCGAGCTGGTCGAGATCGTCCATGGCGCGCGGGGTGGCCAGGGTGGTAGCTGGGCTGGGGGGCACCAAACTCATTTTATGCTCCGTTATCGCGCAGGCAGGTGAATGCCGCATTCGGTTTTGGTCTGTCCGGCCCAGCGTCCGGCTCTTGGGTCTTCGCCTTCGGCTACGGCGCGCGTGCAAGGCGCACAGCCGATGGAGGCGAAGCCGAGACTGGTCAGGGGGTGACGCGGCAAGACGCGGCGGGTCATTTCCGCCTCGATGCGCTCGCGTGTCCAGGATGCAAGGGGATTGATCTTGGCGCGCCCGTCTTCGAGCGGCTCAACCAGCTTCATCGCCGCGCGTGTGGCGGCCTGGCCGCGTTTGCGCCCCGTTATCCACGCATCGTAATCGTTCAATGCGGCGTCCATGGGCTCGACCTTGCGCAGCGCACAACAGGCATCGGGGTCGAAATCAGCGAGCATGTCCTGCGGGTCGCGGTCCTGCAGGGCCTTGGCGGTTGGCGCAATGTTGATCACACCCGTCAGGCCGAGATGATCGATCAGCGTATCGCGATAGGCCAGGGTTTCAGGAAAATGACGCCGCGTATCGAGGAAGAAGATGGGGAAATCGGTATCGATATCCGCGATCATCGCCAGGAGTAGCGCGGACTCCGCACCAAAAGACGAGACCAGCGCCATGCGACCGGCAAGCAGCTCCATGGAGCGCACCAGAATGGAGGCTTCCGGGGTCTGTTCGAGGATATGCCGTTCTGCCTGTGTCAGGGCCATGACTGGATAATCCACATTAGGAAATCGCTTATTGCGCCGTGGGACCCGACATAATACCTCGAACCGCAACGTGCAATGGGCAATCTACGAACTTCACGTTTCTTGATGGTGAATTGAACGGCGATGCGTCACCACCTCACCGACCAGCGTCAGGGCGGGGCTCGCGACGCGACGCTCGAGGATCAACGCCGGCAGCGTGGCAAGCGTTGCCACATGCACGCGCTGGTCATGACGTGTCCCATGCTCGATCACCGCAGCAGGCCAGTCGGGCGGCAGGCCATGGGCCTGTAGCTGGGCACACAGATCCGCCATGGGGGCGAGGCCCATATAGATGGCCAGGGTCTGGCCTTTCTTGGCGAGGCTCGGCCAGTCGAGATTGAGCGTGCCATCGGCGCGTGCATGGCCGGTCACGAACACGCAGCTTTGTGCGCAGTCACGATGGGTGAGTGGAATACCCGCCGCCGCGCCGCACCCACTCGCCGCCGTGATACCGGGAATGACACGCACCGTAATCCCGGCATCGACCAGCGCCTCCATTTCCTCGCCGCCACGGCCGAAGATGAAAGGGTCGCCGCCCTTCAGGCGCAGCACGCGCTGACCTGCTTTCGCGCGACGGATCAGTTCCTCGTTGATGCCATCCTGCGGCAGGGAGTGGTTGCTGCGTTTCTTGCCCACAAAGACGCGTTCGGCATCACGCCGCACACGGTCCATGATCGCGGCCGGCACGAGCTGGTCATAAAGCACGGTATCCGCATTCTGCATGAGACGTAGTGCGGCCAGTGTCAGCAGATCAGGATCGCCCGGCCCGGCCCCTACGAGCCAGACCTCGCCCTCTCTGGGCACGCCCTTCAGCGTTGCCTCGAGACTTGCCGTCGCAGCCTCATCCTCACCGCGCAGGGCACGCTCGGCCCCGATCCCATCTACAAAGTTCTCCCAGGCACGACGACGAATCTGTGTGTCGGGCTGGGCCTGGCGTATCCAGCCGCGCTGGGCCTGCATGAAGCGCGCCAGACGGGACAACCCGTCCGGCAGCAGCGCTTCGATCTGTGTCCGCAGCCGGCGGGCAAGCACCGGTGCCGCACCATTGGTCGAGATCGCAATCTGCACGGGTGTGCGGTCGATGATCGCCGGGGTGATGAAGGTGGAGGGCGCAGGATCATCGACCACGCAGATATTCACCCCGGCCTTGCGCGCCTCTGCCGCGACCTCGCGGTTGAAATCTTCATCCTCGGTCGCGGCAAAAACGAGGCGCATGTCAGGAAGCAGAGTGCGAATTAGAGTGAGATCGAGCGGGCGCGTGTCATGCTGAATGCGGCCTGTCTCGACAGCCTGCAGAATCTCCGGATCGCTCAAAACGCCGCAGACCGTGATATCAGGACAGCGCTCCAGCAACAGGCGCAACTTGTTGCCCGCGACCTGCCCGCCTCCCACAACAAGGGCACGCGCATCGTCAAGGCGCAGGGCAATGGGGAGATAGGTCGCTTCCTGAGTCATGCCTTCTGTATGGCGTGTGCTCAGGGCTGCGCCAAGATCCGGGCCTTATCAGAGACGACTCTGCTGTGATCCTGCCAAAAACCACCGGATCGGGCGCTCGACGAGGTTTCACGGTGGCGAGGCCCATCGCCGCGAGGCGCGCTTGTAAGAAACCACACGAAAATGTCGGCTGGGCAGGTGTGATCAGCCTGTTAGCATGCCCAGCATATGAGCCGCCCCTGGAAACTTCCCTGGATGAGGGAGAGAACGTCCTGGCGCTCTTCGTCCCCGTCCACGCGCTGAAGGAAGTCTCAATGTCCGACCCCTCCCTGTTTTCGCTTCATGGCAAGCGCGCGCTGATCACCGGCGCCTCGCGCGGTATCGGCTTTACACTGGCTCAGGGCCTGGGCAGCTTCGGCGCCGAGATCATTCTCAACGGCCGCAATGCCGCCCATCTCGACTCAGCCCGTGCACGGCTCGAGGCCGAAGGGATCGCGACCCGTGGCAGCGTGTTCGATGTCACCGATCAGGATCAGGTTCTGGCAGGTGTCGAGGCAATCGAGAAGGAAGGCCCGATCGATATCCTGATCAATAACGCGGGCATCCAGTCCCGCGCGCCGCTCGATCAGTTCCCGCGTGCGGAATGGGACAGGCTGATCTCGACAAACCTGAATGCGGTGTTTTTCGTGGCTCAGGCTGTCTCGCGCGGCATGATTGCGCGTCAGAGCGGCAAAATCGTCAATATCTGCTCGGTCCAGAGTGAGCTCGCCCGCCCGGGGATTGCGCCCTATACCGCAACAAAGGGTGCCGTGAAGATGCTGACCAAGGGCATGGCAACGGATTGGGCACGCCATGGATTGCAGATTAACGGTCTGGCCCCTGGCTATTTCGAGACAGAGATGAATGCGGCGCTCGTGGCCGATCCCGAATTTTCCTCATGGCTGTGCAAGCGCACACCGGCGGCACGCTGGGGCAAGGCCAGTGAACTTGTAGGCGCAGCGGTGTTCCTCTCCTCGGAGGCGTCAAGCTTCGTGAATGGCCATATCCTGATGGTTGACGGAGGTTTGACGGCATCGGTCTGAGCCCGTCTTAATTGACTGTTTACGCATTCACGCTTCAGGCGCTATGAACTTCAGGGACCGAGCGGGCTCATTGCATGATGCCTGAGACGCCTGGCCTGCCCTGATGGGCAGGCGGCCTGACATGCCGGGGGGCGTTCAACATGGAAGTGCGGGAGCGTGTCGGCGCAGACACTGCACAAGAGCCTGGCGGAGAAGACGCCCGGTTCTCTCATCATGCCCTTCACGCGCTGCGCGAGACCTTCCCGGAAAACGAGATTTCTCTCCTGTTCGTTAATGGCCGGCAAGCCCGTCATGCCGATTCCGAGCGCTCTGACCTGCCAGATCTGACTGCATGGCCGGATCATGATTGGGCGCAGCCTCCCCCGAACTCTTCCCAGGCCACTCTCACCGGGTGGTTGTTTTTCGCTTTTGGCAGCCCCGTTCTGGGGATGATCGCCATCGAGACGCGATCCGCCCCCCTCTCGACTCGTGACCATCGCATCATCGCCGCCCATGCACGGGTCCTTGACACACTCGTCCAGGCACTGCCTCCGTCCCAACGCGACGCCGCCCTTCCCGCCATCCTCTCTCCCCCACCTACTGATCTCTACCTGAATGGGAGCACGCAGCTTGGCTTTCTGCTCTGGAATGACCAGACAGCCCGTCTGACGGGCGACCCACTCATGGCCGAGTTATGCGGACTGGACGCCGAGACCCTGCGCATCGGCATAGAATGGCCGCTGTTTCTCTCCCGGCTGCATGACATTCATCGGGGCCATGTCAGTGCGCACCCGGTTCAGTGGTTGCTGGAGGCAGGCCGTACCGGCGTCGTGTTCCGGAGTGCCACGGGCACGCCGCGAGCGGTCCATCTCAGCGTTCAGCCGCATGCCCATGGATGCACGGGCACCGTGATCAGCCGGGACGAGAGCGATCTCGGGGCGCTGCGCACCAGCCAAGCCTTCATCAACTCGATGCTGGTCAGCGCCAATGACTGCGTAAAAATCCTCGATCTCGACGGGGTCATCACCTTCGTCAATCATGGCGCGGTTCTGGTTCTCGATCTCTGCTCGCCAGCCGACATGCTGGGGGTCTACTGGCCCGATGTCTGGCAGGAGCGCGGGCGCAGGCTCTCTCTCGATGCAATCGCTTCTGCCCGTGCGGGGCTGACGAGCCATTTTCAGGAATATGTCGAGACCAGCGATGGGAGAAAACGCCTCTGGGACGTGGTGGTCACGCCCATCCTCGCTCCGGATGGCAGGCCCGAGCGCATATTGGGCATTTCCCGTGATATGACCGTGGCGAATCAGGAGCATGAGCGCCTCGAGCTGGCTTTGGCGGCAGGCACGATCGTGGGCATGTGGCTGTGGGATGCACGCAGAGAGCGGGTCACGGGTGATCTGCGCATGGCCCAGACGCTCCATCTTCCCTCTGCTGTTCTCGCCGACGGGGTAAGCCTCGAAGCCCTGCTCGACTGCATCACCGAAGAAGACCGCCCAATCGTGCGCGAGGCTCTCGACAAGGCGCTGCGCGAACGCGGGCCTTTCCGATGCGAGTTCCGCCTCAGGGACGATGGCACCCGTGCCAGCCGCTGGATCGAGGCGAGCGGCTCGTGCAGTTGGGACCAGCACGGGCAGATCAGTCATTTCCCGGGCATTCTCTTCGATATCGACGCCGCCAAGCGTCAGAATCTCAAGCGCGAGGCACTCGTCACCTTTGGCGACGAGTTGCGCTCGCTTTCAAGCGAAGCGGAGATCCTCTCACTCACAGCCCGCACACTCGGGGTGACAATCGAGGCGGATCGCTCCGGATTTGCGGATGTGGATCATGAGCGCGAGTTGGCACAGGTCAGCGATAGCTGGCGGCGCGACATGTCTTTTCCCGATGTATCCGGGCTCTATGCATTTCGTGCTTTTGGCTCCTATATCGACCTGCTTAAACAAGGTGAGGTGGTTGCCATTGACGATGTGCGCATCGATCCCCTGACAGCCGAACAGGCAGAGCTTTTTGCCCCGCTGCAAATCTGTGCCCTGCTCAATGTGCCGATCATGGAAAACGGTATCCTGCAGGCAGTGGCTCTGGTGCATTTTGCCCACCCTCATTGCTGGGACGAGATCACCCTGTCTTTCGTCAGGACGATTTCGGACCGGAGCTGGGCCGCCATACGGCAGGTGCGTGCGCAGGAAGCCCTGCGCCGCATGAATGAGACGCTCGAAGAGCAGGTGCTGCGCCGGACACGCGAGCGCGACCGGCTCTGGGCGATCAGCGCCGATCTGCTGGCGCTCACCGACCGCGATGGCAGGCTGCGCTATCTGAATCCCAGCTGGCTGGTCTGTTTCGGAGAGAAGGCGCGCGACTGGATCGGCAACAAGGCCGAGAACCTCGTTCATCCCGCCGATACGGCACGCGCGACCGAGGCTCTCTCCCTTCTGCGCGAAGGCAGGCTCGATCATGGTGTGGATCTGCGTTTCCTCCATCAGGACGGAGAGTGGCACACCTTCAACTGGTCCGGCTCCATCGAAGGAGACGACATCTATCTGATCGGGCGCGACGTGACCGACCGGATCGCGCTCGAAGATCAGCTGCGCCAATCGCAGAAGATGGAGGCTGTCGGCCAGCTTACGGGCGGGCTCGCCCATGACTTCAATAATATCCTGGCCGGAATCGGCGGGGCCTTGTCCCTGCTCTCCCGTCGTATCGAACAGGGACGCACCGAGGGGCTGGATCGCTACATCGTGGCCGCGCAGGGAGCCACCGATCGGGCCGCCGCACTGACCCATCGCCTCCTTGCCTTCTCCCGCCGCCAGACACTCGATCCTCAACCCGCCGATATCAACGCACTCATCATCGGTCTCGAAGACCTCATCAGCGGCACGGTTGGCCCTGCCGTCATTCTTGAACTCAGCCTGGACGAGACCATCGGCCCGGCTCTGGTCGATACGAACCAGCTCGAGAATGCGCTGCTCAATCTCTCCATCAATGCGCGCGACGCCATGCCAGAAGGCGGTCATCTGCAGATTGCGACTTCGCGCTGCACACTCGGCCTGCTTCAGGCGGAAGAATGGGGATTACGCCCGGGCGTGTATCAGGTGCTCTCTGTCACCGATACCGGTGTGGGCATGAGCGCCGACGTGATGGCGCGTGCCTTCGACCCGTTCTTCACCACCAAGCCTCTCGGAAAGGGCACAGGGCTCGGACTGAGCATGATCTATGGCTTTGCCCAGCAATCCGGTGGACGCGTGAGCATCAGTTCCACCCCCGGGAGCGGGACTGCGGTCCATATCTGGCTGCCCAGCCATGCCGCCTCCCTTCCCGCAGCCCCCGTCTCCCTGCCTACATCGCGCGATGGCGATGTAATGCGCCATCTGCGCGTATTACTGGTCGATGATGAGGACACATTGCGCTTCACCATGCGCGAAACCCTGGAAGACTGGGGGGCCATCGTGCAGGAGGCGAGTGATGGGACGGCGGCTCTCGCGCTCCTCAATGATCGCGAGCGGCTCTTCGATGTGTTGATCACGGATGTCGGTCTGCCCGGCGGTCTCAATGGGCGGCAATTGGCCGATGCCGCACTCAGCCTGCGCCCCGGTTTGTCGGTACTGTTCATCACCGGCTATGCCGAACAGGCAATCTTCGACCGCAGCGGGCGCAACGAGAAAATCCATATCCTGCCCAAGCCTTTCACAACGGCCCTTCTGGACGAAAAGCTGCGTACCGCGCTCTGTCATCCCTGAACAAACGGGGGGGATGGGCGTCGGAAGGGCCTCGTGCTTCAGGGCAGCTGAAAACGGCAGCTCTTCCGAAAGAACACGATGTCGTCCCAAGCGGCAAAGCCCTGCTCGCCTCAACGCGCAATCCCCGCTGCCAGGCCTGAGAGCTGAAGGTCCTCGATAACGGGCGCTGCGAGACTGATGCTGCTGCGCCCAAATACGCAGAACCTACTCCGAGGCCCGGCCCGCCTGGTGTTTCTCCTGTTTTCCGGTTTCCCTCCCGATTGTCTCGCGCGGTGCCTCAGGGGGCAGGGCAGTCGTACGTGGTGCCTCCATGTCTTCCCCGGCCTGCCCGAACTGCACACCGGACAGCCCCGTCACCTCCACAAAGCGTGTCGGATAGGGCAGATGGATACCGCGCGCTTCGAACGTCTTCTTCAGACGACGATAGAATTCGCGCTGAACGGGCCAGCGGCCCGAGGTGATGGTGGGCAATGTACCCCGCACCGTGACGGAGGTCTGATTAAGGGCATCGACGCCCCACATCTGGAAATCGTCGATGATAAGATTCCTGAATTTTTCGTCGACGCGCATTTCTGCGGTGATGTCATTGATGACCGACACCACCTCATCGGTATCGGTTTCATAGCCGACTTCCGCCACGATAATGGCCCGGGCGAAGTCACGATTGTAATTGATGATCTGACCAAGCGAGCTGAACGGAAATATGTTCATCGAGCCGTCATTGGCACGCACATGGACGGTTCGGAGCGAGAGATGCTCGACCACGCCATAAGTCCCGTTCAGCGTGACGGCATCGCCTACGGTCAGGGCATTTTCCATGAGCAGGAAGATACCGTTGATGAAGTCCTGAACGAGCTTCTGGGAGCCGAAGCCGAGTGCTACGCCGAAGATGGACGCTCCAGCCAGAAGCGGCGCCACATTGACCCCGATCTCGCTCAGGATGGTCAGGCCAATGACCGCTACGAGCACCACCATCAGCACGATACGGATCATGGGCTGGAGAGTACGCACGCGCGCGACACGGGCCGCCCCGTCATCGAGCCCACCAACCTTGCGGGCATAACGCTCCAGCATGATATTGCTGGCCTCCCAGACCACGATGCCGAGCAGGCACGCGATCAGCACGGTCATGGAGGACGAGATCAGCCTGTAGCCGAGACCGCCTACCCCGAAGAGCGCCTTGATGGGCGCGCCCCAGGCGCTGGCTAGAGCCAGCACGGTGAGCGCGATGATGATGATCGATGTCACACGCTGGGCCGGGGCATAGTAGCGTGTGAAGCGTGTCTGGGCGTCCTCGCTCAGCGTGACCCAGCCGGGCGCCTTGCGGAATACACGCTCCAGCACACCGTACAGGACGATGCTGACGCAACGCATGACCACAAGCGCAAGCGCGCTGCGCAGGAAGAGCTTCCAGATAGCGGCATAGCCATGATGGATCTCGGCTGCCCAGACCAGCCAGAGCCCCATATCGAAGAACAGGGCAACGACCCACCAGGTCCGTCCGAAGAAATGCAGCAGAGTGGCCCCTGCCCCGCGCCGGTCGCCACGATCGCAAAAGCGCATGACGCGCGGCCGACTGCGCAGGATCATGACCGCGACCATCAGATGCAACACGAGGGTCAGGATCTTGAGAAGCGCCTCATTGACCCGATCGGGCAGACCGCAATCATCCAGCGTTTCGAACGCTGCCGCCGAGATGCCCGTCGTCATGACCAGAAGACGCAGCCAGTCGAACAGAAAGATAGCGGCGGAATCGGAAAACATGGCGAGACGCAGCCACGGACGCTTTGGGGCCAGAATGGTGCGTATCGCAATGATCAACCCGGCCGAGATCAGCGCGGTCAGGCTGAGCGCACGCAGTAGCGCCGTCGTGTACTCGTCGGCTGCGGGATCCACCACGACGATCAGCAAGGCGATGAACGGCACAACCAGCACGGGTACGCAGTCCAGCAACAGGCACAGGAAACTATACGGTAGCCGCTTGAGCACCAGCGTGAGTCGCGCCAAAGCGCCCTGATGGCGCAGTCGTGACAGGCGCTCCTTGTCCTGTGCCTCTTCTGGCTCATGCGTCTCAGAGGCGGTCAGCGGCGCAGCATCGTCCGGGAGAGGCCGATCCGTCGCATCCTTTGCTACCGCGCCCTCCGTCGCCTCATCTGCTGCCTCCTGGGCGGCTTGCCGATCATCGAGCTCCTTGGCAAGCGCCGTGCGCCCCTTGACGCGTGCCAGTGCTTCGACGCGCCCACGAACCCCACGCAGCAGGAAACGCAGCACGTAGAACAGGCAGCTACTGACGAAAGCGAGAATGAGCGCGCGCGTGAAGAGCTTGAGCGATTCCTGCCGGTCCGCAGGATTGTTGCGCATATGTCGCCACCATGGGCCGATGGCGCGCACATCCACCACCGTGCGCAACAGACTATGCGCCTGTACGCTGGCGGCTCGTGTCCAGTCCGAGGCGCTTCCGAGCAGTTCCGCGCCCAGACCGTCAGGCTTGAGCTGCGGACCTGTCTTTTCGGGGGCCGGTTTATCCCCGGCGGATTGCTGTGCCTGGGTAAGATTCTGAAGCGTGGTCAGGAATTCGCGGCGCTTGCCTTCGTCATTGAGAACCGAGGCCAACTGGCGCGCCTGATCCGCCGTAATCTTCGGTGTGGATGATTCCGGCCCCGCACTCTGCGCCCATGCGCCCTGCGCACCGAGCACCAACATGGCGCAAAGCAGCCCTGCAAACAGGCTTGTCATGAGTGTCGGAAACCGGGCGCACAGTCCGGGCGCTCGAGAAGGGGACAGCATCAGGCACATCCTTGAAGACGGAATAAATGGAAGATGAGGCCCAGCTTTCAACCCTCACACGGGAAATAGTTTAAGGGTGGGCAGGACCCACATGCCGCGGTTCACAAGAGGCGCGACGGGTGGGCGGACCATTCGCTGGAAACAGGCCCGCGTGACAAGTGCGAGGTGGCCAGCGCGGATCGCAGGCGGACCACCCATCCCGACATGGCCGCAACCTGCATCTAAGGGGCAGTCGACATCGGGCGGGCTGAACACCTACCCATACTCATGGCACCGGGTATGGGGCACAGACTTGATGCCCCCGGAGCTGACGGGCAGATCAGAGGGTAACGCCCGTGCTCACCCGATCATGACGCGGCCCTTGAGGGCCCGGTCAGGCGGCGTTGGCAAGCCTGTGCTCACGCCACAGAATAGCCAGAGCCCCGACCAGAGAATCGATATCCGCCTTGCTGTGGAGCGGACCCGGCGTGATGCGCAGACGCTCTGTTCCACGGGGAACAGTCGGGTAGTTGATGGGCTGAATATAATGACCGAAACGCTGAAGCAGCGCGTCTGAAAGGGCTCGGCAGCGCGTCGCATCCCCCACCATAACGGGCACGATATGCGAGGGATTGGCCAGATGCGGAATGCCAGCATCATCGAGGCTCTCGCGCAGCCAGGCAACGGCCTGACGATGCGCATTCCGCTCCTCCTGACTCTGGCGCAGATGGCGAATGCTCGCCAATGCGCCAGCTGCCACCATGGGCGGAAGAGCGGTCGAAAAAATGAAACCAGAGGCGAAGGAGCGCACGAAGTCGCACAGGGCCGCACTCCCGGTGATATACCCACCAACGACGCCAAACCCCTTGCCCAGCGTACCCTCGATCACCGAGAGACGATGGGCGATGCCGCGCTCCTCAGCGACACCCCCGCCCTGGTGCCCATAGAGCCCGACAGCGTGTACCTCATCCAGATAGGTGAGCGCATTGTAGCGATCGGCCAGATCGCAGATCTCTTCGATCGGCGCAATATCGCCATCCATCGAGTAGACGGATTCGAAAGCGACGATCTTGGGCGTCTCGAGCGGTAGCGCCTTCAGCTTTTCTTCGAGGTCGGCCACGTCATTATGACGGAAGATCATTTTCTCAGCGCGAGAATGACGTATGCCCTCGATCATCGATGCATGATTAGCGGCGTCTGAAAGCACGACGCAGCCCTTGAGCCGCGCAGCAATGGTGCCGAGCGTGGCCCAGTTGGACAGATAGCCCGAATTGAAAAGCAGCGCCGCTTCCTTGCCATGCAGATCGGCAAGCTCGCGCTCCAGCGCCACATGCTCGTGGTTCGTCCCCGAGATGTTGCGCGTGCCACCAGCACCAGCGCCGCTGCGGGCGAGGCTCTCATGCATCGCCTTCAGAACGTCGGGGTGCTGTCCCATGGCGAGGTAGTCATTGGAGCACCAGACCGTGATGTCACGGCCCAGACCGTGATGATAGGCATGCGGAAACTGACCGGCATGGCGCTCGAGTTCGGCAAAATGCCGATAGCTGCCATCGGCCTTGAGCCCGTCCAGAGCCGTCTGGAAATACCGGTCATAGAACGTATCCACTTGCGCCATCTCGTTTCTTTCCTCTTCTCGGACCATAGCGCAGAGCAGCTAACAGCGTTTCAGGGCAAGTTAAACTCACTTCATGGGCCGGGTGACAATCTGTCGCCTTCCCTGATTTTCTCACGCAACGGCCTTTTTGCCCTGCAGCCCTGCGTTGAACACAATACGGCGTTGCCTGAGGGACAGATCCGATGGCGTTCATACCAGGCCCTTGCGATTGCTTCCGCGCTGCTCGAAAGCATGACGCGATCTTGGTACCCCGAAATTTCATAAATGCGGATGCCAGGTCATGCTCCCAGTATAAAGATGAACCGTGCATAGCCGGGCAATCTCCTCCTGAGGACGCTGAGATCGGGCAGCATGAAGGCCTGATTTCCCCCTCTCCCAAGAAATTCCCAGCCGAAATCCCGGAGCGCGCAAGAGATGCCTGCGTGGATGAGCAAAGCAAACGATGCCCATGCAAAGCCACACTCTCGCGCTCGCTTCTGAACGCCTCGGCGCTTATGGGCGAGACGGTTCCTGAAGCGGCGCGTCCGCCTGTCCCCCTGTGGCAGGGAGGTCGCAGGAAAACGGGACTCGCCTTCACTGCCATCTCACGGCAGAATAGGGAGTGAACCAGTCCTGAATCACCGCGCTATAGTGTTCCTCCCCCTTTTTCTTTCCAGTTCAAGGACGAGACCATGTCGGCCTCCGCCCGCCCTTCCTATGTGTCACAGATTCTGACCTATCCCCCGCTCGTCGCGCTCAAACCCTACTGGCGGGTCACGGTCGCAGCATTTCTGGGGTGGTTCCTCGATGCGTTCGACCAAACGGCCCTGCTGCTGACCCTGCCAGACATCTCCCATGATTTCGGGGTCACGATCAGCGCCATGGGCACCGTCCTCCTGGCCCAGAGTCTCGGACGCGCTGTGGGAAATACGGGCTGGGGCTGGCTGGCTGACCGCTATGGCAGGCGCCTGGCCTTCCTCATGGGGGTTTTGTGGTTTGGCATCTTTTCTGCCGCCACCGGCATGTCGAACGGGCTCATCAGCCTGATCGTCATCCAGTTTCTTTTCGGAATCGGGTTTGGTGGGGAATGGACGGCCTCGGCTGCCTTGCTCATGGAAAGCGTGCCCGGCAAGAGCCGCGCCATGGCCTCGGCCATCATGATGTCTGGATATGAACTCGGCTTTCTCGCTGCGACCGCGGCGCAGGCGATCATCCTGCCCCATTACTCCTGGCGGCTGCTCTTCTTCATCGGGCTTGCGCCTGCCCTGCTGGCCTTGTTCATCCGCTGGGGCGTGAAGGAAAGCCCGGTCTGGTTGCTCAAGCAGGAACAGCTGCGCGGGACGAATGGCGCCCCCCCGGCCACCAAGGCAAAATTCGTGCTCACGCTCGCCGCTATACAGGCCATCGCGCTGATGTCCTTCCTCGAGTTCCAGAAGGCTGCCATCTACAGCCTTTACCCGACGATCCTGCGCAACGTGCATCACCTGACCCCGGCCCTCGTGTTCTGGCCCATCGGGTGCTTCTGCATCGGGTCACTGATCGGCAAGCTTTCCTGCGGCGCTCTCGCGAGCCGGTTTGGCGATCTGCGTGTCATCATCGGCACGCTCATCGTAGTCGTTCTCACGATCTACCCGTTCCTCAGCAGCAATTCCTACCCGATCCTGCTGCTTTCTGCCGTCATCATGGGACTCGCCGCCTCGGGGGTATTCGCGCTGGTACCCCATTACCTGGCCAAGCGTTTTCCGTCGGACACGCGCAGCTTCGGCATGGGGCTGAGCTACGCCATCGGCTCGCTCGGCCAGGGTCTGGCAGGCAAGCTCGTGCCTGTATGCGGGCGTAATCTGGGGCTGCCGCTCTCGGCACAGATCTTCGTTGTCGCCTCGAGCGTGGTGGTCGGGTTGATTGCCTGGGCCGAACCCGACGAACTCCCCGGAGAAACAATGGAGACGGAATGACCGTCTCCCATCACGCGACCAATACAAAGAGAGCCGGAAGCTAGTCGCCCCCGTCTCTCTTTTTCGATTTCCATCCAGTCGCTCAGGGCACCGGAATGCCCTGAAGCGTCTCAGCTTGCCGCCATGGCGTTCAGGCTGATCTGGCGCAGGACGTTGCGGGCGATTTCCCGGATCGGCTCGTTGCGCGACAGGACGAGCAGCGAGATCTCGACATTGAACTCGGTCTTGATCGCGGTCTGGATCTCGACCCCGGCAAGCGAGTCCACCCCCAGTTCGTTCGGTCGGGCACCCGGATCGATGCTGTCCGGTTCAAGCTTGAGCACCGTTCCAAGGATCGATTTCACATTATCCAGTACGAACTCGTAACGCTCCTCTGGGCTCAGGCTCTGGAGATGGGCGAGCTTCTGGGCGGATGTGTTCTTGATGCTCTTCTCTCGGCGGATCAGCCCGAATTTCGGATTACGCTCGATAGCGCCGTGATGCGCGAAGCAGGTCTCCCAATCGATCGCCATGGCCGCCACGTTGTCGCGGTCACGATTGATGAGGTCGGGCAGGAAAGAGAGCGCCTCCTCTGCGGGGAGCAGGCGGAAGCCCGCATTCTCGAAGAACTGCACCACGCTGCCCTCCTGGGCGAGCATGCCGACCTCTGCAATCGGCCCCCATTGCACGGAAACGGCGGGATAGCCTTCCTTGCGGCGGGCGCTGGCCAGGGCGTCAAGGGAAGCATTGGCCGCGAGATAGCTGCTTTGGCCGATATTTCCCGTCACGGTGACAATCGAGGAATAGAGCACGAAGTAGTCAAGCGGGCAGTCTCGCGTCAGCAGATCCAGATGACGCCCGCCGAGCAGCTTCGGCTTGAGCACATTGCGCAGGCTCTCTTCCGAGAATTTCGAGATCAGCCGGTCATCGAGGATACCCGCCGCGTGGAACACGCCCTTGAGGGGCTGCCCGGCCTCGAGAATGGCTGCCTTGATACGTGCCACATCGTCATAGACTGCGACGTCACCATAGTGGAGAGTAACGCGCGCACCGGTTTTCTTGAGGGCCTTGATCGCGTCGCGTGTCGCCTGATCGCGACGAACACTGCGGCCCATCAGGTGCACATGCCTTGCCCCGCTGGCCACCAGCCATGCCGCGGTCGCCAGTCCGAGGCCGCCCTGTCCCCCCGTGATCAGGTAAGCCCCGGCCGGATCGACTGGACGCACCGGCTGTCGCTGAGCCCGCACATTCGACAGGTCCTCGTAAGAGACCAGGATCTTGCCGATATGTTTGGACGATGACATGTGCTTGAAGGCGTCGCGCACCTCGGAGGCCGGATAGACCTTGTGCGGCAGCACGACCGTATCGAACTTGCGCGACAGATACGGAATGCGGTCGAAAATCGCCACGGCCTTACGATGGTCCTGCGCCATCATCAGGTCGAGATCGAAGCTGTGGAAAGACACGTTCCCGTTGAAGCTGAACTGCGAGAGATCGCGCTTTTCCCAGATATCCTTCTTGCCAATCTCGACGAAGCGCCCCGTGTTGCACAGCAGCGCCAGGCTATGCGCCTGGATTTCACCGGGGGAACTGTTGAGCACGACGTCCACGCCCTTGCCACCCGTGACTTCCAGAATGCCGTCATAGAAAGCCAGGCTGCGTGAATCCCACACGGCCTCGCAGCCGCGATCAAGCAGGATCTGGCGTTTCTCGTCATTACTGGCCGTGGCAAAGATGCGCGCACCGATGATCTTGGCGATTTCGATCGCGGCCAGACCCACACCGCCTGCGGCGGAGTGAACGAGCAGGATCTCGCCCTTTTTCAGCCGTGCCAGGTCATGCAGGCAATACAAGGCCGTGGCGATGGCAATAGGTAGGCCCGTGGCTTCTGCCACGGTCAGCGGGCGCCCCGCCGTCTCGAACAGATCCAGGGCCATCACGCGGAAGCCCTTGACCGGGATCGTCATATGCGAAGTGAAGCACCCTGGATGACAGGTCAGATACCGCTTGCCGACCTGGAAATTCTTCACACCCTTGCCAACGGCCACAACCTCGAAACAGCACTCCATGCCCATTTCCGTGGTGTGATAGGTATCGAGCAGGAATTTTTCCGGCAGGACCGAGATGCCTTTGAGCATGTCCTTGAAGTTCAGCGACGTCGCCAGCACCCGTACGGTGATCTCGCCCCGACCGGGTTCGCGAACATCGAAGGCCTTGTAATGCAGACCGTCCAGCGTACCGGTGCGGCTCTTCTGAAGCTTGATGCCCGGTGAGCCCGGCAGATCAGACAGCCTTCTGTCCGGCTGACCATCGACAGGAACGAAGCGCGGCGCAAAGCGTCGCCCGTCGCGCAGCGCGACTTCGGCCTCGCTATCCTCATTCAGAATCTCGGCTGCGAGCGCCGTCACCGCCTCCGTGCCCGAGAGCGTGGCGACATCGATCACCTTGCCCCGGAATTCCGGCTTTTCGTCAACGAGCCCCTTGAAGAAACCGACAAGGGCAGCGCCATCGGTTCGCACCTTCGATTTCTGCGGCAGGAGATCTTCCGGGTCAAAGAACGTCGCGTTTTCGGAGACATAGATGAAGCGCGGCTGCTTGTCGGAACTCTCGAATCCGAGCCTTCCGCCAAATTTGACCAGTGTCGTCATCTGCCCGATCAGGGCGTCGAAATCGGAATCCGGGTCCGGTCCGGCCATGTAAACAATGGCATCAAGCGCAAGGCCCGGCTCCAGACCGATCGCAGCGGCCGTGATGTCGCCCGAGCGCGGTGGCGTCAGGATCGTGACGCCGTTTTCTTCGAGCAGGGCTGCGAGTTTCTTCTGACCAGCACTCTTGTGACCTGCCAGAAGAAGCGTCTTGGGCTCGGCGAAAAGGATCGATGCCTCGGACTCGATCCATTTGGTGACATATTCCTGAGTCTCGACACTGCCGGTGGCCTCCTTGTGGGCACGCGGCACCTCAGCGAAACGCAGGCCCTTGACCTCGGCAACGGGCATACCCGCCGTCGTGTAGAGGCGTAGCGACGCTTCGATCTGACTTTTGCTGATGGACGTGATTTCGGCACGGACGAGACACTCCATCGTTCCCTTGCCGTAACAGCTCAGCCTCTCGAAGCCGACCGGCACATACATATGATCGGCATAGCTTTCAGGCACCAGACCGATCATGGCGTGCATGGCGCCGTCGAGCAGCGTGGGATGCAGGTAGTAGTTTGCGCCGTCGTCGCGTTCTGCCTTGGTCAGGGCCACATGCGCATAGGCGACATTACCCTGTACAGCGAGACGCTGCAGCGTCTGGAAACGTGGCCCGTAATGGAAGCCGGAGGTACGGATGCGGTCATAGAGAACGCCACCCTCCGCGCCCTTGTCGAGCCAGGCCTGTGCCTCATCCCGGTCCATTACCGGCATGGGCCAGGGCGTTGACGAGAGAATATCGACCTTGCCGTGGTCGATCCACATCTCCGAGAACTCTTCCTTTGCGCTGTGGAAACGCAGCGCCTTGCGGCTCTCATCGTAATCGAGATGCAGGATCGGATTGTCGCCGGTCTGCACGACGAGAGGCGCCAGAATTTCGAAATTCTCGAGTACGACGCCGCTCTGCCCCTCGATCTCATGACCGACAGCGAGTGCGGATTCGATAAATCCGGCCGCGGGGAGCAACACGACATTATCGATGCAGTGATCCTTGAGCCAGGGCACGCCCAGCTCGGTCAGATCGACCACGAAGGACTTGCCCGGCGTCATGGCCCCGAAGCCGATCAGAGGGTGGCCCGAGCCACCGTGTCGGAACCGATGCTCGCGCTCGTTTTCCACACGGAATTCCTCACGGGACCAGCGATAGCTCGGCAGATCGATCAATACGCCACCGCTGATGCTCTGCCAGTCCAGGCGCGCCGTATGCAGGATGATGTTGGCGACCGCATTTTCGAGGCATTTCGCCTCGCTTTCCTGTCTGTTGAGCGTGCTGATGACACTCAGCTTCGCCTGCTGCTTGTCGGCAACCGATTTCAGGGCGCGACCGATAACAGGATGCGGCCCGATTTCGACGAACTGGGTGAATCCGTCGGCGAGGCAGGCCTCGACTGCCGAGGCGAAAAGCACCGGCTGACGGGCATTACTGAACCAGTAATGGGAATCTGCGCGATGGCTTTCACCGGCAAGACTGCCGTAAACCGTCGAATAGAACGGCGTCACAGCCGGGTCGGGGCTGAGCCCCGCCAGAGCCTCCTTGAGATCGATTTCGATACGATCCATCACAGGGCTGTGGAACGGGACATCAACGTTCAGCACCCTGTTGAACAGGCCCTTCTGGGTGAGCACGGCGGCAAGGGCGCGTATGGCGGTTTCCGGGCCAGCCAGTGTGCAGGTTGCAGGGGCATTCACCGCCGCCACACAAAGTTCGGGGGCTTCCTGCGTGATGAGTTCCTGCGCCGCCTCAGCCGAGAGCCCAACAGCCAGCATGCGCCCCGTGCCGTCCAGCGTGCCCTGCAGGCGACTGCGGTAATAAATGACCGTCACGGCGTCTTCTAGGCTGAGGCTGCCCGACACATAGGCTGCCGCCACCTCACCCATGCTGTGACCGAGCACCGCATCAGGGAAAATTCCCTGCTGAGCAAGATATTCCGTCACCAGAATCTGGATGACGAAAATGGCAGGCTGGAGGATGGCCGTCCTGTCGATCCGGCTGTCGGATTCCTCGCGCAGGATTTCCTCGCAGATGGAATAGCCGGAGAGCTTGCGGAACAGGGAGTCGCAGGCTTTGGCCTTGGCCAGAACCTCCTTTGGTGCCTCCGTGAGCAGATAACGCCCCATGCCCCACCATTGCGGCCCGACACCCGAATAGACGAAGACGATGCCCTTGCCCGATTGTGCCTCGACACTGGCCTGCACCATGTCGGGGGCACGCTGATCCTGCAGATACGCATCGAGCTTGGCTGCCAGATCCTGTTCATCCTGCGCCATGACCAGAAGGCGGTGACGGAACAATGTGCGCGACGTCGCCAGGCTGTAAGCGAGGTCCGCCAGCGCAGGAGGCGCCTCGGCGTCCAGACGGTCTCGATAGGCGGCTGCCATGAGCGGAAGGGATGTCTTGGAAAAAGCTGTCAGGAGGAACGGAATTTTTCCGTTCAGCCGACGGGCTGTCGTCTTCTTTCGGCGCGAGGGGGCTTTGTCATCGGGGCGTCGCAGAAGCGCGATGGCATTCGTGCCACCGTAACCGAAGGAATTGACCCCGGCATAACGCGCCGGCTTCTTTCCAGACAGGGAACGCGTTTCGCCACGGACAATATCGAGATTCCATTCGTCGAGGTGAATGGAGGGATTGATGTTTTTGAGGCCGGGTTGGGGCGGTACTTCCTGATGACGCAAGCAAAGCGCAGCCTTGAGGGTGCCGAGCACACCGGCTGCCGCCTCTGTATGGCCGAGATTGGCCTTGATCGCGCCGATCACCAGCTTGTCTTTTTTGAACTGGGCGATGGATTGGGAAAGCGCGTAGGTCTCGATGGGATCACCCGCTGGCGTACCCGTGCCATGGGTTTCAACATAGGCGACCTCGCGAGGGTCCACCTGTGCCTTCTCAAGCACCTCTGTCATCAGCCGCGATTGTGCGCCTGCATCCGGCGAGGTCAGGAACTGCGTGCGCCCATCAGAATTGACACCGGTCGCGCTGACAATGGCATGAATCGTATCGCCATCGCGTTCGGCATCTTCCAGGCGTTTGAGCACGAACACGACACTTCCCTCGCCGCGCCCATAGCCATCGGCTGCGGCGTCGAAGCTTTTCGAGCGACCATCGCGCGCGATGAAATGTCCCTTGGACATGAATATGGAGGTTTGCGGTGAGATCATGAGGCTCACACCGCCGGTCACGGCAATATCGGTATCCCCGTCATTCAGGCTGCGACAGGCCTGATGCAGCGCAACAAGCGAGGACGAACAGGCCGTGTCGATGGACATGCACGGCCCCTGGAAATCGAAAACATGGGCCAGTCGCGCAGAGAGCATCGTCGAAAGCGTCGCCGTTGCGGCAAAATGATCGCGCACCGTCGGCAGGTTGTAAGGGCTCGAGGTATGAGCATGGGCATCGACAGCGAAGATGCCGATGAATACCCCGGTCTTCTGCCCGGCCAGACGGGCGGGCAGGATACGCGCTGACTCCATCGCCTCCCAGGTCACCTCGAGCAGCAATTTCTGCTGAGGATCGAGGATCTGGGCTTCTCGCGGTGAAATACCGAAAAAAAGCGGCTCGAACTCATGGATGTTGCGCTTAAGAAAACTGCCCCGGCGCATATAGGTTTTCGAGGGTGCCTCGATTTCCTCGGCATAGAAGCGCTTGAGGCTCCAGCGCTCTTCGGGGATGTCGGTAACAGCCTCACCCTCCGCGCACAGGAAAGACCAGAGCTCGTCAACATTGGTGATATTGGGGGCCAGACGGCACCCGATCCCGATGATGGCGATATCAGACGTTTTATTGCGCGACATGATGAGACTGAAACCCTACACAAAAAACAAAATAGTCAGGAGCAATGCTCCGTGCCTCATGCTGCGGGTCGGCCATCGACACTGCCCGCAGCGCTCCTTTTTCTAGCTCGACGCGGCCTCGGAGCGTTCGAAGGCCCCAACGAGTGTTTCCCGATCGACCCGGCCGTCGAGCGACCAGGGAATATGATCGACCGCCATGACCCGCACCGGCGGAAGCGTCGGATAGAAAGCCCGCAAGCCCTGGGCGAGACGCTCTGCATTGAACCCGGCAGACGAAGCCAGTGCGATGTTGATCCTGTTGCGCCCCGACTCATCGAGAGACAGGAAACTGCCCAACTCCCGCTGCCCCAGAATATCGCGCGCAATATCGTCGATCACGCCGAGATCGAATTTCTCGCCACCGATCGACACCAGATCATCGATACGGCCAATGACGCTGACCATTCCGTCGGCAGCGAGGCGACCACGATCACCGGGATAGAACCACCCCCCGGCAAAACGCCGTGACTGGCCGGTATCAGCATCCGCATACCCCCCGAGCAGACCCGAGCTCCTGATCCGGATGATTCCCTCCTGCCCAGTGGCAAGCGTGTTCCCTTCGGCATCGACAATCTGAAGCGTGACCCATGGTAGCACAGTCCCGACCGCCTCGTCCGTGTCAAAACCCGACGCCACTCCCTGGGCGAGAGCGCCGCATTCATCCGTGCCATAAGCCGAGACGACATGAGGGGTAAGCGTCGCGAGTGCCTTGTCACGCAGGACGCGATTGAGACGCCCGCCCGTCACGATCAGTCTGAGCGTGTCGAGGGCGCGCATGCCCGGTGGGAGAACCTCGAGGATATGCGCCAGATGGCCGGGCGTGACCACAGCAACTGTCGGTATCTTGCGGGCGATGAGAATACCGATATCGGTATGACTCACAAAATTCAGCGGCGAGCCGGAACACAAGCCGCTGCACCCCACGACAAACCCCGAAAGCGAGATCACGCCGATGGTGGAGAGGACATGCGGCTGGGCTGCGGCGCTCGCACCGAGCGCGCGGTCCTGCAGCATCATATGCAGGATGGCCATCTCAGCCTGACGGAAGCTCATGGCGAGCACACGGCGCTCCGCATCCGTCCCCGCCGCGATTGCATAACGGCAGACCGCGTCGGGATCGATGGCGTGATTTACCCACTCCGCCTTGGTCTGACGCACCTTGGCAAGCCATGCCTCGCTGATTTCGAGAACCTGGATATCCTGTAGCGACAGCCCGCCCATCGAGATGATGATATCAGGCTCGAGAAGCTGGACATCGCGCAGGAACGAAGGGTTGGAACTCTCTGGTAATGAGGCGCTGGCCAGACCAAGGGAGGCAAGGGACAGGATCAGCACCCAATGCCAATACAGATTGCCGCAATGGATACCAACGAGCTTCGGTTCAGCCTCACGAAGCTTGGACAAGGCCTGCGTGACGACGGTGACATCGCGATCGAGCTGTCCGAAGGTCCAGTCCTGAGCGAGGCTGTCAAACGCGAGGGATTGCGGATTCTGCCTGGCATATTGCAAGGCCATGACGTGAAACATGAAAAGACAATCCCTGAACGCAAACGGGGCGGCCATGAAGACCGCCCTGGGTTCCCCAGACGCGAAGACCCCGATTGAACCAAGGAACTCAGCCGACCTGAGCTCCGCATAGCTGGGCGGGGGATTGAACCAGATAGGGCCCCCCGGCCAGGATTTCGATGGCGACAATACAGACCGCTTCGGACTGACGGTCGCTCAAGTCAAGAAGGGCGGAACCTGTGGTCCAGCGCTGATGACCATCCTCAATATTTGACCATCCTTCAAGACATTCATCCGTCAGATGATCGGCAAGGTAGCGCGTCCGGTCGGCTTCCCAGATCTGGATATCCCCCACGAGAACGCCGAGATGACGGCGATCGTCATGGAAAGGTCCGATCACATCAGCGGGACGCGACACCCGCGATACGATACGTACGCGCTTTGCATCGGGCGGCAGCATGAAGACGCTGGAGCGATTGACCACGCGCATACAGCGCATGATGCGTCCCTTCTCGTCCATCAGATGCAGATCGGGGTCTTCCGTGACTTCGGGTGCCTGGACGAAGCTGCCCAGATTGAGCGCAGCGGCACGATGGGCAAGCGAAGCATGAACTGGCTCAACGAAGCTGCGATCAACACGAAGCGGCGCTGCGCCGTCCCCCTCCCAGCTGGATTCCGGCGCATTCATCAGATGCACGACGGCACCGGTCTGCGAAAATCTCTTGCGGTCACCCGTATCGAGATAGCTCTCGCTCAGCGCTCCATCCGCCCAGATGATCGAATGCTTGTCCGTTTCGACATGATAATAATCGAAATGCGTCACACTGCGATCATAGTAAATGCTGCGTCCGTTGACGAGCATACGCGCCGGAACAAAGGCGCCGTTCAGATACATCGCATGCTCGGGCGTGACGAGCAGATCCTTGTGAGGCACGTTATCTCCCAGCGCGTTGCGCAGGATACGCACTGGATAACCAGCCTCGTCATCATCGAGCCATGTACGGACGATGGTTGAACGATGCCCAAGCCACACGATTTCGCGGTACACCGCCTCGCCATCGACATATGCAGCAACCCGATCTCCCACAACGAGATCCTCAACCGCAATCTCCCCGCGATCCGTGCGGATCAACGTACCGCTCAGATAGCACTTGTCATAGACGATGATGGTGCTGCCGTCGGCCGGGTCACGCTCGAGATGGTAATCAGTCGCTGCATTGCCCTTCGTGCCGTGAACCTCACTGCTCCAGAGAATATTTCCTCCGGCATCAATGATACTGATGGTGTTATTGCCGTAAACGATGCGCTGACCGTCATTCCAGCCCAGCGTATCGACGTCGATACGTCCCTTCCATCCGATCGTAATGCCCTTGAGCACGGCTCCCGATTGCACGACCAGCAATCCACCGACTTCGTTTTCTCCCTCGCAGATGCCCGAGATCACCGCATTGACGAGTGTCGCCCCCGAATTGACGGTCAGGGTTCCACCGGCCGCTATCTGTGCGCTGACGAGATAAGCCTGGGTTTCAAGTGTCGCGGCAGCCGCTGCTGCGACGGCGAGCCCATTCAGATTGGCACCCGCATTGGCCAGCAGGCTGCCTCCCGATCCGAGGGTTGCGTTGAGTGTAAGCGCGCCGGAGCCGACATGGATCAGACCACCGGCAGAGGCGATGCTGCCACTGGCATAGGCGCCGGCCCCCAGAAGCTGCGTGCCTGCGCTGAAGATTGTCCCAAGGGATGTCCCACCGGAGGAGACGAACTGCTTGCCGCCTACGATACTGCCAATATCTGTCCCACCACTTGCAAGCGCTTCTGTCGATCCGATATCGAACCGGCTCGCCGAGATCACGCCTGGTCCGATGAAGGATTGCCCCTTGAGGGTGAAACCGCCCCCGGCGAGACCGACGCCGCCCGCCTGCACATGCGCGTCGACCACAAGACCGGGAGAACCGCCGTAATTGGACATCTTGCTGGCCAGCACGCCGCCCTGAGCGCCCACTGTTACACCGCTGACCACGCCGTCATTGATGGCCGCAAACCCGCCACTATTATAGGCCGTTCCGCCAGCGACCAGACCCTTGCCACCTGCAAGCACCACACCGCCTGAAACGGCCGTGGCACCATAGGCAACGGATGCGGCTGAGGCGATCAGCATGGCGGGATTATTTGTGCCCCCGGCGCCGAAACCCGCAACATAAGTATTGGTCGTGGTGTATTTTTTCTCGGTAGTAATCAGTGTCGCGCCGCTCAACACCCGATAGGTCGTGGGCCCGGTCTTGTTAACCGATGCATTGCCACTCATGCCGGTAGAGGTAATACCCATGTGCCAGTTTCCCCGCCAGGAACGCCACATATGCAGCTGGTTCACGCGATCTCTGCCAGTGAGACGGCATAAATCGCCTCAACTCTGTACAGGATGCCCAACGCGCTATGCATTCGTTCATTAATACTTAACAACCAAGCACCTGACACAAGAAAAGGGACAAGCAACGATACGATATATAAGGTTTTACTATACTCAGATTACCTCAATGATTTGTATATGACAAACATGCTCTGTCATGCTCGACTAACCCTCTATTTTAGCAAGGATATTTCCGAACAAAGCCTGGGCGTCTTCGGACGGCAAACCGGCCGAAAGCACGCAAAAAAAATCGTGAAGATATTGTAAAAAGCCAAACTATACCGGGAGCGCGCGAGTAAACGCCCCGCTCGCAAAGACAGAAACAGTCAAGATTGCGCTCTTGCAGCGGAGTCCCACATGCCGGGAAGAAGGGGCGTGCTTCCCCTTTTCCCAACACAGTCAATCGATGAAAAAATCAGCCAGCGATAGCCTTGGGGGCCACCAGAGTGTCTTTTATCGGATAGGGGCCACCGGCCAGCACTTCGATGGAGAGCATTGCGGCGTCGCCGGTCTGCACCGTCGCAAGAGGCAAGAGTGCATTTCCGGTCGTCCAGCGCTTTGCGCCCTCCGCGAGGCACGCCCAACCCGACACGGCCTCCTCACCCAGATGCGCGGTGATCTGACGGGTTTCTCCCGCCTCCCAGACCTGGATTTCCCCGACCAGAACGCCCAGATGGCGACGATCGTCAACGAAGGCACCGATCATGTCCACCGGACGCGCGACACGCGACACGAGGCGCAGCGCGCTTGCAGTGGCCGGGACCATGAATACGTAGGCGCGATTTACCTTGCGGATTGCACGGATGACATGCCCATCCTGATCTACGAGATGCAGATCCGGTTCGTCCGTGGTCAACACCTCAGAGCTCGCTGTATCGCAACCGAGGGCATCAGCGCGCGCTACCAGCGAAGCGTGGATAGGCTCCACGAACTCGCGCTCGGTGCGCAGAGGGGCTGCGCCATGTTCCGCCCAGTCCCGCGCAGGCGCGTTGAGCAGGTGCACGACCGGGCTCCCCTGATAGAAGAGATCGCGATCACCCGTATCCAGGTAGCTCTCGCTCAACGCGCCATCCGACCAGAGGATCGAATGCGCGTCGGTCTCAATATGATAGAAATCGAACTGAGGGATGCTGTGATCGTAGAAAATGCTGCGTCCATTGACCAGCATACGGGCCGGCACAAAGGCACCGTCCAGATACATGGCGTGTTCCGGCGTCACCAGAAGGTCCTTGTGAGGAACATTTTCACCGAGCGCGTTGGCCAGGATGCGCACGGGATAACCCGCTTCATCCTCCGGCAGATTGGGTCGTACGCTCGTCGAGCGGCGGCCGGTCCAGATGATCTCGCGCATGACTTCCGCCCCATCGACGAAGGCGACCACGCGATCGCCGACGACGAGATCCTCAACCGGGACCTCTCCGTGATCGGTGCGGATCATCGTGCCCTTCAGGAAGCATTTGTCATAGACAAGGATCATGCTCCCGTCGTTCGGGTCTCTCTCGAGATGAAAATCCTTGTCGACCGTGCTTGAACCACCCGTCACATAGCCGTCCCAAAGCAGATTACCGGCGGCATCCGTGATCATCACATCATTGGTCGAATAGTAAATTTGAGCCCCGGAGACATATTGGACGCTGTCGATATCGAGGCGGCTCTTCCAGCCCATCGAGGTCACACCGCTCAGCACAGCCCCGGAATGCAGGACGAGCAAGCCTCCAGCGCCCACGCCTGAAGCGCCGGAGGTGATACCCTGTATCACGCCGTTCACGAGCGTGGCGCCCGAGTTCAGGGTCAGGGTGCCGCCTCCTGCAATGGTCGCTCCAGAAACGATCGCCAGACGGTCAGCAGTCGCTGCGGCGGCAGCCTGGACCTGCAACCCGTTAACCCGGCCAGCCATATTGACATGAAGCGATCCTGCCGAGCCGATGACCAGGCCTACACCAGTTCCTCCGGAATAGACCTCGATGCGCCCGCCGGCCGAAGCAATCGCACCACTCGCGATTCCCCCATTCGAGACAAGCTGTGTCCCCGCGCTGAAGATGGATTTGAGCGCCACACCACCAGAGGACACGATCTGGGTACCGCCAATCACGCTCCCTGCATCCGTTCCAGCCGAAACGAGAATTTCGGTCGAGCCAACATCGAATTTCCCGCCGGAGATGATGCCCGCCCCCGCGAAGGCCTGTCCCTTGATGGTGAAACCACCACCCGCAAGCGCATAACCTCCCGCTTGCACATGGGTGTTCAGAACAATACCAGCACCACCATCACCGTACCCCGCGACCATTGACGCAAGGACGCCGCCATTCGAGCCGATCGTTGCGCCATTCACGGTGCCTCCGTTGGCCGCCGCGAAAGAACCACTATCGAACGCGGTCCCTCCCATGGTGACACCTTTGTTGACCGCCATGTTGACGCCACCAAAGCCGACCGTGGAGCCTGAAGTGATGCCGCCAGCAGAAGCAAGAAGGAGGGCCGGATAATTTGTGCCACCAGATTGCCCTGGTATCGAACCCGAGTTGTCGGGACCGTTTCCAAATCCCGAGACAATCGCGCCGTTGGTGACAAATCCCGCGTCTTGCACAACAAGCGTTGCACCGCTCAGGACCTGATAGATCCCGCCGCTGCTGATGATCTTTGCGCCGGTCGCCGAACCGATGGAAGTGATAGCCATATGAACCTCTCAAGATATCCGGTTCGATGTGCTCTGCCATCGGCCAGGAGGCGCGATGAGATCTTTCGCCTGAGCGTCGATAAACCGGGACGGACTCCGGGGAGTTGCCCCAGAATCGTGTTGCTTATTAACAAACACGCATCTCATGCGGCGGCGCAAAGCACAATGGGTAATTGTTTGGTAAATACAATCAACTTTTCGACAGAGAGTGACGAATACATTTCTTTGTTTCTCCCATTCATGTTTTGACATCATCTATGTCGTCATTTCGTTGTGAATACCACGTAAAACCGACGACCGATTTTGTTAATCTGAAACAGGGCACCGTTAAATATCGGGAAACGCTACACCGATTTTTTTCAACTACGGTGAGAATTTCCTAATTCGCCCCTGGTGAAGCGGAATCATCAAGAAGGCCTCAAATCGAAGAGCCTCCGTCATATTTCCCATAGGCAAACAGCTCTTTCTCTGGTGACTTGTCGGTACGCGAATCTTTTGAGGATTCCTTCCCCCGGACTTGATAGAGTTCACACTGATGCTTGGTCACCTGCGCCACTCGGTCATTCGGCCCCTCGATTTCGCACTCTTCTCATGGCATGGAGGCGCACTTCCGGATCGGAGCGGACAGGGTCACCCCTGACCGGGAGAGATAGCGTTAATGCCTTCGAAAGGGCTTTGAAAATAATGGGCAAGATCGTCTTTCTGAACCCTTTCAGCCCGGATGCCACCTATGGTGGCGTGAAGGTGACCTATCAGCACGCCGAGATTCTGGCGAAATCCGGGTACGAGGTTGCGGTCTATCAGCCGGCAGGACGGCCGAGCTGGATCGATATCTCTGACCGACTCAATGTATGCGCCGATTTCGAGGCCGAACCGGATGATGTTCTGGTATTCCCGGAGGTCCTGCATGAATTCATGCTGGAAATCGCGCAGGCCCCCTTCCCCGGCAAGAAAGTCCTGTTTTGCCAGAATCCGTTCTACCTCTACAGCTACAACTTCAGCGGACGGGATCTGAGCGATATGGGTTTCTCCCATTTCATCGTGCCGGGACGAGAGACAGCGCAATCCCTTTCTTCCGTGCTCGGCGTGCCGAAGGTTCACGTTATCCCGAACTCGGTCGATACCAATCTGTTCTATCCGCGCCAGAAGCATCTGTGCATCGCAACCAATCCCCGCAAGTGGCCGGGCGAAGGCGGGAATTCCCCTCTCGCTCCGCTTCTCATGTCGATGTTGCGACTCAAATATCCGGAAACTGCCGATGTTCCCTGGCTGATGCTCGAAAACATGACACAACGTCAGGTGGCCGAGGCTATGGGAGGCGCCGCCATTTTCCTGGCCCTGTCCCGACAGGAGGCCTTGCCCCTCACGCCACTCGAGGCGATGGCGTCGCGCTGCGCGCTGGTGGGGTTTCACGGCACCGGGGGCAAGGACTACGCCACGCATAGAAATGGTTACTGGTTCTCGCCCGAAGAATGTGAGGAAATTGTCGATTGCCTCGCAACACTGATCTACGACATGAAACATCACTCACCGCGCATTGACAGAATGCTTCATGAAGCTGAAAAGACCGCGAGTCAGTATTCGGTAAGCGCGACATATCAGGCCGTCTTGCAGGTTTATGGCGAGATATGCGCCCATTTCGGTCCCCGGATGTAAGGCGGACAGTCAAGAGCGGAAATCATGGATAGCACGCCAAGTCAGGCTGGCCCTGAAGGAATCAGGTTCGATTTTCAGGATGGATGCCGCATCAGCCTTCCCCATGGCGAGTGGCATGCGGAGATACGGGATGTGGCCACGCAGACGCTCCTGTTTGCGCAGGCGAATACCGGCGGCCTTGTCAGCAGCAGCAAGAAATACTTCGTTCCGTTTTCTCTGCGCGTTTCACGCAATGGCGTCACGGTTCTCGACCATGAACTCGATCTGACCGACCGCGACATTCTGATCGACATGCATCTGGGCGGCATCGGTGACCATCTTGCCTGGATGGGCCATGTCGAGGCTTTCGCCCAGGCTCATCGCTGTCATGTGCATTGCCTTGTGCGGCCCGGATTGTCCGAACTGTTTGTCGGCGCCAATCCACGCCTGAGCATCACCGAAGATCAGTCCATCCTCGATCGCCCCTTTTACGCGCGCTACAAGGTCCTGATCTTTTTCAACGACATCAATCGCGACCATCAGCCGACGGATTACCGGCAGGTCGGACTGGCCGTATCAGGGGCCTATATTCTTGGCCTTCCTGCGAAGGAACGCCTGCCCTCCATCCGCTTGGCCGAAGGGGGGCGTCCGATTGCGGAGCCCTATGTCTGTATTGCCACCCAGGCGACGGGACATAACAAATACTGGAATAACCCGTATGGCTGGTCCAACCTCGTCAAACATCTGAAGGAGAAAGGTTATCGCGTGATCTGTATCGATCGCGACCGCGTAGCCGGTAATGGTACGATCTGGCACCATATTCCGTATGGAGCCGAGGACATGACCGGTGCCCTTCCACTCAGTGAGCGCGCGCGGTGGCTGGCTCACGCCGATTTTTTCGTAGGCCTTTCGAGCGGGCTTTCCTGGCTCGCCTGGGCATCGGGCTGCCCCGTGGTGATGATCAGCGGTTTTACCGAGCCGTTCAACGAGTTCGAAACCCCCTATCGCATCATCAACCGGCATGTGTGCAATAGCTGCTCCAATGACGTGACAATAGAATTCGAGCGGGTCAATTACATGTGGTGTCCGCGCCATGCGAATACGGAGCGCGATTTCGAATGCACGAAGATGATCTCTTATGAGCAGGTCGCCCAGACGGTGGACCGCCTGATCGCCGAAAGAGAATCAGCAGGAGTGTCGACCCCACGCCCCTCTCCGGGAATGGCACAGCCATGCGATAGCCTGGATACCCAGCCGCCGTACGCACCTGAAGACAGGCTGGATGTCCCTGGGCAGGTACGGTCATGAGCAAGATTGATTCAATCATCGACTCCATCCTGAATTTCGACCCTCAGGGAGGCACCGACGCAGCCGCGCCGAACGAGAACGCGCCCCCTGTCCAGATCGCTGAAGCTGCCGCATCAGGGTCTGACAGCGCCGCACCGATCAGCGCGCCCTCGTCTGGGGGGCAGCCCGTCTCGGTCGCATCACCCTCGAACACGGCTTTTCCTGATCCAGCCCCCCATCCGACACAGCGGGAAGCCCATGGCATCGCCTTTGACTTCAACGCAGGGGCTCGCATCAGCGTCCCGGCCGGACGCTGGCATGTCACCCTGACCGATATGGAAAGATCGGTCTGTCTTTACAGCGACGCCGCCAGCAACTGCATGATCCTGGGGTCGAAGAAATACTTCATCCCCGCACGTATCGAAGTCCGATCGCTTGATGATGACAGCATCGTCGTCGTTCACGAATATGACTGCCGTGATCGCGAGGTCGCGATACTCTTGCCCGGCAGCACGTTGGGCGATGCAGTTGGCTGGTTTTCCTACGCTGTGAAGTTCCAGCAAAAACACGCTTGCCGCCTCACTGTCGCCATGAGTGACGCGGCGTGCAAACTCTTCGCAGGGCAGTATCCGGGCATACGCTGTTGCAGCTTTGCCGAATATGAGGCGAACCGGGAAAATTTCTACGCCACCTATTATATCGGTCTGTATTTTCAGGACGAGGCGCATGACTGGCAGCCATCGGATTTCCGTCTTGTAGGGCTTCATCGCACGGCCGCGCATATCCTCGGCGTCGATGACAGCGAGACCCCTCCGCGCATCAATCAATGGCCGGTAACGGAGCGGCCAATCGAACAGCCTTACGTGGTAATCGCCACGCAGGCGTCGAGCCAGTGCAAATACTGGAATAATCCGTTCGGATGGGCCACGGTCATCCAGCGCCTCAAGGAAATGGGTTATGAAGTGGTCTGTATCGACCGTGAGGCGATCAGCGGCCACAGAAACCATTGGAATTACATGCCTCATGGGGTTCGGGACGAAACCGGAGCGCGCCCCCTGACCGAACGGGCATACTGGTTGCGCCATGCCGCCTTTTTTATCGGGTTGTCCAGCGGGCTCTCCTGGCTTGCCTGGGCGGCGGGAACACCGGTGGTGATGATAAGCGGCTTCACACACCCGTCGAACGAGTTTCACACGCCCTATCGCGTGTTCAACCCGCATGTCTGCAATAGCTGCTGGCATGACGTGAGGACGCCTTTCGAGCACGGTAATCTGCTGTTCTGCCCACGCCACGCCGATACCTCGCGGCATTTCGAGTGCACCCGACTCATCATGCCCGAACACGTGATCTCCCATTGCGAAGCGCTCCACCATCAACTGACCGATGGCGCGCCTGCGTGAGCAGGCCTCTCGCCCCTCCGGTCTCAGATCTCAGCAAACAGGCCCTATAGAATGTATGAAGAAGATCAGGCGATTGTCGGCGCGGAGTCATGGAAGCAGCGCACCCTGGTCGATCTGCTGGAATTCAGAAGACTCACCAGGAAGGACAATCCAATCTTCCTTTTTCTCGGCGATGGGGAAAACATCACCGACAGGCTCAGCGCCGAAGAACTCCACAACCGGGCGTCACTGGCCGGAGCCCACCTGGCGCGCCTGCTCCCGTCAGGCGCGCGCGTCATCCTGCTTTTCGAAAACGGTCTGGATTATATCGTCGCTTTCTTTGCCTGCCTGTATGCCGGGCACATTCCGGTCTCGGGAATCTATCCCAGCGCTATCGGTGCAAGCGAACGCTTTAGCTTCATCCTGCAGGACAGCGGCGCGCAGGCCGTTCTGGGCAAGCGCGACACGCTCACCCTGTTCCATCTACCCGACGCCAACGCGGTCAAGTGGATCCCTCTCGAGAGCGCCCTGAATGCTCCCCGGCCTATCGCCCCCGCAGCACTGACATCGGACTCACTCGCTCTCGTGCAATATACGTCTGGCTCCACCGAAAACCCGAAAGGGGTATGCCTGAGCCACCGCAATATCTGCCATAACATTCATGCGCAGCTTATTTCGTTTCAATATCAGGATGATGATACCGGTCTGAGCTGGCTGCCATTCACCCATGACATGGGGCTGGTGGGCGCCGTATTACCGGCTCTGGCTGCGGGAAATCCCTTCTACTTCATGGCACCCGACAAATTTATCGAGAAGCCCTCGCGTTGGCTCGAGGCAATCAGCCGCTATGACGTCACCATTTCTGGCGGCCCTGATTTCGCCTATCGCTATTGCGCACGCCTGTCGGGCGAAGAGATTTCGCCCCGCTGGGATTTTTCGCGCTGGAACATCGCCTTTAACGGTTCTGAGAATATCAGCCCCGATACCCTGGAAAAATTCAGTGCCGCTTTTGGCCCGATGGGTTTCAAGAGCGCGGCGTTCTACCCCTGCTACGGACTGGCGGAAAATGCGCTTCTGGTGACATCAGGACGCAAGGGGCATGGCGTCTCCCTGGTATCGTTCGATCGTCTCGCGCTCAGCAACGGCGAGGCAGTCGTGACCGGCACTGATGACGCCGATGCTGTTACGGTACTCGCCAGTTGCGGGACCGCGCATGAAGACCAGCATGTCCATATCGTGGATCCGGAATTGCAGGTTTTTCTTCCTGAAGGCAGGGTAGGAGAGATCTGGATTGATAGTCCCAGTGTGAGCGTCGGCTATCTCAACAATCCTCTGCGCAATGCCCAGTGTTTTGTCATCAAGGACGGCACCCGCTATCTCCGAACACAGGATTTCGGGTTTCTTCACGAGGGCGCATTGTTCCATGTCGGTCGGCTGAGCGAGAAATTCGCCTATGATGGGAATGTCTATTACACGAATGACATCGCAGTCTCTCTGAGCCAGGCAATGGATGGAGCACTCTGTGTCGTCGCTCCGCCCGAACTGCCAAAGCGGGACCTCCCCTGTCTAATGATCGAAACCGCGGATGATGCCCGCATCCCAGCCCTGCGTCAGGCCATGGCCGATACGATGAAAAGCTACCGTATCGATCGTTTCGCCTTTTATTTCATGCGCAAGGGCTTCGTCATCCGCACACCAAGCGGCAAGATCAGAGCCGACCTGACCCTCGGAAATATCTTGGCAGAGCCATCCTCCATCCTCGCCTCGGGTGACACACACACACCGATCGCAACTGGCATGACCCAGATGATCTGATCACAAGATTTTCCCGGTTCGGGCACAAAAAGAGAGCCGCGCGGGACGAGGCTGACGAAAGGAGACTGCGTCCCTGCCCTCTCTCACCGCCCGCACCTATGGGCGAGGATACGCTCACATTACGGATATTCGAGGATATTTGCCTTGTCCTCCAGGGGCAGGGTCCATTATGCACAGGGCACAGTACTTTGGATATCTGCCTCTGCGCCATGTCCGCGTACCGCGCTTGTGGGTGTGCTCACGATATGACATTCTTGGCGCCAGCTCGATCAGGCTGCGTTTTATCAATAATCAAAGGCACTCTGCAAAATGGCAGATAATACCTCAGACAAGATCTTGCACCAGATCGCGCAGGGAATTGCATCACTCAACGCCGAATCCGCGCCGATCATCTTTGCCGATAACGTTCCCGTCTATGGTCATGTCGGCGGAATCATCACCGTCACTCTTGCAGCGGAGCGCCCCCACGGCAATGAGATCGTCATCGCCCCGACCGCCCACCTGCGTCTGACCCCCAAAGCAGCCAAGCTTCTGGCAGAGTCCATTCTGAAGGCCTTCGCCATGGGTGAACGCAAGGAAGCGTCGGTCAACTGAGTCAGGGCGGAACCGGAACAGGCCCTGCAAGCCAGATACGTTTGCCGGGCGCTGGACACGGCACTCTTGCCGGCTAGCCGCAGCGCTCCCGCCCTGGTCAATCGCCCTTCGGACTCAGTCCAGCCTGCGCGGATTCCAGCCTTTGCAGATTGAGGCCTGCCGCCCTATCGCCGCAGGTCATGCCGGCCTCGTAATAGGCACGGGCATGGTCGATGTTGGCGGGAACACTGCCAAACCCCTCCTCATGGAGCAACCCCAGCATGTTGAAGGCCTTGCCTATGCCCCGGCGCGCCGCTTCAACATAGGCATCATGCGCGCGCGCAGGATCGCATGGAACGCCTTGCCCGGTGAGGTGGAGATCGGCAAGATTGTAGAAAGCCCATCCTTCTCCTCCTGCTGAAGCAGCCTCGAAGCAGGCTATGGCGCGTTCCAGATCGCGCGGCGTTCCCCAACCGCGCTCATAAGCGCGTCCCAGCATATTGAGTGCAGCCGGATGCGCCGACTGCGCGGCCTGAGCAAAAAGCCGGAATGCTTCATGCCTCTCTCCTCGGTCCAGATGCCATTGGGCCAGATAGAGCGCAGCTTTCAGACGCTCATCGAGAACTGGCGCAGGATGTGGAAGCGACATCGTCAGACCGCTCTCTTCGCCTCCAATCTCTTCCGTTACGGAAGGCGGGGCCGGTTTCGCGACTGTCATGCATCGGGCCTTGTCATGTGCAGAAGGGGAATGGTCTTGCGACCACTCCCCTTCTGCGCGCTCTTCCCTGCCCGAAGGCCGGTCGAGCCCATATCATCTGATCAGAAGCGCAGGCCGACCGAGCCGAGAAAGGTACGGCCCGAAAGCGGCACGGCACGCGAGGTCGAGAATGCCGAGGCGTAGTTGCGATGATTGGTCAGGTTATTGGCGTTGAACTGCACATGGTAATGCGAGATGTCGTAGGAAATCATGCCGTTGAGCGACACGTTATCCGGCATGCGCCCTGTGCGGCCTTCATTGGACCAGTAACCCGAGGAATACTGAACGCCACCACCAGCCTGCAACTTGCCGTTATTGGGCTTCAGGACCAGACGAGACACGTCATAGGTGCTCCAGACAGAGAGGCTGTTCGCCGGAAGCTGCGGGGCACGGTTACCGCCATAGAGCGCGCTGTTCGTGACCTTGCCGCCCATATAGGCATAGGAGCCATAGATCTCCCAGTCGCGGGTCAGCTTGCCGGTGGCGCTGACTTCGAGACCACGAATGCGACGGCCGGAGCCCGCATCCTGGAAACCGGTGATGATGTTGCCGTCATCGTCATAGGTGAAGGAGTTGTTCTGCTCGATCTGGAAGATCGCGCCAGTCACGCCGAGGCGCTTGTTGAAGAAGTCGGCCTTACCGCCCAGTTCGTAAAGATCGCTGCGCTGCGGCTTGAGATCGCGCCCATTGGCCGCCACGTCGCCGATGCTGGTCGAGCTCATGGTGAGTGAGGACACATCCGTACCGACAGGCTTATAGGACTGCGAGAAGGTGAAGTAGAAGGTCGTGTTCTCGAGCGGCTCATACATCAGGCTGGCCGACGGGCTGAACTTGTTCGATTTCTGCTTCTGCACACCGATCGCCGACTGGGCTGCGCTCCAATAGGTCGAGCGATAGTCGTCCCAGCGCACCGTGCCATAGACCGAGATCTGCTTGGTCAGATGGATCTTGTCAGCAAGGAACAGGCCCAGATCGCGAAAATCCGCCGTGCGGCTGCCCGTTGCCGGGAAGGTCAGCATCGTGCCCGGATATTCGAATTGCGGCGTACGGATCTTCTGGTTGTTCACCCGATTGATCCAGGTGCCGTAAAGGCGATCATCCTTGGTGTAGTTGATGTCGACACCGGCACGGATATCGTGGTGCATGAAGCCGGTCCGGAACTTGGAGTGACCCATGGTGACATTCTGCACGCCCCAACCGGCCTGATCATAGCCCATGCCGCCTCCGGCACCGTAGGCCAGTGTCGGATTGCCACCCGCGAGGAACGATGTCGCGCAGGCCCCGGAGCAGGCCGCGGGGGTCGTTGCTGCAAAATTGCGCGTGTAATGCGAGTAACGCGTATCGTTCGAGAGCGTCAGCCATTTGGCCAGTTCGGAAGCAAATTTCGAGGTAACCATGTGCACATTGCCCATGTCCCGGTCGAAATTGCGCGAATAATTCGTATTGCGCGGCAGGCCATATTCCGTGATCGGACGATAGGTCTTGCCGATCTGGATCATCGATACGCCGTAATCAGGGCGACCACGGCTGCCGAGCCACTGATAATTCAAATGCCAGGTGTTCTTGGTTCCCAGCCCGACACCCAGATCAGCCGCAGCGCCATAGCGATCACTGCGGACATTGTTCCGATCCGCCACCATCTGCTTGTTGTACATGCCGTTCACGCGAAGGGCGGTATGGGCGTTGATCTCGTAATTGGCATCGGCCGAACCGCGATACTGCATGCCGCTGCCAAAGGACTGATCGGCCCCGAACGCATTGCCGCTATGCGCCTTCTTGAGCGTCTGGTTGATCACGCCGCCCACATTGCCTGCACCGAAATACTGGCCGGACGGTCCCTTCACCACCTCGACGCTTTCTGTGTTGTAAACGTCGCGCACATAATTGCCGAAATCGCGCAGACCGTCCTCGTAGATATCGCCGCGTGCCTGCTGGCCACGGATGCGGAACTGGTTGCCGTTCATACCGCCATTGCCCTCACCCGCAGACATGGTGATGCCCGGAACGTTGGACAGCGCCTGATCGAGGGTGAAGAGTCGCTGCTCTTCGATCAACTGCTTGGGCACGACACTGACCGTCTGGGGCGTTTCACGCACATTATCCGGCATACGGCCGATATCGAGGGTCGTCGTGTTGGTGTTGAGCGTGTTGATCTGCTCCTTGCCATGCACGCGCACGGCAGGAAGAGCGATGGATTGCCCTTCGGCAGTCTTGGTGCCCGTAGCCGTCGTTTCCTGGGCCTCAGCTTCCTCAGCAGCACCCAGCCCCATGCCGGCGGTCAACGCCAGGAGAAGAAGTCGTTTCTGTTTTCCTGAGTATCCAGGGGAAAGCTTCGAGTGAAGCTCGCTATTCTTCTGCATCTCTCCGGGAAACGCGCAGTCTTCGGGCATATGATCCACCACAAATTCGTTTTCGATCACGAAGACAATCCGGCATGACCTCTGAAATGTTTTGACACAACAGGATCATCGTTGGGATCATTCTGTCGCATCCCTCTCCACCCGGAAGGAATACTCAGAATCACGGCGCACCGTCTTCGGCGACGTGTTTCTGCCATGTAACGCCGAGATGCAAACGATTCTTAAAATCTTTCTTAACTCGCGGTAAAACTGTGCTTTCACCGCCACAGTTCTCGATGCCGCAGTCAGGATTCAGATGAACTCGACATGCGTTTTGACCCCCAGCAAAAGCTGGTTACGCAATCCGGGCTGAAGACCCGGATTAATGTAATATTGGAGGTCAGGTGCGATGGAGACCCCCCGCCACACATGCATCTGATAGAAGGCCTCGATGACGCCCCCCCCATCCTGGGGGAAGCGCACATGTCGGGGTAGTTTGCCGTTACGACGCACCGCCTCACGCTGAGCATGCACGACAGAGCGCGAAACCTGTACCCAGGAAGCATTGACCCCGATCGCGTCCGCGGGGCGCGACTTGACCATGCCGCGCATCAGGAAACCCAAGGAATATTGCGCCTTGCGCAGTTGGGTGCGGGACGAATTCCAGTACGCCACGCCCAGTACGGTTAGGCCGGCATCCGGTCCCCTGCCCTGAAAGCGCCAGACCATCTGATCGGCCATGACCCATGCGGACCATGATCCCTTGAGGCGTCGCGGCGTCCCATCAGTCAGATAGAGGCTTTGCCCGCTCCCCGTCTGAAAAGGCGAGTCATGCCGCGCCGTATCATAGACAAACCCGATCTTGTACCGACCGGGCAACGCGCGTTTGCCGCCGCCATGGGGCGACCAGGCCAGTTCGACTGGTAGCGCCACACCATCGATTGTGGCCCCGTTGAACTTGAAGCCGGTACGCGTCTGGTGATGCGTATAAATGGCCTCGGTTTCAGTGAGATACACCCCCGCCTGCGCAATCAGAACATCGCTGATCTGCACGCGCGCACGGGTTGCCCAGTTCGACATGGGAAAAGCCGCATGCGCCTTGTTATCGGCAGCCGTTCTCGGATTGCCGCAGAACGAGGCATTCATGAAATTGCAATAGAGCGGGTTGGCCGAGAAATCGGACAGAAAGGTCATGCGTCCCGCCGCTGCATTAACGCGGTCATACAGCATGGATTTCTCGACATAGGCAGAGACAAGATGAATGACCACATTGCCCACCCCACCATAAGTGGCCTGACTGGGGGTGAGGTAATCGCCGAATTTATGACTCGTCGGGCTGCCATACCCACTGGCCAGCACGATATGGGTTGAAATGCCGCGTGCGCCCGCCAGACGCTCCCAGTCGATATCAGCCCCATAGGTCGCAATACCGACGTTCCCGACGCCTTTTTTCAATCCCTGATCCGGGGTGGGGGCATTGATCATGGCCTGCATCTCATTGGTATGCTGCACGTGAAGCATCACGCCGTGATCACGCAGGGAAGCGAGGCTTGTCAGAACTGTGCCGGAATCGGCATGAGCCGCTTTGATCTGCACCAGCCCGGTATACCCCGCGACAAGGCCCAGCCCGAACATCGCTCCGTGTCTTGCCCAGCGCCCCATTCTTCCTCTCCCCGACTTTATCGCCGCTTTTCCAGCCCGTCGCTTCAATCGACGGTTTGTGGCGATTTTCGGCCTGTCTGGCCCGAGCAATGTTTTGTCTGTTACGCTTGTGATCCGTCTCCCCCGTTTCCTGAAAGGGTCGATCATGAGCGACCATCCCTTCCGGCAGGTCGATGTCTTTGCCGCTGCCCCCTTCGCCGGCAATCCTCTGGCGGTGATTCTCGATGCCGACGGGCTTGATGACGCGCTGATGGCCCGTATCGCGAACTGGACCAATCTGAGCGAAACGACCTTTCTGTTGCGCCCTACCACCCCCGAGGCCTCATACCGCGTGCGCATCTTCACACCCGGCGGTGAACTCCCCTTTGCGGGGCATCCTACACTCGGCACGGCTTTCGTCTGGGCATCCCTTCCGGGCAACACTCATGACGGCATGATCGTGCAGGAATGCGGGGTCGGACTGGTACGCGTCAAGGTCGAGGCCGGACGCTACGCTTTCGCGGCGCCACCGCAGCGGCGCAGCGGCGCTCTTACGCCCGAGGAGCGCCAGACCGCCTGTGACGCACTTGGCCTGACCCCGGACGATATCCTCGACGCCGCCTGGGGGGATAACGGGCCACCCTGGCAGCTCCTCGCCCTGCGTGAGCGACGCGATGTCCTGGCCGTCACGCCGAACTGGTCGAAAATGGGCGATAATCTCTACGGCATCGTCGCGCCGTGGCAGAATGAACGCGATGAAACAGGCGCCGCTTTCGAAATCAGGGCCTTCGTGGGTCAGAACCAGGGTTTCGAGGACCCTGTGACCGGCAGTCTCAATGCCGCCATGGCGCAATGGATGATTGGCAAGGCTATGGCCCCCGAAACCTATCTGGCGAGCCAGGGCACGGCGTTGGGGCGCAGCGGGCGCGTCTCTATCCGGAAAGAAGACGATACGATCTGGGTGGGTGGCACCGTCACGCCCCGTATCGCGGGAACGCTCACCCTCTGAAAGGACGAAAGGCGGCCCCATGGGGAGCCACCTTCCGAAGCAGAGACAGGGTCGTCTCGGAGATAACCGACCTTACGGAACAAGGACCGTCTTGATGGACTTGTCGCCCTTCTTCATCAGGTCGAAGCCTTCCTTCCACTGATCCAGCGGCAGGGAATGGGTCACCACGCCTTCGACCGGCAGACGCCCATCGGCAATGGCGGCGATGGTGAAGGGGTAGCAATACGGACCCAGATGGGCACCGAGCACGTCCAGCTCCTTACGATCGGAGATGATCGACCAGTCGCAGGTCACTTCATCGCCGAACACGCTGAACTCGACGAAGCGGCCGAGCTTGCGGATCATGTGCAGACCCTGACGAACGCTGGAGGGATGGCCGGTTGCTTCGATATACACATCGCAGCCATAGCCACCGGTCAGTTCCTTGACCTTGGCCACCACGTCTTCTTCCAGCGGGTTCATCACGATATCCGCGCCGAACTTCTTGGCCAGATCCAGACGGTCCTGCTTCGTGTCGAGCACGATCAGCTTGCTCGGGTTCTTCAGGCGGGCAGCGCCTACCATGCCCAGACCCAGCGTACCGGCACCGGCCAGAACCACCACGTCATCGAGCTGGATGTTCGCACGGTTCACGGCGTGAACGGAGCAGGCATAGGGCTCGATCAGGGCAGCCGCCTCGGCGGGCATGTCTTCCGGAACGCGATGGGTGCGCGACGTCTTGGGGAAGCGCATATACTTCGCCATGGCGCCGTTCGTGTTGTTCTGGAAGCCGTACAGGTCGTGACGTTCGCACATCCAGTACTGCCCGCCCTTGCAGTAACGGCAATCGTCGCAGGGGACGATCTGCTCGCTGATCAGGCGGTCACCGATCTTGTACTGGCCGCGCAGGTTCTCGCCGATCTCGACAGCGCGCCCGATGAACTCGTGACCCGGGATCATCGGCGGCTTGACGTAGCGGGGCTGTTCCTTGTCGCCCCAGAAGGAAGGCGCGCCGAGGAAGCACTTGATGTCACCGGCGCAGATACCGACGGTCTCGACTTCGATGATGATGTCATCGGGACCGGCGCGGGGCACATCCACCTCTTCCCAGCGATAATCGCCGGGCTCGTAGGCGACGACGGCCATCATTTTTTCCGGCAGAGCGACGCTGGCTGCTTCTTTCTGCAGGGCGCCCAGATCAGGTGTGACGATCTTGTTCATGGTCTTGTCTTTCTGGATTGAGGCAGATCAGGCGTTGTGGTTGCGCGCCGGGGCCTCAAGTTCTTTTGCAATGGTCTGCAGGATCAGGCAGCAGGAGGTCGCACCGGCATCGAGCACGCCGCGTGACCGCTCGCCCAGTCGGCTGGCGCGGCCGATACGGGCCACCAGATCGACCGTGGAGTCACGACCGCGTTCTGCCGCTTCCGACATCGCGATCAGGGCCTGCTCGAACGACTTGCCGTCATCCAGCGCCTTGTGGAAGGCTTCAACCGAAGGCTGCAGCGTATCGACAAGGGTCTTGTCACCCACGCGGGCATTGCCAAGGCTGTTGATCCCGGCCAGCGCCCCGTCGAGCATCTGGGCGAAAAGCTTGCCGTCGAGGAACTCGACATTGCGCAGCGGGATCGCCATGCCTTCGAAGAAACGACCGTAGAGCGGGCCCATCGAGCCGCCGATACCGGCCATCAGGGAGTCGGACAGGGCATCGAGGCCCTTTTCCATGACCGGCGGGTTGGCACCCAGGGCGTCACCGCAGCGGGCAAAGCCCTTGGCCATGTTGATGCCGTGATCGCCATCGCCGATCTTGCCGTCGATCTCGCTCAGCCAGTCGCGTGCCTTGACAATGGCATCGACCAGGGCCGGGATGACCTTCGTGGTTTCGGCAACGGGAATACCGCTCTTGGGCACGTATTTCTCCCCCGTCGCGGTCTTGACCAGCGCCTCGACCGGTTCGGCTGTGGCCGTGGTAGCTTCAGCGGCCTGAACCTGTGCCGCACCGGCACCGACACGCACCAGACCGATGGACTCGGCGGGCGCAGCCATCAGGCGGTCCAGCTCTTCATCGGTCTTCATGATCGTCAGGGTGGCGCCCTTCATCTCAAGCGAGGTGAAGAGATTGCCGACGAAGCGATGCGCCACCTCGATGCCCTTCTCCTTCAGGAGATCGGCCACATCGGCATAGAGCACATAAAGTTCGATAATCGGCGTGGCACCCAGGCCCGAAAGCAGCACTGTCACGCGGTCACCCTTCGTGAAGGGCAGATCGGGCAGGATGTGCTCGAGCATCAGCTTGGCGATATCGCGCGAGCGGCCGAGTTCCTGAACGGACACGCCGGGCTCGCCATGATGGCCGATACCGACTTCCATGGTGCCGAGTTCGATCGAGAAATTCGGGTGGCCGTTGGCCACGATGGTGCAGGGCGTGAGGCCGACACCGATGGAGCGGGTATTGGCAATGGCCTTGCGGGCCACGGCGATCACCTCATCCAGCGAAGCGCCTTCTTCGGCACGGGCGCCTGCGGCCTTCCACATCAGGATTTCACCGGCCACGCCACGACGACGCTCTGCTTCGCTGGCCGGAGCCGAAGCGACATCATCGGTAGCCACAACCGTCTCGACCTTGATGCCAGCCTGCTGCGCATCGCGCGCTGCCATGCGGACATTCATCGTGTCACCGGCATAATTGCCGAACAGGCAGGCCACGCCGGCGCCGGTATCGGCTTCCTTCATGGCGTCGAGGAAGCTCACAGCCGTCGGGGAGGAGAAGATCTCGCCAATCGCGACCGAGTCCAGAAGGCCCGTGCCGACATAGCCGAGGAAGGCAGGCTCGTGACCCGAACCGCCACCCGTGATCACGCCGACCTTGCGGCGGCCCGTGGTCTTGGCGCGCTTGACGACACGCGGGTTGGCCGTCTCGACGATGATATCCGGATGAGCGAGAAGCGCGCCGCGCACACCGTCTTCGACCACGCCATCGGGATCGTTGAAGATGCGGTCCAGCTTGGGCCGTGCTGCGGGAGACTGGGACGAAGCGCCATCACCATGACCGGTATGCGCTGCGTGAACGATTGAATGATCCATAATGGGCCCCATACTGCGTGCCGGGAAAACACCCTGTGTGCCCAAGAACCATAACCGTAACAGCCATTCTGAACGAAATCACACTAACGAGAGTGATATTCGTTACCTAATATGTAGGATCGAAATGCTCCCAAATGGTCAATCGGCTTCCCGGCTTCCTTCCATCGCGTAAAATATCTCGCATTTGCAATGTGTTGCCGATAGCCATCCCTCTCTGCGCTATCTTGCCGGGACGCTTAGGAGACTGCTCAGTTTCATGTCACAATGTTATGGTGCACGTCACATGAAGCACAGACATGATTTAACACAGCTGCGAGCGCCCTCTGGAAGACCTCATCAGGGGGCAAGATCCGATTTCAGCGCAGCATCCTGCGACTGAAACCCCAGCCCAGGGCCATGACAACAGCATTGACAGCCAGGGCCGGCACACTCGGATTGAGGCCGCCGAGACTCGCCTGACTGGCTGCGAGGCCGAAGCCCGTGGCCAGCCCCGCCCCCAGCCCCCCAAGATAGAAAAGCGGCGCAACGCGCCAGCCTGCCACGCAGGCCAGCACGCCGGGCAGCATCTGGACCAGCCCGACATAAAAGAGCTTGTTGAGGGAGACGAGCAGCACCGGATGCATGGCGGCCGTCGCAACAGCGAAGACCAGATAGCTGGCAATAACCAGCAATCCCACCCGTTTCTGCTGTGCCGGCGGTACATGGGGCACGATATTGCGTGTGACGATGGCCGCAAGGCTGAGACAGACGGACCCAAGCCAGACCAGAGCCGTGAGCGCCACCGCACCATAGACAATGCCCGCCACCCAACCAGGCAGGCTGCGGCTGGTCACGGCCAGGAAGATCTGATCCGGCGTACCGCCCAACCCGGCATGGGTCATCCCGTAGGCCGCCACCACGAAAAGCAATGGAAACAGCGCCATGTAAAGCGGCATCCAGACCTGCGCCCGACGGATCACGGCAGGGCTACGCGCCGAGAAAATGGCGGCCACAGCCTGTGGGGCGACGCAGAACCCTACGGCCTGCACGATGATCGTGCTCATGATCATGGCGCAGGCCGAACTGGCTGATTCCCCACCGGACGACAGACTCTCGGCGAGTCCTCGACTCTGCTCGGCGGAAAAATGCCAGAGCGTGAGCCCTGCCACCAGAAGAATGGCCAGAAGCACAAGCGTGTCCTTGAGTACGGAAATCAGCGCCGCTGCCCGTAATCCCGCAATAGCGACAAACAGGAACGCCATGAACGCCGCAGAGCCCGCAAGGACCAGTGGCGAAAAGCCGAGCCCCAGACGCGACAGCACGCCAGCGAGCCCAACGAACTGCATTGTACCCATGGGCAGCATCAGCATGACCAGAACAAGGCCGGTCAGCCACTCCGCGATGCGGCTCCGGTAATGGGCCCCGACCAGATCGGGGAGGGTGATGGCACCGCTGCGTCGTCCTGCCCGCCAAAGCGCCGGATAGAGAAAAAACCCGACCGGGAAGGCAAGCAGGATATACCCCACGAACCACAGCACGATATCGATCGACCCCGCTGCAGCAATGCCCCCGGGGAAACCGAGCAGCGAGCCGATCGAATAGGTCTCCCCCACCGAGAGCAGAAAGAACAGCACAACGCCAAACTGCCCATGGGCAGCAAAGAAGGCGCGCGGATCGGCCTCATGATGCCCCCGACGCGAAAACAGGGCGAGACAGAGTGCCGCGAGCAGGACGAGTCCGAAACCGAGTGCAATCATGCGTCCTCATCCGTCAGACGCGACGCGATCAGGAGGCAGAACGCAATAAGGGGGATGCAGGCGAAGAGCCAGATCACCGCCATTGGGATGCCCTCCAGCCGCCAGGAAGCCCCATAGAGAAAGGGAACAGGCCCGAGCACGAGCAGGAAAGGCAGGAGCAGTCCTATGATCAGGGGCATATTGCGGCGCTTGATCCTCCCTCTCACATGCCCGGTTCCGGCCAGGAGGTGACCGCAGCATCCCCATGACGCTCGAACCAGCGTGCAAGCTGCATCGCCTTCAGATCCTCGAAGCGATCAGTCACGATCTGAACCCCTATCGGCATGGTCCGGCCGTCGAAGCCCGGGCCGAACCCGGCATTCAGGCAGATGGCGGGTTGTTCGGTGAAATTCCAGGGCAGGGTATAGGCAATATGCTCGAAAGGCCTGTTTGCCGGATCATCAAGCGGCGAAGACCATTCCGCCGGAAAGGAGACATTGGGCGTCACGGGCGAAATCACTGCGTCGAGCCCGTCGAACAGGGCTGCCCCTCTCTGTCGCAAGGTGAAACTGCCGCTCATGCCCCGCACGGCTTCCACACCACTGACGTCCGCCCCGGTTCGTGCCCAGGCGAGGATGGCGGGAAGAACCCGCGCCCGCGCTTCGGGCGAAAGACGGCTCAACTCCCCCCAGGCGCGCGCACGCCAGAACACATCGCATCCGTGGAGCAGCGAACGGTCGAGAATGGGCCCCACCGGCACAAGACGCGCCCCATGCGCTTCAAAAAGCCTTGCAGCCCGTTCCACGGCCTCCGCCACCGGAGCTTCCAACGCCATGCCGCATCCAGCCTCCATCATCACGCCGATCCGTAATCCGGCCACGCTCGTGATCGGCTGCGCCCAGTCGATCGCCTGATAGGGCAGGCTTGTCGCATCGCGCCGGTCGGGCCGGGTGATCACCGCCATGATCTCGGCCGCATCCTCTACACAACGCGCCATCGGCCCTGCGCACCGCCCGAGATAATAGGGATCGATGGGAATACGCCCCTGGCTTGGCTTGAACCCGACGAGCCCGGTCCAGGCGGCGGGCAAACGCACCGACCCACCAATATCCGTGCCGATATGGACGGGCCCATATCCGGCAGCGGCTGCCGCAGCAGCGCCCGCGCTCGATCCGCCGGGATTGGCTGCCAGATTCCACGGATTGCGTGTCAGCTCATGAAAACTGGATACGCCCGACGACAACATCCCGATATCCGGCACTGTGGTACGCGCGAAAATCAGCGCGCCTGCCTCGCGCAGGCGTGCCGCGACCGGTGAGTCGGCTCTCGCCGGGACGAGCGTCGTGGCCGCTGAGCCCTGAGGCACAGCCACGCCCTGGGTCGCGATCAGTTCCTTGACCGTCGCGGGAATCCCTTCGAGCGCGCCAATAGGCCTGTTGTCACGCCAGCGCTTAGTGGCGAGATCGGCCTCCTGCCTCGCCATCTCGGGCTCAAGATGCCAAAGCCCGCCCAAAGGGGGAGTCGCCGCCTGCCACGCCGCGATACGGGTCAGAACGGCCTCGATCGCATCGCGCGGCGTGAAACTACCCGCGGAGAACCCTGCGCGCAGCGCGCCTATGGAGAGATCATGCATCAGTAATGCGCTCCGAAACGCAAACCATAGACACCGGGCATGCCAGACAGGGCGATGTTATCTCCTGTCAGGAAGAAATTGCGCGTCACGTCATATTTCTTGTCGAGGATATTATTGCCGAACGCGCTCAGGCTCCACCATCCTTCATGCGGTGAAAAAGACGCCGTTGCCCCCCAGAGCGTGTAGCCTGCCACATCGTAGAGGGACCCGAAAAGAGAGCGATAGGTCGAACGCAGACTGTAATTGAGCCCCAGACTCGCCTCATAGCCTCCCATGCGCCAGCGATAGACCGCCGAGCCATTGAAGGTGAGCTTCGGGGCGGGGAGCGAGACGCCTTTCTTGTTCTGCGTGACCGGCACGAACACGCCATTGACACGCGTTGCGGCATAGACGGCGTCAAACCTGTCGAACTGGCCGACGGCCCACCCACCAGACTGGGTGAGCATGAGCCCCTTGAGCGGGGACCAATCAGCCTCGAGTTCACCACCCGCCAGATGGGAGCGCGGCGCATTGGCGATAGCCCCGATCAGACCGGTCTGACTATTGACCGCCGCAGAGAGCACCTGCTGGTCGTGATAGTCGTAATAGAAGGCCGAGACATTCAGGCGCAGATGGGCGGCAGGAATATCGAGCTTGTTGCCGATCTCATAGGCCAGAAGCTTCTCGGGCTGATAAGGATTCGAGGAAGCTTGGGCATTGGTCGTATTATAGGTCGTGTAGCCACCCGAGTTGATCCCACGCGAGACGGAAACATACAGCAGGTCATGAGGCGCCAGATCATAATGAAGCGCCACTTTCCATGACGGAAGGGTGTAATCCAGCGTGCGCCGCGCCACCCGATTACCGGGATTGAGCACATTGCCAGCAAGATCATAGGTGAACGCCCGATAATCATGCAGATCGCGTGATTCATGCTCGACACGCACGCCGCCCACCAGACGCAATCGGGGCAATAGCTTGAGGGTGCCCTGACCGAACCCGCTGATCGTGTTGACCTTGGTGCTGTAAAAGACGCCACGATCAAGGCCCGTGGCATCGGTAAAACCGGAGTAATACTGATCGGCCAGATACTCATTGCCGTAATAAAGACCAGCGACCCAGTCGAGGCGTTTGCCGGGGGTAGAGACCAGACGCAGCTCGTCCTGAAACACATTGGCGCGGCTGTTGAACGCGACATCGGCCAGAGCAAGAGCAGAGGCGTCGAAATTGTCATATTCCCGGCGCGAGGACACGTCATAACTCGCGAGGTTACTGAGCGTCGCGAAGGACAGGCTCTGATCGAGTTTGAAGCTTGCCCCGCCCGTATCGATATGATGATAGGGCTTGTCGCCGGGTGAAACACCTATCAGGCGCGCGAAGCTCGTCGATGTTCCCCAACGCGTGATATCGCGCTCATGATCCTGCGGGAAAACCGGTGCCCCCGGACGATAGACCGCCTGGGTTGTCTGCGGCGCAAAGAGATGCAGCCCCGCCCCATCGGACCGGTCGATGCTGCCATGCATATCGAGCGTCGCCTTGAGCCTGTCGGTCACCTGCATGTCGGTCAGCCAGCGCAGAGCCGTGCGATCAGTGGCGCCCAGATGGGCGCCTGCCCCGTCATATTGCCAGGCGCCGCCCTGCTGGCTCTCACCCGCGAGGCGCATACGCACATGAGCGGCGACCGGCCCCGAAAGGAAGAAATCGTATTTCTGAGCACTGAAGGAGCCGATCTGCACGTCGGCCCCGGCGGCGAGATGATCGGTCGGCTGATTGAACACGTAATTGATCGCACCGCCCGTAGTGTTGCGTCCATAGAGCGTACCCTGAGGGCCGCGCAGCACCTCGACACGGGCAACATCGAACATCAGGCCGTTACTGGCCCAGGGCACGGGTATCGCGACCCCATCCATCGTCACGCCCACCGGCGACACATTCGATGAACCGTAATCCTGGTGACCCACGCCGCGTATCTCGAAATCGGGCTGGCCGGAGCCGAATTGCGGCGTCACCTGCAAGGAGGGCGTCAGATATTGCAGATCGAACACCGAATTCACGTTGCGCGCAGCCAGCTCCCTACCGCTGATCACACTCAGCGACGTGGCAATCTTCTGCGGGTTTTCCCGTCGATGCTCGGAGGTGACGGTGATCTGTTCCAGACCCGGCTGACGAACTGCCGAGGCCGCTTTCCGATCGCTTGCGGGGCGCGGCCCGGGGGGAGTCACCCGCACAGGATGCGCCGTGGAGGACGACGCTCGCGCGGAATGCGATGGGCCCTGAGTGTCAGACCTCCCTCCAGAAACACCGGGGGGCACAGTAGCAAGCGCACTACCCCCTTTCATGACGAGGGCTGCGATGATCAGAGGTCCATATGCCGTGATGGGCCCGATACGCCTCATACCGCTTCCCTCCGACCAATACGATTCGTTTTCGTAATGATAAGACAGAAGAAAACAGAGTTACAATACGCAATACGGGCGATCTGACCAGTCCTTCCGTGATCCAGTGACCATCAGAAGGTTCTAACCGCGGCTCGGGAGGATAGGCCAGCGACCATTCCAGGTGGCATCCTCCATACCTGCTGGCAGAACCGGCCCGGCGTTCCTTACGCGCCTGGCGGCAGGGTGCACAGAACCGGCTTCGGCGCCTCGGTCAGCATACGGCTCAGAGTTCGGCCCATTGCCGCAGCAGATTGTGATAGGTGGAGGTCAACCCGAGCACGCCAGGATGATCATCGGGCAGGGATTTGCGGGTTTCGATGATCGATTTGTCGAAATCGTAAAGCAGGGCGCGTCTGGTATCATCGCGCACCATGGACTGACTCCAGAAAAACGACGCCCAGCGCGAACCGCGCGTCACTTCGCTCACGCTGTGCAGACTGGTCGAAGGATAGACCACCATATCACCGGCAGGCAGCTTCACGCGCTGCTCGCCATAGGTATCCTGGATGACCAACTCGCCCCCATCATACTCCTCCGGCCCGGTGATGAAGAGGGTGGAAGATACATCGGTCCGGATACGAAAGCCGCTATCGGGGATAGGCCGTATGGCATTATCCACATGCGCGCCGAATTTCATCCCGACATCATAGCGGTTGAAGAGCGGCGGAAACACACGCAACGGCAAAGCGGCACTATTGAAAACGGGATTGCGCCCCAGTGCCCTCAGCACGATCTCGCCAAGCGCGCGCGAGGTTTCCGAATCCTGTGGGACCTGCAGATTATGCTTGGCCTTCGCCGATTGCTGCCCGGCGGTCACCTTGCCGTCTAGCCACGCCGCGCGTTCCAAGGTTTCACGGCAGTGACGCAGCTCTTCCGGCGTCAGGACATTGGGAATGTGAACCAGCATGCGCGCTCTCCTGTGCAATCGAGTTCTTGTAATTGAGAATGAATCTGATTAACACATCTCAAGCCCACGGTTACACCCCGTAACAAGAACAGGTCACGCCCCAGGGGCGGAAGCCCTCACGAAATCAGGAGAGCCCCATGGCTGCGCCCACTGGCGATCTCGCCTCCCTTCCCTTCACCCCGTGGGAAATGTTCCTGGGGGCAGGCCCTGTCGTGCGCTGCGTCATGATGCTCCTCATCATCGCCTGCGTCATCAGCTGGGCGGTTTTCGTCGCCAAGGTGGTCGAGGTGATGCGTGTCCGGCGCGCTCTCGCGCGGGCCGAACTGACGCTGGAAGAGGCGCCGACCCTATCCGCCTCGCATGATCTCTGCCCCGATATCGGCATCGTGAGGGCATTGCTTCTGGCCGCCTCAAATGAATGGACGCGCTCGGCCGACGTGCTGGAAGACCGAGAGGGGCTCAAGGAGCGCATCATGCTCCATCTCGAGCGCCTCGAAGCTGCCGAAGGCCGCCGCCTCATGAGGGGGACGGGCATTCTGGCCACGATCGGTGCAACCGCACCTTTTATCGGACTGTTCGGGACGGTCTGGGGGATCATGACCTCCTTTACCGGCATTGCCGCAACCAAGGCGACCAGCCTGGCCGTCGTGGCCCCCGGCATTGCCGAAGCCCTGCTTGCCACGGCGCTCGGGCTCGTGGCCGCTATTCCCGCCGTAGTGATCTATAATTTCCTGTCGCGTCAGTGCCTTGGCTGTAAGGCGCAGGTCGGGGACCTGACGGCACTCATCCTGCGCCTCGTCTCCCGCGATCTCAGCCGACTGCATGTTCAGGGTAGGGGCGGACAGGTACTCCGCTTCGCCACACCACGCGCCGAGCAGGCGGGACGCTGACCATGGCGCTGCGCATGCGCCATGCCGATGATACGGCACTCGATGCCCATGAGCTGAATGTAACGCCGCTCATCGACGTCATGCTGGTGCTGCTCGTGATCTTCATGGTCACGGCGCCGCTGAGCACGGTAAACGTTCCTGTCGATTTGCCCTCATCGACCGAGAAACCAGCGCCACGCCCGGCCAATCCGATCTTCGTGACCGTCAAGGCTGATCACAGCCTTGCTCTTGGCGAGGAAGACATCAGCAATGATGCGCTGCCCGCGAAGCTGATGACGCTCACCAACGGGCATAAGGACGAGCGTATCTTTCTGCGCGCTGACAAGACAGTGGATTACGAGACGCTGATGAAATCGATGGATCTCCTGCGCAAGGCGGGGTTCCTCAAGGTGGCACTCGTCAACCTGCAGGGGCAGGAGGAGGGCGACGCGCCGTGACCGCAAGGGATTTCCGCACGCCCCTGCCCGCCGCGCCACCCGGCCCTTCCCTGTCGGAAGGGTCCCTCTCCTTCCGAGCGGTCTACCAGCGTCACCAGCAGATCGAGGCCCAGCGCCAGCGCCGTCTTGGCGGATGCTCCGCAGCGGCGATCGTCGTGGCAACCGGGCTCGCGCTCTGGGCGGTGGCGCAACTACGCCCCGCCACGCCCCCGCCCTACGCGCCGCCTCCCGCGGCCATAGCGATCGATCTCGCCCCTGAACCCGCCAGTGTACCAAGCCCGCCGGAGCAAAAGCCGCCCGGACCGCCCCAGATCGCCACGCCGGAGCCTCCTGCGCCCGAAAAGCCGCCCGAGGTGATGGCCCCGCCCTCGCCCGCGCCACTGCCCCCCGTGCCGGTTCCGAAAAAGATCAAGGTTGAGCCTGTGCGCCGCAAGGTCACGCCCTCGCCACCTGTGCCCAAGCATCTTCCGCCGCCCGTACCGACCCAGTCCACGGCGAATACGGCACCGCCCCCTTCGGATGCTCCACCTTCGACCGTTTCGGCCACAAACGCGAAGGGCGAACCGTCGACACGCGAGGCTTCGGCAGCGAAAGCGAGCTGGCAAGGCACCCTGCTGGCACGGCTGGAGCGTTTCAAACGCTATCCGGCCAAGGCGCAGGCGGAGCATCAGGAAGGCACCGTGATGCTGCGCTTCACCATGGATCGCAAAGGCCATGTGCTCTCAGCGGTGCTCGTCCGCCCGACCGGCTATGCGCTTCTGGATGAGGAAACCCTGGCGCTTGTGCGCCGCGCCGAGCCACTGCCCAGCCCGCCCGATACGATCACCGGCGCTACGCTCACCCTGACCGTGCCGGTCGAGTTCTATATGGAGGAACGTTAGGAGCGCAGCCTCCAGACGACGCTGCGGCGCTAGGCATCCAGGCCTCGAACATGAAGACACCGAGCACGGCGGCGCCGGGAACGGACATACTGAGGGCGTGAGCGTCTCCCGGAATCCCTCGCCTCCTGCCCGCAGCTTTCCACCAGGAGATCACGAAGGCACCGATTATCGCGTCGATCACATCTTGGCATGATATGATCACAACTTGCCCCGCACCCGATCCCGAAGGGTGCCGCGTTCTTGCAAGCAGCGGCTCGAGCCATCAGAATGCTGCAGCATGATGGCACTGAATCCCGCGAGTTTTCCATGGTCCTGACGGAGGCTCCTTCCCCCGCTGGCAGGACATCGTCGAGCGGCAAGGCCCTGAACGGGGCAGCGCAGTATCAGACCGTGTTGCAGGAAAAGACCCTCTGCCTCGTGCTGACCGGCTCATGGCGCAGTCACGATGCTGCTCTCCCGACCTTCTCGGACGAAGCGCTTACGGCAGCGGGGGCGACCACGATAAGCTGCGACACATCGGGCATCACCGATTGGGATACCGGGCTCGTCGCCTTTCTCTGGGATGTCCGTCGAGGCTGCGATGCGGCGGGAGTACGCTTCGACATGGCGACGCTTCCGCATCCCATGCAGCAATTGCTCGATCTGCTGCCTGAGCAGACCGCACCGGTCGTCCCTGCACGCAAAACCCGAACGCCGTTTCTGGAGAAGATCGGGATCCGGGCCGAAGCGGTTCTGGCCGAGATCGGGATTGTCGCCGGTCTAGCAGGACGGACGACCCTTGCCGGATATCGCTCCTTGTTTCGCAAGGGGGGGCTACGCAGCAGCGACCTCCTGAGCGATCTGTTCAATGCGGGCCCTTCCGCCCTTCTGATCGTAGGCGTGGTCAATTTTCTTGTCGGGGCCATTCTCGCCTTCGTCGGCGCGGTTCAGCTCCAGAAATTCGCCGCAGGCATCTATGTGGCGAGCCTCGTGGGGATTGCGACGGTGCGTGAGATGGCGGCCGTCATGACCGCCATCATCATGGCCGGACGCACCGGTGGCGCGTATGCCGCGCGCATCTCGACCATGCAGGGCAATGAGGAAATCGATGCGCTGAAGGTTTTCGGCATATCTGTGTCTTCTTACCTCATCCTCCCTGCCGTGCTTTCGCTCGTCGTCACCATGCCGTTTCTGTATCTTTACGGCTGTCTGATCGGCATGCTGGGCGGTTATGTCGTTGCCATTTCGATGCTCGACATAACGAGCCTCGGTTATTTCCATCAGACCGTGATCGCATTCGGCATCAGCCAGTTCTTTTTCGGCTTCATCAAGAGCATCGTTTTCGGCGCGTTCATCGGGCTCACGAGCTGCCGTATCGGCCTCAAGGCCGGGCGCTCCGCAGCCGATGTCGGTATTGCGGCCACCCATGCCGTGGTGATCGGCATTGTCGGCGTAATCGCGCTCGATGCCATCTTCGCCGTTATCGCCAATAGCGTGGGGATCTGATCCATGAGTGACGATCCAATCATGACCATGCAGGGGGTGACGCTCGGCTTCGGTCCGAAAATCATCCAGTCCGATATCGATCTCTCAGTACGACGGGGCAGCATCTATGCCGTGATGGGTGGCTCCGGCTGCGGAAAATCGACGCTGCTCAAGAGCATGATCGGCCTGCTTCGCCCAAAATCCGGCAGCTTCCGCGTCGGCACGCAGGATTACTGGGCAGGCTCCGATGCCCAGCGCACAGAGATCAATCATCGCTTCGGCGTCCTGTTCCAGAGCGGCGCGCTGTGGAGCTCCATGACGGTGGGCGAGAACGTTGCCCTCCCACTACAGATGTTCACAAGGCTCGACGCACGGGCCATCAGACGTCTGGTCGAACTCAAGCTGGCGCTCGTCGGCCTTCAGGAGGCCATCGACCTGACCCCGGCCGAAATCAGCGGCGGCATGCGCAAACGCGCCGGACTGGCACGCGCGCTCGCACTCGACCCCGATATCCTGTTCTTCGATGAACCCTCTGCCGGACTCGACCCCATCACCTCTGCGCGGCTGGATGATCTGATCCTGAATTTGCGCGACGGGCTTGGCGCCACCATCGTGATCGTGAGCCACGAACTGCCGAGCCTGTTCACGATTGCCGATGACGGAATCTTTCTCGACGCGCTGACGAAGCGTCCTATCGCCCACGGATCACCGCGTCATCTGCGCGACAATAGTACAGACCCGCAGGTTCATGCCTTCATGAACAGGCAACGCAATGAAGAAGGAAGCGCATCATGAACAGACAGGCCCTCGTCGGTGCGTTCGTTCTCGGAGGCCTGGCGCTCATGATCAGCGCCTTCGTCTTTTTCGGTAATTTTCACCCTTTCACCCATATGGATCGGGCTGTCCTGATTTTCCGGGGGTCAACCAACGGGCTATCCGTGGGGGCGCCGGTCAATTTCCGGGGTGTTCAGGTGGGCGCGGTCGATCGAATCGCGATCGAGTATGATCCCAAAACACGCGAAGCCTATATCCCGGTCTACGTGACACTCAGACGCGACGATATCCTCGTAGCTGGTGAGAAACACGGTCATCTGCCCAGCCTGCATGATCTGGTCGATCATGGCCTTCGGGGCGAGATGAATCTCAAGAGCTTCGTGACCGGCACCTCGCAGATCGATCTCGATATCTCCCCCGGCACCCCGGCCGTGCTCCATCCCGAACTGACGGATGTGACCGAGATTCCGACGCGCCAATCCTCCATACAGGCCATTACGAATACTCTGACCCATCTCCCCCTGCGCAAACTCAGCGACGATGCCTCGGCCACGCTCGCGATCGTCCATCATCTGGCCGAGACGCTTGATCAGCGCCTGCCGGCCCTGGCTGATAGCGTTCAGGCCACATCTGACCACAGCCGTGAAACAGTGGATGCGGCGCACCAGATGATCACCACGCTCCAGCCGCAACTGCTCCATACGCTGCAAAGCGTCGACCGCCTTGCCAGCACCGGGACCGAACAGCTCTCCGCCCGCGGGCAGGAACTGCATCTGCTGCTTCAGAACAGCCGCAGCACCATGGAGACGGCCAACAAGACGCTGGCCAATCTGCAAAGCATGACCTCGCCGCGCTCGATAGATCGCGCCAATCTGGATTCCGCCCTGCGTGACATCGCCTCGGCAGCTGCCGCCTTGCGCGGCTTCGCCAATGACGTCGAGCGCAACCCGCAACTTCTCCTGACAGGACGCCGCCAATGAGACTGCACCATCTTTTTCCTGCGGTCGCTCTGGGGCTGCTTTCTGCCTGTGCTTCCGCACCGGTCCAGTTCTACACGCTCGCGCCCGTCGCGGGGCCAGTCGCGACACCACCGCGCAATGCAGCTGTGGTCTATGTTCCGCGCGTGGTCATGCCGGATTATCTCGACACCCAGGATATTCTCGTACGCGACGATAGTCGTCTTCTGCGCAGCAGCAATGGTCGCTGGGCCAGCCGCCTCTCCCAGTCGGCGACCAATCTGATTGTCGCACGTCTGTCCCAGGACTGGCCGCAGGCAATGGTGACCGCCTATGCGCCGGTTGAGACGCCCGACTCACGGCTCAGCATTACCATGGAGCGTCTGGATATGACGAGCGATGGCAAGGCTGTGGTTCTGGCAAGCTGGACACGCCTGCCCCGCGACGAAACGCGTCCTGTCCGTCAGGGACGCAGCATGGAAAGCGTACAGGGCAGCGTTGCAACCGATCAGGAGAAGGCCGCCCTGCTGCGTCAGCTTTTCGAGAAGCTGGCAGATCGTATCGCCGCTGAATCGGCGGGCTGAACCGACGGGACAAGCCGACGGGCTGGCGCATGGCCCTGGGATCGGGCAACGCTGCGAGCAGATACCCCCCGCCTCCTCTCCCGAATGACGGGAGGGCGATCAGGCGGGGCACAAGATCTGCTCTGTATCCCGGTGGAACTCCCGGGTTGGAGAACGCCCCCTCCGCCCCGAGACCAGGAGCCGACTCGGCAGGTCCTGGACTTCTCTCTCTTTCCGGGAGAGAGCTTCCTCAGAACGCCGCCTGAATGCGACTCCCGATGGAATTGATCGACCGGCCCTTGTTGTTGACGGTGCCGACCGTCTGCGCGCGCGTGGCGTCGATATGGCTGTATTGAAGCTGAATGCGGTAATGACGGTTGAGATACCAGTTGAGCCCGCCCGACCAGACAGTCTGCACCCCACCGCGCACACCCCCGGTAACCGATGCGGGCTGATCCTTGAGAATATTGCTGTTGAAGTCCATCACGCTCCAGCGGCCGACCAGCTCAAGCGCACCCCACTGGTTGTTCCAGAGATCGAAATCCTCCTTGGGCGCAGGCGCGGAAAACGCCGCATCCTTGGGGCTGTAGCGTCGCGTCTGACCGAAAAGCGTATAGCTGCCCGCAACGTAATAGCCGTCGAACCCCAGATTGGGCGCGGGGCCCTTGCGTCGTGCATCGTCGTCGCGTGTGACGCCGATATGGTAATATTCCGCCTGGATGAGTGCCTTGTCGTAGCGCAACGCGATTTCCGGCCCCGCAGCCCAGACCTTCCCGATGTCCGTAATCGTCCCGGTCGAGACGAGACGCTCATTGGTCAGGCGTGTTTCCGGTCGGTCCGTCAGGGCCAGAACACGCCCTTGGGAGGTCTGATTACGCTTGAATGAGGCGGTGCTGGACACCCCGAGATGCAGATCCACCAGCTTTGTAGCAATCGGACGCCCGGCCACACGCAACAGACCACCGATATGGCTGTCGGAAATCGTCGGGTCGGTCGTCCGGTCACCATAAGTCTGGCCGGTCAGATAGGCGCCCAGATACCAGCGGTTCTGATGGGTGCGTCCACCCAGACTCATGCGGGCATCACCTGCCGCAATCTGGCGCACCACTTCAGAAATCGAGGCGCGCTCCATGAGAATGAACCCGTTCGAGGATTCAGAGTCCTGCATGGTCACACGCGGCTGATAATACCCAAAGGTGAATTGGGAGTTGTGAACGCCGCTATAGACGATATTGGCTTCATAGAGCCCTGCTGTGCCGTCGACCGTGCGCCCCCATTCGGGCGTGAGATTGGCGAGCAGATTGCCATAGCGCCATGTCAGGGGCAGACGCAGGCGTCGCGCATTCTCGTTCATTTTCGGGAAGCGGCCCGTCTGACCCTGCGCCGCACCGCCCGATGAGGGAAAACCCCCGATATCGAAATGCATGACGAGCCCGACCGAGAAGGCATAAAGCCCGTCACTCGATGCGATGGTCGGTCGACCTGCCGGAAAGCCGATCCGTATGCCCCCGATATCGACGGTTTCCGCCGAGCGGGTCGCGCGACGGAAATCGGCAAATGACATATTCAGACCATGATCGGGCGGCGGAATGAGGTGCGTGTCGTAAGCGACCTGAGGATTGGAAGGCCGCCCCGCGCGCCGTATGATCGGAGACGACGCAAGCTGCACCGGGGCATCCCCGACAGCCGCCTTGCCCTGCACCATGGACGTTTCTGCGGAGGCAGGAACGGGGCGCGCGCCGGGCGGGACCGTGCCGGAAGGCGAAGCCGAGGATTGCTGCATTGCGCTGTTGCTTGCCAGCGCCGTGGCCGCAGAAGCCCCCGACGCGGGCAGCGCTCGCAGGACTTTCCCACCCGGCGCGGCGTTTTCGCCCTGGGCAATGCCGGATCGGGCGGATTTGGCCCGCGCTGATATGGACTGGACCGGTTTGGCTTGAGCCAGCTCGAACTTGCGCCTCATGGCGCGCTCCTTGACGAGCTCGCGCCTCAGATCGCTGATCTGACCCTGCATCTGCGCGCGCATCTCGAGCATTTCGCGTCTCAGTGCCGCAATATCATCTGACTGGCCCGCCGCCATGGCAGAAACAGGAAAAGCCGTGCTGCCAAGCAGCAGCGAAAGAACGAGAGAACGCGCACGCATAAATCGACAGGACTCTGAAACAAGCTGTGGTGCGCGCTGCTATAACCGAGCCTCTACCCCATTGGGCCGCCTGTTTTATGACAAAGAGCGACCCGCCCTCCCGAGAGTTGTGATCCGCAAGCATCCAGACTGTCTCAAACCGGTTTTCCCGGAACCTTCCGTCCGGCGAGAGTACGGAGCCTCTGGCGAGAACAGGCCAGTCGGCTCGCTGCCTTCAGGAAGAAGCTGCGCCCTCTGCTCCGGGTTTTTCTTCCGAGAGAGGGAGGAAGCGCATCGGGCAGCCATTCAGCTTGCTCCGCAACCCTGCCGAAAACGGATAGGCCACGCGGCGCGCGCGCATGATGTTCCCCAGGGGCCTGTGGGCCGCCAGACCATGCCAGGGCGAAAAACTGAGCCTGTCGTCGATCTGGCGCGAGTTCTCCTCGCTCCAGCTCGCCTGGGGCGGAAATTCGAGGCTCGCCACGACGTGAAACGGGCTCGTCGCCTCACTCCACTCCGTTGCCGCAGTCTCGATCGGATGGTCGTGCAGATCGCGGCAGAGCTGAGCGCGCAGGCTCATACGCCCGCCTTCTCGAGCCATATCCACCGCGACGGCGCGCCTGATGGCCGTCGGCTCATGATCGATCGCGATGACGATGCCCGTGAGCCGTCTGAAACTCTCTGATTCCGGCACCAGATCGAGCTTCGCGACATGGTCGCCGTAACGGAGCGGCACCTGGGAGTGGAACCTGTCCCCCAAAGGATGGGTCGGAATGAACCCGCCAAGCGCATCGAGCGCGGCGCTCCTTCTGCCGAGGCGAACAAGCATTTTCTGTATGGCACGCAGCACACGTGACAAGGCCGCCTTTGCCCCCTCTGCCCTGTCCGTGGTCAGCGCCAGAACGCGCAGGTTTTTCAGGAAGCCTCCGGCGTCGGGCGCACCGAAAACCGTACCATTGGCAAACAGGAAGTCCTGAACCGCGACCCCCTGATTATCAGGGAGGAGCGTGCCCGGCACATCGTGGATCTTGAGTGCGAAACCGCGCGGGCCGGATACTGCATCACGCAACGGATCGCCCGGAATGGCCGAGAGTCGCGCCGTCACGCGGTAGCGTGCGCCCTGCGCAAAAAGCCCCTGCGCCAGCTCGGGTGGCAGATTGGCGGGGATGGTCAGCGTGCCCGCGAGCAGCGCATGGCTCTTCGCGTGAACACCACGCGACGCATGTCCCAGATCGCGATGCGTCGCCCTGACGATCCGCGCGAAAACCCTGAGCAGTGCTCTTTGCACATTTCGTTCTTCCGGGCGCGGTGTCTCGAGCGACTCAGAGTATTGCAAAGGAGGCTTCATAAGGGCGCGTCCGACGGAGAGGGAGGGATTTGACAGCCCTCTCAACCCCGGTCCCTGAACGAAGTTTCTGCGCGTTTTCTCAGGTCCGTTCGGGTGCGCGCTCGACAAATGCCATGTCGCCCAGATCCTTCAGCATCGCGATATCGAGCGCGCCGAGATCCGTGACCCCTAAAAGCGCGAGGTCGCGAGAGAGTTCTGTCTTGAGAATGGACACGGCCTTGTCCAGCCCTGCCCCGCCGGCCAGCGCACAGGCCTGGAGGAACGGACGGCCCAGCATGACCGCATCCGCGCCGAGCGCCATGGCCTTCAGCACATCGCCCCCGCAGCGGAATCCGCTATCGATCACAACACTCATCGACCCCGCAGCCTTCTTGATTTCTTCAAGCACCTCGAGAGGCGCAACCGTGGAGTCCAGAAGACGCGCACCGTGATCCGAAATACCGATCCCATCCGCACCGATACGCGCCGCTTCTTCTGCATCTTCAGGACGCAGGATGCCCTTGAGGATGAGCTTGCCTTTCCAGCGCGCGCGGATATGGCGGATATGATCCCAGGTAAAATGGGGCGACCCGCCCACAGCGGCGATCTCGTTCGAGAAGAGCCCCGGCCCGCCCTGGGGACGGATATTGACGATCTTCGGATTTTTGTCGCGCAGGATGGTTCGTCCCAACGTGCCGAAGGTCCAGCCCGGATGGGTCATGCCCCCCAGAGTGGCGCGCAGATTGGGCCGAATGGGCATGGAGTACCCGGCGCGTGTCTCGGCAATGCGTTGCGCCGGGACGGGCACGTCGCAGGTAATGAGCAGGACGGGATAACCTGCGTTCTGCACACGGTCGATCATGCCATCGATGATCTCGAGATCGCTCGGCAGATAGGCCGCAAACCACGCGCGCGGGTTGATGCGGATAATCTCTTCCAGCGGGGTAAGCGAGTTGGCCGAGAGCGCGTAGAACAGGTTGTGTCGCCGTGCCGCCGCCGCTTCGATGCGATCGGCATCATAGCGTGTCATGGCGGCGCCACCCGTGGGCGCGAAGCCGAAGGGCTGGTCGTATTCCTCACCGAATAGCGTAATTTTCGTACTGAGCGAGGAGACATCGCGCAGGCGATAGGGCCGCCACAGATAACGTTGGAAAATGGCCCTGTTGCGTCTCAGGCTGAGTTCGGAGCCCGCCCCGTTGCGGACATATTCATAGACGGCCTTGGGCAGATAACGCTTCACCGCCTTCTCGAAATCGGTGAGCTGATAGATATCGTGGAGGCGTCTTTTCGCCGTCATGGACATGGTCAAACTCCGCTCTGGTCGCATGGGGTGCCGGGGCTGGCCCGTTCTCGTTCAGTCAAAACGGCAAGCGTTGCCCGTTCGGCAGCTGGATCTGACGTCACGTTAATGTGAGGATGATCGATCCTCACCGGATATCGCTTTCCCGCCGCCTAACACGCGGAAAAACCTCGCAATGGTCGTTTCGGTTCATGAATATAAAATAATTTTACAAACTGTGTAGATGAACATTCGCACTTGACGCGACGTTGCTCCGCCACACAGCCAAACGCCGGAGCATCGATGCCATGTCCATGAATGTCAGTGAATTCATGTGGAAACGCCTCCAGGAATGGGGCCTCAAGCGCGCCTATGGATATCCTGGTGACGGCGCTGGTGGCATCGATGTAGCGCTGCAGCGCGAGATCGACGCGGGGCGTGTGGAATATGTTCAGGTACGCCACGAGGAAATGGCCGCCTTCATGGCCTCAGCCCATGCGAAATTCACGGGTCAGGTCGGGTTGTGTTTCGCCACCTCCGGCCCCGGCGCTATCCATCTGCTGAACGGGCTCTATGACGCCAAGCTCGATCACGTGGGCGTAGTCGCGATCATGGGCCAGCAGGCCCGCACCTGCATGGGGTCGAATTACCAGCAGGAAGTCGATCTCCAGTCGCTCTGCAAGGATGTCGGCTCGGAATATATCGTGACCGTCACCGAACCGTCGCAGATGCGCCATGCGATCGATCGCGCCGTGCGCATCGCCCGTGACAAACGGGCACCCACTATCGTGATCGTGCCCAATGACCTGCAGGAACTCCCCTACAAGGACGGCCCTGTCGCCCACGGCTATACCCATACCGGCATTGGCGAGACCGTTACGTCCAAGGTGCCCGACATGCGGGGGCTGCAGGACGCTGCCGCTCTCCTCAACTCAGGCAAGAAAGTCGCCATTCTCGCTGGGGCCGGTGCGCTCGAAGCCACGGACGAACTGATCGAGATTGCGGAGCTGCTTGGTGCGGGCATCGCCAAGGCGCTGCTCGGCAAGGCCGCCGTCCCGGACGAACTCCCCTATGTCACGGGGTCGCTCGGGCTTCTTGGCACCAAACCGTCCTGGGATCTGATGAAGGAATGCGACACCTTCCTGATGGTCGGATCGGCCTATCCCTATAGCGAATTCCTGCCCGATCCGGGCCAGGCACGTGGCGTGCAGATCGATATCAACCCATCGAATCTGTCTCTGCGCTACCCTATGGAAGTCTGCCTGCAGGGCGATAGCGTTGCCACGTTGCGTGCGCTGATCCCGCTTCTCCAGCGCAAGACCGAACGTAGCTGGCGCGAGAAGATCGAGAAGGAAGTCGCCACGTGGTGGAAGGTGCTCGAAGCACGCGCCATGACCGATGCCAATCCGATCAATCCGCAGCGTGTCTTCTGGGAAATGTCACCGCGTCTGCCCGAAAACGCCATCATCACCGCCGATTCCGGCTCGGTTGCCAACTGGTTTGCCCGTGACCTGAAAATCCGTCGCGGCATGAAAGCATCTCTTTCCGGCGGTCTGGCCTCGCTTGGGGCAGGCACGCCCTATGCCGTTGCCGCCAAGATGGCCTTTCCGGAACGCACCGTCATCGCCTGTATGGGCGATGGGGCGATGCAGATGAACGGCCTGAACGTGATGATCACGATTTCCAAATACTGGAAGCAGTGGGAAAACCCGCGCCTGATCGTTCTGGTGCTCAATAACCGGGACCTCAATCAGGTCACGTGGGAGGAACGCGTCCAGCTCGGTGAGGGCAAGACGACGGCCACCCAGTCCATTCCGGATTTCCCCTATCACAAATATGCCGAGCTTCTGGAGCTCAAGGGCATTCTTGTGGATCACCCCGATCAGATCGCCGGTGCTTGGGACGAGGCGCTGAGCGCGGATCGCCCGGTCATTCTCGAAGCCCGCACCGATCCGGATGTCCCCCCGCTCCCTCCGCATATCACCCTGCAACAAGCCAAGGCCTTCCTCACTTCCCTGCCCACCGAGCCCGAACTGCTTGACGTGATCCGTGGCTCCGCCAAGGAAATGCTGGCGACCTTCCTACCCACGAAGAAATCCTGAGTGGCGCGGTATAAAGGTCCGCGTGGCGCGGCCGGTTGGGCTCTTGGCCTGACCGGCGCGCTCACCGCAGCCTGTTTTGCCGCCGCAACACGCGGCGGCCGCATGGCACGACACCCCGCCACGCTGCCACGCGCCAGCGAGCCACCCCCCTCCCCCGAAAAAGCGACACTCGCTGCACGACGTCTCAACAGGTCAGCCGGGACTCTGGCCGCCAGTGTCCTGTTCGACTCTGCGGTCGAACATTATCGGGGCGATTTCGAAAACCGTGCGATGTACACCCCCATCGTCACCTCGGCTCTGGCACTTGCGGTCTCGGCCCATGGCACGTTCGACAAGAGCCCGGCTGCACACAGAATGCGCGACGGTGTCTACCTGCTGACCGGTGTCGTGGGGCTGATCGGCACGGGCTTTCACGTATGGAACGTGGCGCAGAAGCCGGGGCGATTTATCTGGCAGAACCTGTTCTATGGCGCGCCTCTGGGGGCGCCCATGGCAATCGGGCTCTCTGGGCTGCTCGGCTTCTTTTCAGAACGCGTACGCGATACGCCCATTGGGCAGACGCCACGCCTCTTTGGCCTGCCTGCCGGGCGCGTGATCGGAGCTGTTTCAGGCGCGGGCATGGTCGGCACGACTGCGGAAGCCGGGTTGCTCCATTTTCGCGGCAGCTTTCACGATCCCTTCATGGCACTCCCGGTGACCATGCCACCCGCCGCGGCGGCGGCGCTCACCAATGCCTCACTGGGCGCAGCCCATACAGACCGGCGCCTGACCCGCTGGTGGCTGCGTGCTACCGCCATCATGGGCGTGTCGGGCACGGTCTTTCATGCCATCGGCATAGGCCGTGACATGGATGGCTGGCGCAATATCCAGCAGAACCTGCTCAACGGGCCGCCCATCCCCGCACCCCCCGCCTTTACGGGTCTGGCGCTGGCCGGTCTGGCAGCGCTCGACCTGATGGAGGATGACAGCGATGTCTGACACCCTTCCAAACCCCCTCGATGAGCGTTATCCGGGCTATGACGTGCTCGACAAGCGCCTCACCCCCTCCTGGAACGACGCCACGCGGCGCGTGATCGACGCGCGTCTCGCGGTGCCGCGTGAGGCACGATTTCTGAATGCGCTGGAATGGCGCACATTGAGCGCGCTGTGTGATCGGGTCATGCCGCAACCGACCTATCGTCCGCCTGTGCCGCTCGCCGCCTATGTGGACCAGAGACTGCTCAGCGATACACGCCCCGGCTTTCGTGATGCCGCCCTGCCTCCGCAGCGCGAGACCTGGAAGAATGGCCTCGCCGTTTTCGAGGCTGAAGCGATGGCGCGCCACGATCAGAGCTTCCATGCCCTCACGCCCTCCGGGCAGGAAGCCCTGATGATCGAGGCCGGTGCGGGCAGGCTCGGCCATGCGGGGTGGAGCGCCGAGCAGATGCAGCTTTTCTTCAATGGTCATGTGCTAACCGATATTCTTGGCGCCTATTACGCCCATCCTACCGCCTGGAGCGAGATCGGCTTTGGCGGTCCTGCCAGCCCGCGTGGGTATGTGCGTATGCAGAATGACCGGCGCGACCCATGGGAAGCGATAGAGGCCACACCGGAAACGGTTGAGAAGACGCGCAAGGAAAACCGCAATGTTCGATGATCCCTTGCACACGCCTCGCGCGCTGAATGGCCGTGCCCCCGATGTGTTTCGCAAGGGTGCCTGGGTGCCTATGCGCGAGTACAGCCAGAACGAGGCTGTTGATTTTGTCGTCATCGGGACCGGCGCGGGTGGCGGCCCGCTGATCGCCCGTCTGGCCGAGATGGGCTATTCGGTGATCGGGTTCGATGCCGGAGCCTATTTCAGGCCGCTCGAGGATTTCGCCTCGGACGAAACCAGCCAAAGCCAGCTCTACTGGACCGACGAACGGCTGATCGACGGCGCCAACCCTATCAAGATGGGCAGCAATAACAGCGGCAAGGCGGTTGGGGGCTCGACCGTGCATTTCGCCATGGTTTCGCTGCGCTTTAGGCCCGAATGGTTTCAGTCGCGCACCAAGCTCGGCTATGCCGTGGACTGGCCGCTCGATTGGCGCGAAATGTGGCGCTACTACGACAAAGCCGAGCGCGATCTCGCCATAGCAGGGCCGATTTCCTACCCCTGGGGACCCAAACGCCCCCGCTATCCTTATCGGGCGCATGAAATCGGCGGAGCTGCGGAATGGCTGGCGCGCGGTGCCGAAGCCATGGGGTATCAATGGTCCGAAACCCCGCTCGCCACAGTCTCGGCACCGAGGGGGGATTCCCCTTCCTGCGTCTATCGCGGTTTCTGCCGCGTGGGATGCTCGACCAATGCCAAGCAGAGCCAACTCGTGACCTATATCCCCCGCGCACTGAAAGCGGGGGCCGAGATACGCGATCTCGCCATGGTGGGGCGCATCGAAACCAATGCCGAGGGGCTGGCGACAGGGGTGCATTACCATCGCGAGGGGCAGTGGCACTTCCAGCGTGCGAAGCAGGTCATCGTGGCGGGTTATGCCATCGAGACACCCCGCCTGCTGCTGAATTCAGCCACAGACCGCTTTCCCGACGGGCTGGGTAATCGCTCGGGCTATCTGGGGCGCAATCTCATGGTGCAGTCCAATCAGGCCGTCTATGGCCGGATGAAGGAGATGGTGCGCTGGAACAAGGGACCGCCCTCGCTCACCATTACCGAGCACTGGAATTATGAAGATAAGAAGGATTTCTTCGGCGGGTATTGCTGGATGGCCCAGGGACCGCTGCCACTCGAATGGTCGGCTGCGGTGTCCTCCTCGCGCGGGCTGTGGGGCGAAGCACTGCGTCAGAAGATGATGGATTACAACCATCAGGTCGGCCTCAAGATGGTCGGGGAAATGCTACCCAGCATGGAGAACCGCGTCACCCTGGCCGAGGAAAAAGACCAGTACGGCCTGCCCATCACGCGTATTACCTATGGCTGGCAGGATAATGACAAGACGATGATCCAGCATGCGCTGGGCGAGATGCAGCGGTCGCTCGAACTCGTTGGGGCGCAGGATATCTGGCGTCAGGAAAACGACACCAACCATCTGGCCGGGACGGCACGCATGGGGTTCTCGGCGGAGAACTCGGTCGTCAATGCCGATTGCCGAAGCTGGGACGTGCCCAATCTCTGGATCTGCGACGGCTCGATCTTCCCCACAACGGGCGGGGTGAACCCCTCCCTGACCATTACCGCTATCGCGCTCCGCACGGCGGATCGTATCCAGACGCTCCATCGCCAGGGCAAGATCACCCTCTGACCCTATGCCCCCGTGCCTCTACTCGACACGCAGAAAGAGCACGGGGCCGCATCGCGGATGGTCCACCGACAGACGCAGGCGCGCTTCCTCCCTCCCGGGAATGAAAGCGAGGCTGAAAGGCGCAAAGCTGGTGCTCTGCCCCCCGCTCAACGCCGGGCCGGACTCCCAGCCGACAGCGTCATGGCCATAGGCGCAGAGCAAGGACATGCGCCCTCCCGGTTCCGGTATGCCGACCTCGTTACCACAGGCAAGGCTCAGACTGAGCCGGTTGGACCCTGAGAGTGCGGCGGTCAGAGATGCGGATTGCACGACATCTTCCAGAAGAAAATCCGGATAGGCGCGCGCCTGAGGCAGGTCCCGTATGGCCTGCGACACGGTCTCTATCGTGCCCTTCAGCCGCAGCGTTGGTCCGGGGGACGAGAAACACCGCATGGCGTCGGCCCAGCTTCCGGGCGGGGTACGCGCCCAGATGACCATATCCAGATCCTGCCGCGGCAGATGGGCGAGCGTATCTTCCAGCCCGCCGGCACGCACATGGGGGCCGTTCGCGCGCTCGCTAAAGAGACGGTCCGGTTTGGCATCGCGGCCGTGCGCTCTCTCAGCGGTAAGCGTCGCCCCCATGGGCGTCAGCCCGGCGGCGTGACCATTCAGCCCGACGCCCTCATGATCCGGCCAGCTTTCAATGGCGAACACGCCCATCCCCCCAATTGGCCAGATCCCACAGGGCTCTCTGCTCGGGCGAAAGCGGGTTTCCTGTGCCGTCTTCCGTACCAAGATCGTCCGGTCCGAGATCGGTTTCGTCTATCGTCAGCAGGAGCCGTCCGCCTGCGCGTCTTTGCGCCGCGCTCAAGGGCGGCGAGCGGTGACGTACTGTACAAAGCTCAGACCATTCCGGATGTGCGGTGCCCGCCAGAATGACCAGCGCCTCGGGGGGCGTGTCATGCACCTTCTCACCGCCATCGCGTGTCCATTGGACTCCGGGGCCGACATAGCTGCGCAACAGCCGAAGCGCGAGATGATCCACGTGGAACTTGCGGCAGCTATCCGTCACCACCTGCTCGAGCCGGATACGCAGCACATCGCGGCGGGTGATATCGGCATAAAGCCGCGCGAGAGACAGGACATCCTCAGCCAGAGCCGGGGTTTGCGCGCCCAGACAGGCATGTATCCCCGCAGCGAGAGCGGCGAGATCCCCCCTCAGGACGAGCAGGCTTGGGCGTTGTGAAAGGTAGAGCTGCGCCTCGCTGCGGACGACTGGCGTCAACCCGAGCGGCAGGATTGTCATATCGCCAACAGGCAGGGTGATATCGAGGGGCTGCCTGCGAAAGGCCAGAATGCGACGGGTCGGGCAGGACTTGATCACGGTCGGAACTCTCATTGCGTTATGTTATAACATAACATTTTTAGAGCCGAGATCAAGATGTCCTCTCCCCTGCCCCCCATAGTCGATGGGTCCGCTCCTGTAGTGCTGCCGAACAACACAGGTCGAGGTGATCCCCGCCTTCCCGTGACCATCCTGTCCAGGTTTCTGGGGGCGGGCAAAACCACGCTCATGAATCACCTGCTGAACAACCGCGACGGGCTGCGTATTGCGGTGATCGTCAATGACATGAGCGAGGTGAATATCGATGCCGCCCTGATCCGGTCCGGGGGCGGGGCGTTGAGCCAGACGCAGGAAACGCTGGTCGAGATGACCAATGGCTGTATCTGCTGCACCTTGCGCGACGATCTGCTCACCGAGATCGGTCGCCTCGCGGCCATGCAGAGTTTCGATTACCTGCTGATCGAATCCACGGGCATTGCAGAGCCGCTTCCCATCGCTGCGACCTTCGAATTTCGCGACGAGGACGGGCGCAGTCTGAGCGATGTCGCGCGCCTCGACACCATGGTGACTCTGGTCGATGCCGCCAATCTGCTGGCTGATTTTTCCTCCACCGATTTCCTGCGTGACCGGGGGGAAACAGCCGGGGAGGAGGATGGCCGCGCCCTCGTCGATCTGCTGACCGATCAGATCGAGTTTGCCGACGTGATCCTTCTCAACAAGATCGATGCCGCGACCGAAAGCCAGAAACAGACGGCAAGACGCATCATCCGCGCCCTGAACGCTGACGCTGTGCTGATCGAGACGACGGAGAGCCGCGTTGATCCGGCGCGATTGCTCAATACCGGTCTCTTCGACTTTAATCGCGCCCATCGCCATGCCCGCTGGGCACAGGAACTCTACCACCCGCAGAGCCATACGCCAGAGACAGAAGAATATGGCGTCAGAAGCTTTGTCTACAGGGCGCGACGCCCGTTCGAGCCCCTCGCCTTCGCCCGTTTCATCGAGGAATCATGGCCCGGCCTTGTGCGTGCCAAGGGGTATTTCTGGCTGGCGTCACGGTCGGACTGGGTAGGAGAACTGAGTATTGCAGGCGCGCTGTCCCGCAATCAGGCGGCGGGGCGCTGGTGGGCGAGCATCCCGCGGGAGGATTGGCCCGAGGATGCCGCGTGGCGCGACACGCTCAACGGCTATTGGGACGAGACCTATGGCGATCGCAGACAGGAACTCGTCTTTATCGGCGCCGGGCTGAACGAGGCGGCCCTACGTCTGCGCCTCGATAGCTGCCTGGTGGCACCGGGCACAGATAGCGAGTCCGATCCCAGCGCCCATACCGGTCTGCCCGATCCTTTCCCCGCATGGGGATAGACGTAAACCATCCTCCCCGCGTCTAGCGTGCGCCGGGACGGGTCTGACGACTGATGAAAATGGCGAGCAGGATGATCGCGCCCTTGATGACATTCTGCACGTAGGGCGAGATATTCATCAGATTGAGCCCGTTATTGAGCACGCCCAGAAGCAGGGCACCGATCAATGTGCCGATGATCGATCCGCGCCCGCCGGAAATCGCCGTCCCGCCCAGTACCACGGCGGCGATGGCATCGAGCTCGAACCCCATACCGGCATTGGGCTGGCCACTCATGAGACGCGAGCTGAGCAGGATACCGGCAATCGCGGCTGTCACCCCGCTTACAAGATACACGATGACCTTGTAGCGACGCGCATCGATACCCGAAAGGCGCACGGCGTCCTCATTGCCGCCAATGGCGAAGATATACCGCCCGATCGGCATTTTCTCGAGCATCACATAGGCCACCACGAAGGTGAGCGCCATGATCACGATAGGGGTCTGTACCCCTAGAATGGTGCCACGCCCCAGAAAGCCGAACCAGTCGGGCAGGCCGGTCACCGGGTAGCCATTGGTGTAGATCAGCCCCAGCCCGCGCGCGATGCTCATCGAGGCGAGTGTCACGATAATCGGGGGCATACGCAGACCGGCAATGCACAGCCCGTTGCCGAGACCGAACACCATGCCCGCCCCGATCCCCGCCACGATGGCCACGACGCCCGACACACCGCTGGCGAGCAGCCCGGCGGTCAGCGTGCCGGTGAGCGCCATGGTGGCGCCGACTGAGAGATCGATGCCGCCGGTCAGGATCGCGAATGTCATGCCAACCGAAATGATGGCGTTGATCGAGACCTGGCGACCGATATTCTCCAGATTGCCCAGCGACAGGAATCGGCTGTTGAGAAACATCATGCCGATGACAACCACGATGAGCCCCATGGCCGGCAGAAACGCAGTCGAGCGCCGTGACAGCGCCATGAGGGAGTCACGCATGGAGCGGCGCTCCTGGCCCGGTGGGGTGATGAAGGGCATATCCCGGTCCGACGGGTTTCGTACCGCTTGATGTGGCATGACGCATGATCTCCTCGGCGTTAAGCGCGTCTCCTTCGAGAATGGTCGAGATGGCGCCACGATAAAAAACAGCGACGCGGTCACACATCCCGACGATTTCGGGCAGCTCTGACGAGATCATGATGATCGCATAGCCCTCCCCGGTCAGGTCCCGCATCAGACGATAGATTTCCGCTTTGGCCCCGACATCGATCCCACGCGTCGGTTCATCGAAGATCAGGATCGGGCAACGACGATTGAGCCAGCGCGCAATGACCACCTTTTGCTGGTTGCCGCCGCTGAGTGTGACGGTTGCCGTCTCGTCATCCGGAGCCTTGACCTGCAGGGCGCGCATGAGAGAGGCGGTTTTCTCACGCTCCTTGCGCCGGTCGATCAGCCCTGTGCGCCGCGTATACTGGGCAAGATTATTGATCGAAATATTGTCGCGGATACTGAATGGCAGGATCAGCCCTTCCGTCTTGCGGTTTTCGGGCAGAAGCCCGATCCCTGCCTTCAGCGCCGCTGCCGGATCGGACAAGGTGACGTCACGCCCATGCATGGTGACGCTCTTGCCTGGACAGGGAAGCGCCCCTATCAGGGCAAGAGCGGTCTCCGTCCGGCCCGAGCCCACCAGCCCTGCAAAACCGAGAATTTCGCCCGCGTGCAGATCGAAATCGCTCATGGCGGCATCGCTTCGGCTCCGCAGATGTCGTGCCGTCAGCAACACGCTGCGCTCGGCCGTATCGGCCTTGGGCGGGAAACTGTTTTCGATACGCCGCCCGACCATCATCTCGACCAGATGATCCATGGTGCAGGATGCGACCGGGGTCAGGCCGACATTCGCCCCGTCGCGTAGAATGGTGATGCGGTCGCAGATCTCGAAGATCTCCTCGAGATGATGCGAGACGAAAATGATCCCGATGCCTTCATCGCGTAGCTGCCTCATGACACGAAAAAGCAGCGCCGCCTCATTGGGCGTCAGAGGCGCTGTCGGCTCGTCCAGGATCAGGATACGCACATCAAGCGAGAGCGCCTTGGCAATCTCCACGAATTGCTGCTCGGCAACGCTCAGCCGCCCGACCGGGACGCTCAGGTCAATCTGCACACCAATGCGCTCGAAAAGGCTAGCCGCCTGACGCGCCATGGCCGTGCGGCGGCTCAGCCCGAGCGCATTGCGCCTTTCGCGCCCCAGAAAGATATTATCGACCGCGTCGAGATCGGGCACCAGGCTGAATTCCTGGAACACGATGCCGATGCCCCGTGCGATGGCGTCGCGATAGCTCGTGAAATGGCATGTTTCGCCATTGAGCCGCATCTCGCCCTCATCCTGGCGCTGGATACCGCCGATGATCTTGATGATGGTCGATTTCCCGGCACCGTTTTCACCCAGAAGCGCATGGATCTCACCGCGCATAAGTTCGAGGGAGACGCCCTTGAGCGCTTTGACGCCAGGAAAGCTCTTGGTGATGCCCTGCAGCTTCAGGAGCGGCAGGGCAGAAGAAGACTGCATTTCTGTCATGATGCCTTGCCGCCCCGGAATACGTGTTCAGGAATGGGTGTTCAGGATCTGAGAAAAAGGGGGGCTTAGCCCCGCTTCATGCTCACCAGCTGAAGGTCTTTGCCCCCTTGGCGTCGACCAACTCCACATCCACCGGTACGGTGGCGGGCGGCACTGCGCCCCAGTATTTCGCCAGCGCCATGGCCAGAGCGAGGCGGATCTGCTGGCGCGGGAATTGCGCGGCCGTGCCGATAAAATGCGAGCCCGGCTTGGCAATGGCCTTGATCGCCTCGGGCGCACCATCCACGCTCACGAGCTTGACGTCATGCCCGCTTGAATCGATGGCCGACAACACGCCCAGCGAGCCGTTATCGTTGACGCTGAAAATGCCCTTCATGTCGGGATTGGCCTGCAGCATGTTCTCGGCCACCGTCAGGGCCTGATCGCGCTCCTGCTTGCCGTTTTGCGTGCTCACGATCTTGATGCCCGGGAATTTTGCCAGAGCCGCCTTGCATCCCTTCACACGCTCCAGGATCGGCACCACGGGAATACCGTCTATGATACCGACATCGCCCTTGGTGATGGTCTGGCCCAGATAGGTGCAAGCCTTGAACCCGGCATCGTAATTCTTCGATCCCACAAAGGCATCGATGGGGCCATTGGCCTGGGCATCGACCGAGACGATGGGGATATTCTTGTCGTGCACGGTCTTCACGATGGACGCGACACCCGCTGAATCTGTCGGATTGATGAGGACAATCTGCACGCCCTGCTGCACCATATCCTCGATATCGCTGACCTGCTTGGACACGTCATGATGGGCATCGCTGACGATTAGCGTAGCCCCGATGGATTTGGCCGCATCCTGCAGCGCGTCCTTCATGGTCACGAAATAGGGGTTGTTCATCTCTTGAAAGGACACGCCGATCTTGAGCGGCTCGGCGGCGCAAGCCTTGCCGGAGGCCAGAGAGAGCGCAGACCCGGCGATGAGGGTCGTGGCGAGAAGCGTCTTGAGAAACTTGTTCATTTTGAGCTCGTATCGAAATAGGGCATTCCCTGCCCGGTGCAGTTTTCCATGCCCCGTCATGCGGGCATGGGCTCTGATGATGCGACGTCCCGACCCGGCTCAACCGGTCGGAGCGCCCGGTTGAGCCGGGTCAGATGGCGGTATAGCCGCCATCAACGAAGATCTCCTGCCCGTTGATCATCCCCGAGGCAGGGGTAGCGAGATAGAGCACCAGGTCGGCCACTTCCTGAGGCGTGGCGACGCGACCTGCGGGAATTTTCTCGAGAAAGCGCTGAAGCTTGTCACCCACACCCCAAACACGCTCGCCCATGGGCGTCCAGACCACAGTGGGGCAGACGGCATTGGACTGGATGTTATGCGGCGCCCATTCGGCGGTCATCACCTTGGTCAGGCCGTTCAGACCGGCCTTGGAGGCCACATAGGGGCCGTGATCGGTCAGCGCCACGCTGCTGGCCATGGAGCTGATATTGATGATCTTGCCGCCCCCGGCATCGATCATGCCCGGCACCAGCGCCCGCGCCATGAGCCAGGGCACCCGCAGGTTGAGATTGAGGATGGAATCCCATTCCTCAACACTCTGCTCGGTGAGCGATTTCGGTATGCTCATCCCCGCATTATTGACGAGGATCGTCGGCGTGCCGATTGCGCTGCGTATACGTGCGGCAGCCTGCTCTGCGGCTCGGGCATCGAGCAGATCGGCGGCAATGGCGAGGCAGGTCCGGCCCTGCGCGGTGACGAGGGCGCGCGTCTCGTCGAGAAGCGCTTCATCGCGCGCAATGGCGACGATATCGGCCCCTGCGGCGCTCAGCGTCTCGCAGATGGTGACGCCAAGCCCGCGCGAGGCCCCGGTGACGACGGCAATCTTGCCTTGAAGCGAGAAACGGGTGGAGAGATCGGTCATGACAGGCTCATGCCTCCTGCAGGCGACGCTCTGAAGCGCCAAGGGTACGGGGACGCACCATGAAGTGAGGCGCGGTGATCTGGTGCGATTGCTGGCGGAACTGACGCGGCGTGCAGCCACGCAAACTCAGGAACACGCGATTGAAATTCGAGAGATTGCTGAACCCTGCTTCACGACAGATATCGGTCACCGCCATGGGGGTCGTGGCGAGCAGATGGCAGGCATGGCCGATACGCAGCTTCTGCACGAAGCTCATGAACGTCTCCCCTGTCACCGCGCGGAACTGGCGCGAGAATCCCGAGGGCGTCATGCCGATGGAGGAGGCGATTGTCTCATGCCGGATCGTGGCGGGATCGGTCGTCAGGAGCTGACGCACCAGGCGGTTGATGCGCGCCGCGCCGGAAACCCCGGCTCCCCCCGGCAAACTGCGATCGCGCCCAGTGGAAAGACGCCGCCAGGGCGATTGCGACAGCGCGGACAGCAGGGAGACGCAGGAGGCGAGTTTCTGCCCGGGGCTTTGCGCTCCGAGCGCAACAAGCGCCTCGGCATGGGCCAGAGCCTGCCCCCCTGTAAATTCGAGTCCGTGGACCGACTCAGCCAGCATGCGCGTCAGCCCGGACAACTCCGGGCAAAGCGCGATCAATCCCTCGATCCAGCCCTGACTGAACTGGAGCACCACATCACGCCCCCGGAGAACCTCCCCCTCGGAAAGGGGGCTGAACCACGCATGGGGCAGGTCCGGCCCGATGAGTACAAGCTGACCCACCGCAAACGGGCCGATATGGTCGCCAATCATCGCCCGGCCTGCCCCCTGCGTGATCAGATGCAGCTCATATTCCGGATGGTAATTCCAGCAGGCAATAGCTGCCGGATAATCATGCTGGTGCCAGCGGAAGCTGCCGGTCTTCTGCTCCGGTATCAGCTCGAGAATAGCCGGGTTCTGCGCGCCTCGACCATTCTGACCCGAGGGGGTGTGAGCGGTAGGGATGCCATTGAGAAACGACATGAGACGTGCCTCGTCTGTGCAGGGAGTCAGAGCGTGATCTGGAGTTTGACGTCTTCCGGCCGCCCTTCCGCCGCGCGCTCGAAGGCCGCGATACCCTCGCTCAGCGGGAAGCTGCCAGAAATGAGAGGCTTGAGGTCGATGCTCCCCGAGGCAATGAGCGCGATGGCGCGATCATAGACATGGGCATAGCGAAAGATCGTCTCGATGCTCAGTTCCTTGGCTTGCGCAGCGACGATATCGAAGGCGATTTTCCCGGGCGGCATACCGACCAGAACCAGACGCCCCCCGGGGCGTGTGCAGTCCAGCGCGTCCCGATAAGCGCTTTCGAACCCGCTTGCCTCGAAGGTGACATCCACGCCCCAGCCCTCACCGCATTGGGCGGCGATACGCTCCGCAGGCTTCGTCTCCGCCAGATTGATCGGCACGATATTGGCATAGCGCCCGGCTATCGCGAGTTTGGGGGCAGAAAAATCGCTGATAAAGACCTGGCTCGCGCCGGAAGCCAGGGCGGAGAGCGCCGTCATGATGCCGATAGGCCCAGCCCCGGTGACGAGACAGATATCCCCCGGCTGGATCTTCGCCTTGACGCAGGCATGGACGCCCACAGCCAGTGGCTCGACCATGGCCCCTTCGGCGAAGCTCACATTCTCGGGCAATCTGAACGTATAGGCGGCAGGATGCACCACAGATGGCGTCAGGCAGCCATGCACGGGTGGCGTCGCCCAGAAGCGTACAGCCGGATCGATATTGTAGTGCCCGAGACGCGCAGCGCGAGAGAGCGGGTCGGGGATCCCGGGCTCCATGCAGACGCGATCGCCGATTTTCAGCGTCGTCACGTGCTCGCCAATGGCCGTGATCACCCCTGACGCCTCATGCCCCAGCACCATGGGCTCGCGCACCACAAAGGGGCCGATCGCGCCATGGGTATAGTAATGCACATCGCTGCCGCAGATGCCGACGGTATGGATAGCGATACGCACATCATCAGGTCCGAGCGTGTCATCCAGCGCGATCTCCCGCAGGGACAGTTTGCCACGCTCTTCCAGAACCAGTGCCTGCGCCATCTCGTCATTCCTCCCAAGGCCGCCACAATCCCAGAATGCGGGAACGTGACAGATCTGTTAGATATAACGAGGCTATCTCATCAAATAGATCGGTTCTTAACAAAAACTGATGATTTCTTGCGTGTTGAGAACACCACTCCGTGATCGGGGCATGCTGTATGAGCGCTCTCCCCGATCAGCGATGCTTCCCCTCCACGCTCGTACCATTCTGGCTTCCGCCCAGGCCCCGAAGGGTGAGGGCGGATGTTCCGGGCCTGGTCGAGGCTCGACGCCTCAGAATTGAGCGGCGATGGTTCCGAAAAACTCCCGGGGCGCAGCGACGAAAAGATTGGCGTTATCATCTCCCGAAACCGAGGCCGCCCCATAGACGCCACCGATATAATCACTGTTGAACAGATTGGTGACGCCGAAAGACAGTTTCATTTCATGGGCGAACAGGATCCTGCCGAAATCATAACTCACGTTCAGGTTGGAAGTCCAATATGACGGGATGTATTCGTCATTGGTATAGGTCATGGCCCGGCGGCTTGTGTAGGTCGTATTGAAATTGAAACTCGCATGATGCCATGTATAGGTTAGATTGGCCTTGTACATGAACTTCGGGTAATAGACCTGATGCTTCCCCTTGATGCTGATGGTCGTACCGTTATAGGGAAGCGCGGAATCCTCGTAGGTCGCATTATTCCAGCTGAAACTATTGGTGATTTCCAGACCTTTGACTGGCCTGATGGCTCCCAGAACGTCTGCGCCATTCATGGTTTCGTGCCCGACATTCAGAAAGGCCGCATAGATGTTATTGGTTGGCCCGCTGGTAATTGCGGCAAGACGATTGATATAATCAGTGTGATAGAAATCGGCACTTCCGCTGAAAAATTCGGAATTGAAGCGATACCCCACCACATAATTCCAGGTTCGCTCGGGCTTGAGCGTGGCCTTGCTGGCATCGAAAACAGACTGCGCCGAATTGCTCGACGAACCGAGCCCGCCCCAGGGATTGCCCGATCCCGATTGCGTGCCGAAATCATAGGCGCGCATGTTCTCGGCGATGTCCCAGTACAGTTCGTGATGGCCGCCGAAATGCCAGTCCCAGTTGAAATGCGGCAGGAAGGCGTTGGAGGCCGTCAGACTACCTGAGGCCGGATGACTGTAATATGTGCCCCAGCTTTCCGCCAGCGCAGCAGTCTGATCGAAGCTCGTCCCGCCATGGGTGGTTTGCGTGAGCGATTTGAACCCGCCTGTGAGGGTCATGTCCCGCATCAGGTGCCAGACATCCTGAATATAGAACTGGAACGTGTTGGTATTAAAGGAATCGGCAAACCAGGTCGTTGCCTGATAGGCATAGTAGTCGCTTTTCGAATTATGGGCTGCATCTGCGCTATCCTCGTAAAGGCGCATCGGGTAATTGAAGCGGTCATTTTCGTACCACAACCCGGTCTGGATCGTATGACGACGCAACTTGATATCGAAACTCTGCGTCAGGCCGAGACGGCGCACATCGGGATGCCCTGCCTCATCGGCCATCAATGTGCCCGAGGAAGGCGAGATCAGGAACGGATTGGTCCCCTGATAGACGCCATTGGAGATATGACCGTAAGCCACGCTATGGGAGGTGACATTCGAGGCAAGGTCGAAATCTCCACGCAGGGCCGAGAGATAATTCCGCTGCTCCTGCGTTCCGTCATAGGCGAAATCGCCGACCTCGTCATTGGTGATCCCGGCAGGCAGGCCCGGTGGGATGCCACCATTTTGCGCATAATAGGCGTATTCCTTCGCCTTGGCGTAATCGGGCTTGAGATAAGTTGTGTTACGCCCAAGCAATCGCCACATATTCTTGGTGAGGCTCATAAAATTATACTGGTCGAAATTCGAATAATTGAAGATCGCGGTGATCTTTCCATGGCTGCCCACGGGCTGTACCAGCTTGAAATTGGCCTGGTGCTCCTGCTGGTCGCCAAAGCCTTTCCACAGATCCTGTGCCGTGCGGGCATAGGAAGCGTAGAACTTCGTTCCCGTCGAATTGAGAATACCGCTATCGGCACGAGCGAAGGTTCGAAACAGGTCGAAACTGCCGAATGTCTGGCTGATACGGCCTCCTGCCTTGTCCTGCGGGTCGTCGGTCGTGAAGGTCATCGCGCCGCCCAGCGTCTGGGCTGAGGGCATTTCCACCGCTCCGGCCCCCTGTGTGAGCGTCATGGAACTGATGTTTTCCTGGATCGCCATCTGGTCTACGCCCAGCCCGTTCCAGTTATGGAAGCCCTGCCCACCCATTGGGATACCGTCCATGGAGACGCCGAGCTGAGACTGGTTGAAGCCGCGGATATAAAGCGTGTTTGCCAGCGTATCGAGCCCGAACGCATCGTCAGAGGCGAAATTGGCCCCCGGTGTCGTCAGGGCCAGAATCTGCATCGGGCTTGTCCCGGCTGTGAAATGATCCATGGTCTGTCGCGTCACCATTTCTGTCGCCCCGTGCGAGGCAATACGATGCGCCGAAATCACCATTGACTCGGGTGAATCCACGATTTGGGAACGGCCGCTTCGTGTGGTCGTGCCCGAATGCCGCCTCACGCCAAGAGGACCCTGTTGACGCATCGGCCCTGGCCGCCCGGCCCGATGTCGCCGTGTCACCGTTATGTGTGGGACTGGGGCGGGGGCCTCGGACGCAAACGCCAGTCCGCTTACCTCCACCCCGTTGGGTGCCAGCCCGATAACCGTTAGGCCCGTCACTGTCAGACCAGCCAACCCTAATCCGGTCATGGTCGTTCTCGGCCGGAAAGTGACACGGACCAGCCCGAAGAGTGACACCGCGCAACGCCCCTCCCTTTTTGCACGAAGCATGATGAGGTTCCTTCCGCAGATGAGGTCAAACGATCCAAGCCGGCGGCCTTATCATTTCGATAACGATATGTGTATCAAACTATTGACGCAAGATTCGTTACATATCGTTATCGGTCAGGTCAGGTCAGGTCAGGGCTGGCTCCCGTATTGCCCGACAGCCCCTACAGGGTTTGGTGTCACGGTCGCTCTAGCCTATGCTCAAGGCTCTACGCCGACCGCCTGCCGTATCCGACCAGAGGACTCCCATGACCGAATGCACCGTCCTGTCAGGACTGAGCCGTCGCAAGGCGCTTCTCTCTCTCGCTGCAACCGGAGGTGGATTGATGGGAGCCACGCTGGCGCAGGGCGCCCCCGGCCCTGTAGCAGCCCCCAAAGCACCTGAAGGAGAACGCAAGGCCGAGCCCAACGCATCTCACCCCTCACCGGCTGACCAGCCGGGAGCTACGGCCCATCCGGTCATCCGCACGCAAAGCGATGCTTTTTATCGCCCTACCGTTCATTTCTCGCCCGAGAGCGGCTTCATGAACGACCCGAACGGGCTCATTTTTGATAACGGCGTTTTCCACCTCTATTATCAGTTCGATCCGTTTTCTCCCTATGCTGGCCATGTGCATTGGGGCCATGCCACAAGCCCGGATCTGCTCGTGTGGCAGGATCAGCCAATCGCGCTGAACGAGACGAAGGACGGAGAGGCGTTCACGGGATGCGCCGTACTGGATGTGCGCAACAGTTCGGGCCTGTTCCCCGAGGGCAAGAGCGGACTCGTCGCGCTCTATACGCGAGCGACCCCGAAAAAACAGACGCAGTTTCTCGCCGTCAGTGAGGATGACGGCCAGAGCTTCAGGGATATTCCGCATAACCCGGTGCTGGATATCGGGAGCAATTCCTTTCGTGACCCCAAGGTTTTCTTCCATATCCCCACGGGGCAATGGGTCATGGTGGTAGCCAAGGCACGGCTGCACCAGATCGCGTTCTACGCCTCGATCGACTTGCAGCACTGGGTGCATCTGAGCGATTTCGGCCCATCGGGTCTGTTCGGGGTCGATTACGAATGCCCGAACCTGATCGAGATCCCGGTCGAGGGTGGTGGGTCGCGCTGGGTGCTGTTCATCTCGGTCAATCCGGGCGGTCCAACCGGCGGCAGCATCACCCAATATTTCGTGGGCAGCTTCGATGGCAGCCATTTCACCCCGGACGATACAGTGATTGGCCTGACCGATTTTGCAAAGGACGCCTATGCCCTTCAGGTCTATGAGAACATGCCGGGCACTCAGGCTGTCTCCATCGCCTGGCTGGGCAATTGGCAATATTGTCAGGAACTCCCGACACAGAGCTGGCGCGGCTGCATGACCCTGCCGCGCCTCATGACGCTCCGACATGACTCCTCAGGGTGGCTGCGCCTTGCCCAAGCGCCGCGCGGGCTCGAAACCCTGCGCGAGGCCCCGGTTTCCTTTACCTGCAGGAGACTGGCCGCCGGGGCGAGCGCGTCTGTCCAACTGCCGCTGGGTGTCGCGCTCGAGTTGACCCTGAGCGCGACGGTCGATCAGATGCCCCCCAATCTCCCCCTGGGTGACAAAGGACGCACCGGGCGCTTCGTGATCGTATTCGGCAATGACATGGGAGAGAGCCTGACCATCGGCTTCGATGCCTTCAGCGGTCAACTCTGGATTGACCGGGCTGATCTGAATGGCTTCAAGCAGCCTTTCTTCACCGGACAGTTCTCGACCCCTCTCAATCCCGACGACCGGCATTTCGATATCAGGCTCGTACTCGATGCCTGTACGCTCGAGGTTTTCGCCAATGGCGGCCTCTCTGTCGGGACCGCCCTTCTCTTTCCGGCCAATCCTCTGACTTTCCTGAAGCTGGAGGCGACGGGGACCGGAGCAAGCATCGAGACGCTGGGGCTCTACCGCCTGAAGAAAGTGATGCCGCGTCAGACCGCACTTTGAGCCTGTTGCAGGCCTGAACAGAGCCTACGGCCTGTGGTAAGGCCCTACAGACGCCCCTGACCGGAGTATCCTGACCCGATGTCTTTCACCACCTGTCTACTCGTCATGCTCGGCGGCGCTATCGGCACGCTTGGCCGCTACCTGATGTCGGTTGCGACAGCCCCTTATAGCCGCGCCATGCCTTGGGGGACGATCCTCGCCATCAACACGCTAGGGTCCTTCGTGATCGGCTTTTTCGGCACGCTGACGCTCGCCCATGGCCGCTTTCCGGTTTCGGAAAACATGCGCCTGTTCGTGATGGTTGGTATCTGTGGCGGCTATACGACTTTCTCGTCCTTCAGCCTCCAGACCCTGGACCTGCTGCGCGCCGACGCGCTGGGACGTGCACTGGCCAATATCCTGCTTTCAGCCGTGCTCTGCGTTGGCGCCGTATCGCTTGGACATCTCGCCGCATCCAAGCTCAATGCCGGCGCCTTTCAGATCGCGCAGAACGAGACCGAAGAAGACGCCTGAGGCGAAAGCCTAGCCTGCAGGCCGGCGCCCTCCCTTTGGCACAAGGGCTCAGGCGGAAAGCGCCTCGAAGCGCGCCGTCTGCTCATCGCAGCGATAGAAATCCGCCATCGGGTAGGGCTGACGTGCCAGAGTGGCGACCGCATCGATCACGCGATCAACCTTCTCATCACTCATCAACACGCTGAAATTAAGCCGGGTCCAGCCCGGCTTGTCGATTTCATGCCCGGAGAGGATTGCGCGCCGCAGAATATCCGAAGCCGGGGCGTCGATGGAAAGCAATCGGTGGGCATAAGGTCCGGCGCAAGCACAGCCGCCACGCGCCTGGATGCCGTAGCAGTCCGACAAAAGCCTGGTGAAAAGCTGCTGGTGGATGTGCCCGCCGCGCTGGGAATCCTTGATACGCATGGAGAAAATGGGGAGAGCGGGTATCGCGGGGGATGCGCCGATCAGGTCGATTTCCGGCACGTTGCTCCAGGCCGCATAGGCGCGCTCGCGCAGAGCCGCATGACGTGCATCCATGACATCCTGCCCGATCGCCTCCTTCACGAGGAACGCGAGGGCGGCACGGATATCGCCCACGACATTGGGCGTCCCCGCCTCCTCACGGTCGCTCACGCGGTCGGAGTAATCATGCCCCCAGGGCGAGACGAAGCGGACCGTACCACCGCCTGGCAGGCTGGGACGCGCGATCGCCACGGCCTCATCACGCACGATCATAACCCCAGAAGCACCAGGCCCGCCGATGAACTTGTGGGACGAGATCACGACCGCATCCTTCTGGGCAGGTGTGCCCGCTGCCATATCGATCACCAGATACGGGCCACCCCCGGCATAGTCCCACACCGAGCGCGCGCCGTGGGCATTCAGAAGGCGCGTGACCGCATCCACATCGGTGAGGATTCCCGTGACATTCGATGCGGCTGAAAAAGCCCCGACGATCAGCCTGTCTGCACCTGCCTCGGAAAGCACGGTTTCCAGCATCGCCAGATCGGGACCGCCCAGCGGACCTTCCGCGATCTCGATGATCTCGGCGCCGCTTTCGCGCCAGGGCAGAATATTGGAATGATGCTCGTAAGGGCCGATGATCACGAGCGGGGTGCGTCCCTCCGCCACGCTCTGGGCGACGCCCATGAGGCTGACGAGACGATTGATCCCCGCCGTAGCGCCCGATCCGGTGAAGACAACGCTATATCCTGCGGGAGCCTTGCACAGCCGGGCGATCTGGGCGCGGGCCGAGGCGCGCAGGCGCGTCATCATACGCCCGCAATAGGATGCCTGGGTGTGGCTGTTGGCGTAATAGGGCAGCACCTGGGTCAGCATGAAGTTCTCGACCTGGAGCAGAGCGCGTCCGGACGCCACATAATCGGCATAAACCAATGGATGATCACCAAAGGGTCCCGGGACCGCCACCCCCTCACCAATCACCCCTTTGCGCAGCGCCTCGATACCGCCGGCGCCACCGAGCGAGCGGGCAAATTCATCGAGACAGGTATCGGGGTCGAACATCGGGGCAGCTCCTGAAGGGGATAAGCCACGATAGAGCGATTAAACCGGGAAAACCTTCCCTATCTACACCGCGATTAGCGCTATCTTTCTATCAAATGATCTGTTTTTGTGGTTTTCATGGATCATATTGATAAGGCACTCCTGCGCGCCCTCCAACAGAATGCCGCGCTCTCGCAACGTGATCTGGCCGAGAAGGTCGGGCTTTCGCAAAATGCCTGCTGGCGTCGGCTCCATGCCCTGCGCGCTGCCGGGGTGATCGAGGGCGAGACGATACGCCTCTCGCAAGAGGCTGTCGGGCTCGGGGTCACGGTATTCGTGATGGTGCGTACGCGCTTCCATTCCCGTGACTGGCTCAGCCAGTTTCGGGAGGCTGTGCTCTCCATCCCCCATATCGTCGATTTCCACCGCCTGGCCGGGGATTACGATTACATGCTCAAGATTGTGGCCAAGGACATGAATGCCTTTGATGGCATCTACCAGACCCTTATCAGCAAGGTCGAACTGGATACGGTGACCTCCTATCTCTCGATGGAGGCCATCGCCAATAACCGGGACATGCCCGTCTGATGAAGAGGCAGGCGACTATCGGGGCACCGCCTGCCTTCGTCAGGTTCAGCCGCCCTCAGGCTTCGTGATCAGCTCGAACAAGAGCACGGATCGACCCGTGACCGTATAGATCTGCTCCTGGGCAAAATGCTCATCCTCCAGAGCGGCACCGTCATCCGGGCGGTTCGTATCGAGCAGGAGCTTCCAGTCCTCGCCTTCCGCCTTGGGCAGGGCGAACTCGACGACATCGTGCCAGCTATTGAGGATGATCAGAAGCGTTGCATCGCCACCGCGCCGCATGATGCCACTCATCTGCGCACGGCCATCGAGCATCAGCCCGAAACATTGCGCCAGTGACCACTCATCCTGGTGCATCTCGCTTCCCGACGCGCTGACCCAGGTAAGCTCCTTCACATCGAGATCGGGGTTATACGCCTCGGTCAGGAAGCGTGAACGACGCAGAATGGGAAAGCGACGACGCAATTCGAGCAGGCGTGAGGTAAATTTGGAAAGGCGCGCGCCCTCCTCGGAAATGCTCCAATTGACCCAGGAGATGTCGTTATTCTGACAATAGGCGTTGTTGTTGCCCCCTTGCGTGCGCCCGAACTCATCCCCCGCAAGGATCATAGGTGTGCCTTGGGAAAAGATCAGGGTCGCCAGCATGTTACGGCACTGCCGCCAGCGTATGGCATTGATCTCGGCGTCTTCGGTGGGCCCTTCCGCGCCATAATTATAGGAGCGGTTATCCGAGGTCCCATCCTTGCCGTCTTCGCCATTCGCCTCATTGTGTTTCTCATTATAGGACACACAATCGAGCAGGGTGAATCCGTCATGGGCCGTGATGAAGTTGACGCTTGCCCAGGCCTGACGACCGGAATGGTTGAACATGTCCGGACTGCCGAGCAGACGCGGTGCCAAAACATCGGCCTTGGCCTCGCCGCGCCAGAAATCACGCACTGTATCGCGGAACTTGTCATTCCATTCCGCCCAGCCCGGTGGGAAATGCCCCACCTGATACCCGCCCGGACCGACATCCCAGGGCTCGGCGATCATCTTCAGATGAGTCAGCGTTGGATCCTGACGGCAGATGCGCAGGAACCCGGACTCACTGTCGAAGCCATCAAGTTCACGGGCCAGAATTGTTCCGAGATCGAAGCGGAATCCGTCAACGCCGATCTCATTTGCCCAGTAACGTAAACTATCGACAACGAACTGTATTGGAGCAAGCTTGGTGAGATTGAAGGTATTACCTGTTCCCGTATCGTTTATGTAGAATCTCTTATTGTCCGGCATCAGGCGATAATAGGATGCGTTGTCCAACCCCTTGAATGACAGGGTCGGGCCGAGTTCGTTGCCTTCTGCTGTGTGATTATAGACAACGTCCATGATCACTTCGATCCCGGCCTCATGATAGGCCGCGATCATGCGTCGGACCTCCGAGATCGCATCGTCCTGATCGGCGGCATAGCGGGTGTCAGGCGCAAAGAAGCCGATGGTGTTGTAGCCCCAGTAGTTCGTAAGCCCCTTATCGACCAGATATTCGTCCGCTACGAAGCTCTGAATCGGCAGCAACTCGATAGCCGTGACCCCGACCGATTTCAGATGCTCGATCACATGGCGATTGGCCAGACCGGCATAGGTCCCGCGCAGGCGACGCGGAACACGCGGATGGTTGAGCGTGTAGCCTCGGACATGGGTCTCATACACCACCGTGTCGGACCAACGCGTTCCGAGCGGGCGCAGATGCTGGGCCGCCGGATCAGTGATCACGCATTTGGGGATGTACCGTGCACTGTCGCGCTCATCGAAGCTCAGATCCTTGTCGGCATGGCCGAGCTGGTAACCGAACAGGGCCGGATTCCATTCGATCTCTCCGAAATGCTCGCGAGCATAGGGATCGAGAAGCAGCTTGTTGGGATTGAAGCGATGTCCTTCATCAGGCTCGTAAGGTCCATGGACGCGCAGCCCGTAAAGCTGGCCGGGACGCAGATCCGGGATCCAGCCGTGAAAAACCTGATCCGTATATTCCGGGAGCCTGATCCGGTCCGTCTCGCGCTCGCCATTCTGGTCGAACAGACAGACATCCACCGCCTCGGCATTGGCCGAGAACACGGCGAAGTTCACGCCCTTGCCGTCATAAACGGCACCGCGTTCGGCGGGGCTCCCTTCCTTCAGGCGTTTTGCAAAGGAATCACTCATGATTTTCTTTCCATCCTGACCCGTTGCGCCAGGCTTTTCACAGATCGAGCCGGGACAACGTGAGGCCTAACGCTCCGGGATGGATTAGAGTTGATAACATAAACGCGAGCGGATAACGATTTTAGCTCCCCCGCGTTCCACAAGTATTAACATACGTTTTTCCTGCGAATTCTTCCGCAAATGCCTAAAGATGAGGCTCGCCATGCCGACAGACCAGATCGTTGCGATTCCGACAGATCTGCAGCTCCTTTCCGTTTCGGCAGAGATGTTCCCCTTCGTGAAGACCGGAGGACTCGGGGACGTGGCAGCCTCGCTGCCCGTCGCGTTGCGTCATCACGGCGTACGGACCCGAACGATTCTGCCCGGCTATCGCGCGGTCATGAGCGCCCTGGTCCAGAAGACCGAGGCCTATGTGTTTCATGACATGCTGGGGTATCGCGCCACGGTATGGGAGGGGACGGCGCATGGCCATCATCTTTATGCTGTCGATGTGCCGGAGCTTTTCGATCGGCCCGGCGGCCCCTATCTCGGCCCCGACGGCCGCGACTGGCCGGACAATGACATCCGTTTTGCCGTGCTCTCGCGCGTAGCAGCCTGCATTGCTCAGGGCTGCCTGCCCAACTGGCGCCCTGATGCCGTCATGACCCATGACTGGCAGGCCGGGCTCGTTCCTGCCTATCTGCGCTATGACGAACTGCCCGCGCCGCCCGTGGCTCATGTGATTCACAACATGGCGTTCCAGGGGCTTTTCCCGCGCGAACTTCTGCCGCGCATCGGCCTGCCCGAGCGGGCTTTCGCCGTCGACGGTGTCGAATTCTATGGCAAGGTCGGGTACATGAAAGCGGCGCTGCAGATCGCCGATCGCCTGATCACCGTGTCACCCACCTATGCCGAAGAGATTCAGACCGCAGAGAACGGTATGGGGCTTGAGGGCCTGCTGAGCGCCCGAGCCGGCGCCCTGCATGGCATCTTGAACGGCATCGATCTGCATGACTGGAATTCGCTGACCGACCCCGCCGTGATCTTCCCTTATGCCATTGGTGATATCGCCGGTCGTCGCGCCAACAAACGCGTCTTTCAGGCAGAGTTCGGCCTACCCCAGGACCCCAATGCCATGCTTCTCGGGATTGTCAGCCGTCTGACCCGGCAGAAGGGCGTCGATATCCTTGCCGAGATCGCCCCACGCCTTTTCCAGGCCAATATCCAGCTCGCCGTTGTTGGCGTGGGCGATGCCGACATCATGCAGTCCTTCCGCGCCCTGCAACTTGCCTATCCTCGAAATCTTGTCTGTCATCTTCGCTATGATGAGACGCTGGGTCACCGCCTGCATTCCGCGGTGGACGCCTCACTTATTCCGTCGCGCTTCGAGCCTTGTGGCCTGACCCAGCTTCATGCTCTGCGCTATGGGTCCGTGCCGATCGCCGCCCGCGTGGGCGGTCTGACTGACACGATTGTCGATGCAAATGCCGCAGCCATCGAGGAGGGCGTGGCCAATGGCATCCTGTTCTCCCCGACGCAGGCAGATGCACTGTATCGCGCCATCAAGCACGGCAAGAAGCTGTTCAGACAGAAATCTGTCTGGGCACGCCTGCAGCGAAACGGGTCTCTGCATGACGTATCCTGGCATGGCAAAGCCGCGCATTACGCCCGGCTGCTGCTCGAGATGACGGGCCGCGCGCCCGTACGCATCGTAGGGGACAGCGATATCGCCCCGCGCCTGAGCGACATGGGCATGCCTCTGAGCCCGAATACCTCGTTCACCCGTACGGCCAGAATGCCGCAAAGCCGTCCCCGCAACCCAGGGCTTGGCCGGACGGACCTGCCCCGCTTCGGCACCAATGCCTGACGCTCCGTTTTCTGACGTAGACTTTTTCGAGGCGAGACGCTCCATTCCATGACCGACACCACACTGACACAGGTGACTGAGAAATCCCCCAAGCCTCAGGAGCAGGGCTTGATCGACGCGATCGTCGAGGGGCGCTGCCACGACCCTTTCTCCTATCTGGGCCGCCACCGGGAAGGCCGGGGCAATATCGTCCGCGTTTTCTATCCTGACGCGGTCGAGGTGCGCCTTGTCGCCGAACGAAAAGGCAAGCCACCGCTCGAAAAGAAGATGGAGCGCATCGACGAGCGCGGCATCTATGCGGCAACGATCAGCCTTCAGGCCCCGCGCTATAGCCTGCGCATTCTCTGGGCTGATGGGTGGCAGGAAACCCATGATCCTTACAGCTTCGGTACGCTGATCGGCGATCTGGATCTCTACCTGTTTTCCGAGGGTAATCACCGCGATATCGACCAGATCATGGGCGCGCATATTGCGGAAGTCGACGGTGTCGCAGGTGTGCGCTTCAGCGTCTGGGCACCCAACGCCCTGCGGGTTTCCGTCATCGGAGATTTCAACATCTGGGATGGCCGCCGTCATCCGATGCGCCTGCGCCACAGCGCGGGTATCTGGGAGCTTTTCGTACCCGGAATCGGCTCGGGCGAGCGCTACAAATTCGAGATCATGGCGCAGAACGGCACCGTTCTGCCTGCCAAGGCCGATCCTTATGCGCGCTACGCCGAGTTACCGCCTGCAACCGCGTCCATCGTTGCACCCCCGCTGGAGCATCACTGGGAAGATCAAGACTGGATGGCCAAACGCGCCAGCCGTCAGGGGCTTGAAGCGCCGATCTCGATCTATGAATTGCATGTGCCTTCGTGGCAGCGGATCAATTCCCCCACCGGCTACATCAGCTGGAACGATCTGGGCGATCGGCTGATTCCCTATATCAAGGATCTGGGCTTCACCCATATTGAGCTCATGCCGATCACCGAATATCCGTTTTCCGGGTCCTGGGGGTATCAACCCCTCAGCATGTACGCGCCGACATCGCGTCACGGTACCCCTGCGGAATTCGCCCGCTTTGTGGATCGATGCCATCAGGCCTCTATCGGGGTCATCATTGACTGGGTACCGGCGCATTTTCCAACGGATGCGCATGGGCTCGCCCTGTTCGACGGGACACATCTCTATGAGCATTCCGATCCGAAGGAAGGCTATCATCAGGACTGGCACACCCTGATCTATAATTTCGGCAGGACCGAAATACGCAATTTCCTGACTGGAAGCGCACTCTACTGGCTGCGCAATTTCCACGTGGACGGACTGCGCGTGGATGCCGTTGCTTCGATGCTCTACCGCGATTACAGCCGCAAGGATGGGGAGTGGTGCCCGAACATCTATGGGGGGCGTGAAAATCTCGAGGCCGTCAACTTTATGCGTGAGTTGTCAGGGATTGTGCGGGATTACTGTCATGATGCGATGCTCATCGCCGAGGAATCCACTGCATGGCCAGGCGTCACGGCACCGCCCGAGATTGGCGGGCTGGGCTTTCGCTACAAGTGGAACATGGGCTGGATGCATGACACGCTACGCTATATGCAGCAGGACCCACTCTGGCGCCGGTATCACGGTTCCGACGTCACCTTCGGGATGATCTATGCGTATACCGAGCATTTCATCCTGCCCCTTTCGCATGACGAGGTGGTGCACGGCAAAGGCTCACTCCTGTCGCGCATGCCGGGCGATGACTGGCGCAGACACGCCAATCTGCGCGCCTATTACGCACTCATGTGGGCCTATCCCGGCAAGAAACTCCTCTTCATGGGGGGCGAATTTGCCCAATGGGAAGAGTGGCACAATGACCGCGAGCTTGCCTGGCACCGGATGAACGACAAGCTCGGACGCGGCGTCTTCGAGACGATGCGGGCGCTCAATGGCCTGTATCAGAGCGAGCGTGCTCTCTCGTCGCGTGATTTTCAGCATGACGGCTTTCGCTGGGTCATCGCTGACGACACCGAGAACACCGTGTTTGCCTGGCTGCGCCAGGCCCCTGATGCCGATCCTGTCCTTGTTGTCTGCAACATGACGCCGGTGGTGCATCATGATTATCGCATCGGCGTTCCGATGGGTGGAGACTGGGTTGAGAGGCTCAATACCGATCAGGATCTCTTTGGTGGTTCAGGCATCGTTCATGAGGGGCCAATCACGGCATCGCGAGAATCTGCGCATGGGATGGAACATTCTCTCGTTCTGACGCTTCCACCCCTCGCCGTCATGTATCTCATGCCCAGACGGGGCTGAACTTCCCTTTTCAGGAGGCACCGATGCCGCAAGGATATCTTTACGAGACCCAATTCGGTGCCATCCCCCAGAGCGACGGAACCACGCGTTTCTCGCTCTGGGCTCCTTCCTGCGAGAGCGTGTCGCTCGAAATCGAGAATGATGCTCCCCAGCCCTTGGATCGCGATGCCGAGGGCGTTTTCAGCCTCATAGCCTCCTGCCCTGCTGGTGCACGGTATCGCTACAGGATCCGCGGGGACCTCGCCGTTCCCGACCCGGCAAGCCGGTTTCAGCCAGAAGGCGTTCACGGCCCGAGCGTCGTGACCGATCCGAGCGGCTATGTCTGGCGCAGCACGCGCTGGGCGGGACGCCCCTGGCAGGAAGCCGTCATTTATGAACTCCATGCAGGCCTGATGGGCGGATTTGACGGTGTCCGCGACCGACTGGATGAGCTTAAGGCGCTCGGTATCACTGCTATCGAGATCATGCCGGTCAACAGCTTTGGCGGCACCCGAAACTGGGGATATGATGGCGTCTTGCCCTATGCCCCTACGGCGGCTTATGGCGAGCCCGACTCACTCAAGCACTTGATCGATACAGCCCATGAAAAGGGGCTCATGGTCATTCTCGACGTGGTCTATAACCATTTCGGCCCTGACGGGAACTTCCTGCACGAATATGCCGAAGCGTTTTTCGATCACGAGAACAATTCAAGCTGGGGCACAGGAATTGCCTTCGCCAAGCCGGAGGTCGCGACCTTCTTCATCGATAACGTCCTGTACTGGTTGATGGAGTTCCGCTTCGACGGTGTCCGCATCGACGCGGCCTCGGCGATTACCGACCACGCGTGGTTCGGCAAGCTGCGCGACAAGGTACGGGAGGTGGTCGAGCCCGGCCGCCAGGTCCATCTCATTCTGGAAAACGAGAACAACGATGCCGGGTTGTTGCGCGACGGGTTCACGGCCCAGTGGAATGATGACGGCCATAACGTTCTGCACGTCATGCTGACAGGAGAAAAGGAGGGCTATTATGAAATGTTCGCTGATAACCCGACTGAAATCCTTGCTCGCGTCCTGCAGGAGGGCTTTGCCTATCAGGGCGAGATGAACCCTTATTCGGGCAAGAAGCGTGGCATGCCGAGCGGCGACCTCCCTGCCTCCAAATTCATCCTGTTTCTGCAGAACCACGATCAGACCGGTAACCGGGCGCTCGGGGAGCGCCTCATTTCACTCGCCTCACCCGACGCCGTTCATGCGGCTTATGCGCTTTTGCTCCTGAGCCCGATGGTGCCCATGCTCTTCATGGGAGAGGAATGGGGATGCCGTACGCCATTCCTGTTCTTCTGCGACTTCCAGGGGGATCTGGCCGATGCTGTCCGTGAAGGGCGACGCAAGGAATTCGCCAAATTTTCGTCGTTCCAAGACCCGGAAAAGCGCAAAAGCATCCCGGATCCAAATGCGCTCTCAACCTTCGATCGGTCTCGCCCTGACCGGGAGGAACGGGCGACGCTGGATGGGCGTATCTGGCTCGACCGGACCCACACACTTCTGGGCCTGCGCAAGCGCCACCTCGTGCCCCGGCTTACCGATGTCCATAGTCTGGGCGCAACCATAATCGGCGATAAATCGGTACTCGCGCGCTGGAAGCTCGATGATGGCTCCATTCTCTCGATAGCGCTCAACCTGTCCGATCGCGAAACCTGCAGGATCAATGAACCGGACCAGCTTCTCTATAGCTCTGCCACCAGACGGGCAGTAGACACAGTCCCACCTGGCAGCCTCGTCGCCGGTCTGGAGTCATGATCATGAAAAGCCTTCCCCTGACTGCCACGCTGCGCCTGCAGTTTCATCGCGAGTTCACTTTCGATCACGCCATTCCACTCATCCCCTATTTCCGCAAACTCGGTATCAGCCATCTCTATGCTTCGCCACTTCTGGCTTCCACACCCGGGTCGATGCATGGCTATGACACGATCGACTGCCATCGCATCGATCCTGACCGCGGCGGGATTGACGGTCTGAAGCGGCTGGTCGCGCGCCTGCGCCAGGAAGGTATGGGGCTTTTGCTGGATATTGTACCCAACCATATGGGCGTCGGGCCGGATAATGGCTGGTGGATGGATGTCCTGCGCCTGGGACAGCGCAGCGCCTATGCACAGCACTTCGATATTGACTGGACACCCCCAGACCCGAGTCTGCATCACAAGGTCCTTCTCCCGTTTCTGGGCGACCCGCTGGTTGATATCATCCATGCCGGGGGGCTTACGCTTGGTTATACCCAAGGCGGTGGAACGCTCGACCTTCTATATGGCGATCATCGTTTTCCTCTGTCGCCCGAAAGTGCAACCGAAATAATGGGGGAGGCCGGGCTCCCTGCCGCGAGAAAAGCGGACGCAAGCTTCCAGAAATCCGATGACGGCAAGGTTCTTCTGGGGCGCCTCAACGGACTGGTTGACCACCACACGAAAAAGGGCCGCGCAAGATTGCGTACGCTGCTCGATGCCCAGCATTACCGCCTCGCCTGGTGGCGCGCTGCGGGTGATCTGATCAACTGGCGCCGATTCTTCGATGTCACCTCGCTCGTGGCGTTGCGCATGGACCGTCGGGAGGTCTTTGAGGACGCCCACAAGCTCGTATTCGAACTGTATCGTGAGGGCCTCATCGACGGGCTTCGCGTCGATCACGTGGATGGTCTCGCGCGCCCGGCGGAATATTGTTCCCGTTTGCGTGCCAAGCTCGACGGGCTGCGGCGCGAGCGTCCGGAAGGGCTACAGGATCAGGCCCCGTTCTTCATCGAGAAGATACTGCAGCACAACGAGATTCTGCCGCTCGAATGGCCTGTGACAGGCACGACGGGCTATGACTTCCTTGAGCAGGTGGATCTGCTGCTCCATCATCCTGCCGGCGAGGCACCTCTGACGGCACTCTGGTCTGGACTGGGCATGGCTGATTTCGAGGATGTCGAGCATCTTGCACGCATCGAAAAACTGGATACCTCGTTCGTTGCGGATTTCGATACGCTTGTCAGTCTTCTGCAGAAACAGTTTGAGCAAGAGCGCGATATCACGCCCCACGCCCTTGGGACCGTCCTGCGTGCCCTTCTGATCGTCTTTCCTGTCTATCGCAGCTACTTCGCTGACGGAGGCGATTCCGGAGCGGATTTCCGCGCTATCGACCGGGCACGTCTCGCTGCGCAGCATCTCCTTCCTTCGTACCAGCATGCGCTGCTCGACCAGCTTTGCCAGTTTCTGGCCGATGCGCGTATCGACACAACGGAGCGGCAGGATATCCTCGAGCGCTTCGAGCATCTGACAGCGCCTCTCACGGCAAAGGCTGGGGAAGACACGGCTTTTTATCGTTACGCCCGCCTGCTCTCGCGCAATGATGTGGGATGTAATCCCGATCGGTTCGCCGCCTCACCGCTCGCCTTCCATATGACCAACCGTGAGCGACAGGCGAACCATCCTCTTGCGCTGCTCACCACAGCGACCCATGATCACAAGCGTGGAGAAGACGGACGCACGCGATTGATGGTGCTGAGTGAGCCGGAAGCCAAGTGGCCAGATATCGCCGCCTCCTGGCTGGAACAGACACAGGATCTCCTTGAAAAAACCTCCCACGGGCTCTCTCCTGTTCCCGCCGATGCGTATTTCATCCTGCAGACACTGATCTCCTCCTGGCCTCTGGCTGAGGAAGAACAGGAATCCTACCCGGAGCGCGTCAGCGCCTATCTGACAAAGGCGCTGCGCGAAGCAGGTGAGCGGACAAGCTGGAGCCACCCGGAAGAGGCGTATGAAGAAGCCTGCCTGACCTTCGCGAAGCTTTGCATCACGGGTGATTTCCGTGCGCAGATCACCAGGCTCCTCGCTCATATCGGCCCATCTGCAGCGCTCAACAGCCTGTCCCAGACAGTGCTGCGTATGACCAGCCCCGGTGTTCCCGACCTTTATCAGGGGCGCGAATGCTGGGATTTCAGTCTTGTCGATCCGGATAACAGACGCCCTGTCGATTACTTGCGTCATCAGGCCATGAACCAGAAGGGCGTCTCTTTCGCGGCCAGCGCCACAGACTGGAAAACGGGTCGTGTAAAGCAGGCTCTGATCGAGACCGTACTCGATCTGCGCCTGCGCAACCCCAATCTGTTCGAGACCGGTCGTTACCTTTCCCTGGCCCCGACAGGTCCCCTGTCCGACCATATTATCGCCTTCGAGCGCGAGAGCCCCGAGGGCGCTTGCCTGGTAATAGCGCCCCGCCTGACCATGGCGCTCTCACCGGCGCCCTCGCTTTCCACCCGCCATGAGGGATGGGCGAAAACCCATATTCCGGCGCGGGGCGCCTGGAAAAGCCTGCTCCATGAGGGCGTGACCCATCAGGGGGGGGATTTGCCCCTCGCCTATCTGGATGGGCGTGTTCCCCTCGATGTCCTGGTCAGGCAGGACTGAATCCGGTTGGGGTCAGGCGGGGTAAGGAACTCACGCCTGACCGAAGCAGGAAAAAGCAATTCTCCCGAAGTTCCCCAGCTTCGCATATCCGGGGCGATCATATTCTCCCTTTGGGCTTTTCTGGCATCATTGGGCATCAATATTGCCCGTAAGCCTTTCCTGTGACTTGCACGCCGCAACCCGATCTCTCGCGAAGACGTTACACCGCCCCACAGGTGAGGTGACGCGTGCATATACTCCATATTGCGCTTGGCGGTTGCCTCCGCGCTCCCCCCGTCACCTATGGTCTTACCCCTGATACAGGCGGGCATATCGCCTACGTGCTGGAAGCCGCAAAAGCACAGGCGCGCTGCCCGGAAGTCGACCACGTCACTATCGTAACGAGACGATTTCGAGATGAATGTCTCGGACTCATCCATGACACGGAAATAGAGCGCGTCGCCGAGAACGTGTCGATCCTGCGCATCGGTCCTGCAAACGCCCCCTATCTGGAAAAAGACGGGCTGCTGTCAGAACTGCCCGTCCTGACCCAAGCCTTGCTGGACCACGCCACCCGGGCGGATCGACGCATCGATATTGTTCATGCCCATTTTGCCGACGCTGCCGTACCGGGCCTCGCTCTGGCGCGCGCCCAGAGCATTCCCCTGCTCTACACGCCTCATGCGCTTGGCATGGACAAGCTTTTGAGTGGTGCTGCCGAATGCCCGGCCCTGAAGGCACGCATCGTTCGGGAAGAAGAGGCGATGCGTCGAGCAGACGGGATCATCGTATCAACGCGTGACGAAGCGAACCGGCAGATCCCGCGCTACGGCGTTGCTGCAAGTCGCGCTAAGCTTCGCGTGATCGCACCGGGGGTTCCAAGACTGTCTTCCGGCACCGCCGATCACGGGATGAAATTTATAGAGGGTCATCTTCAGGCTCCAGAGCGGCCGCTTATTCTTGCCATCGCCCGACCGGTTGAGAAGAAGAATCTCGCCTTTCTCGCCCGGACCTATGCGCAAGACCGGGAGTTGCAGAGAAAAGCCAATCTGGTGATCCTGGCCGGACAGCAATGCGGCTTGATCGCGGGCTCGGAAGAAGCGCGTGTGATCGACACGCTGCGGGAGATCAGATCCGAATATGGCCTGGCGGATCGTTTCGCGCTTCCTCGACGTCATGAAGCGGATGATGTCGCGGGACTTTATCGCCTCGCCGCCCGCAGCCACGGTGTTTTCGTTAATCCTGCACGTCACGAGCCCTTCGGCCTGACTCTGCTGGAGGCGGCCTGTGTCGGCCTGCCGGTCATAGCCACCAATCAGGGCGGCCCCGTCGATATCATTGGCAGTCTGGGGCATGGTATCCTGATCTCCCCTGAATCGGAAGCTGCGCTGGCAGGTGCCCTGCACCGCATTATCGACAGGCCTGCCATTTGGTCCAGCCTGGCGCAGAACGCGCGCCAGGCCGAGACCCGTCTCGGATGGGAAGGGTTCGCGCGCGGGTCGATCGATTTCTATCGCGATCTCATGAGCCGTACGGAGGGCGCATATCCGTCGCGCAATGCGGCTCTTCCCTCCGGGCGTGTCGATCTTGTGCCTGACATTGCCCCCCTTCCCTTTGCCCTCGCCGATATCGCGGGAACACCTGGAGGCCGCCCGTGAACAGACCTGTCGGCTATTTCGTTCATCATCAGGGGCGTGGTCATGCCGAGCGCTGCATGGCCGTCGTCAATGCCCTGCCTACAACCCGCCCTGTAAGGCTGTTCTGCGCGCGTGATGACCTCTTCGGCGAATTGCCGGCGCATGTTTCCCTGACCCGCATCCCGTCGCTTTTCGAAGCGACAGGCCAGGAAAACCCGGCTTTGGCTGACATACCCACGCCGCGCACCCTCCATTGCGCGCCCCTCGGCTGGCCGGGCATACGCAAGGCCATGGGTGAGATCGTGTCATGGTTTGCTGAGGCCGATCCCGCGCTCATGATTTGCGATGTCTCAGCCGAGATCGCTCAGCTCAGCCGCCTCTGCAGCGTTCCCCACATCAAGGTGCTCCAGCACGGTGATCGCAGCGATGAGGGCCATCAGGCTGCCTATGACGGCGCCATTGGCCTTCTGGCACCTTTTTCCGAGCGGCTGGCTCAACCCGAATGGGATGCCCAACTGCGCCGCCGCATCTTCTTTGCAGGGGGGCTCGGCAAGGCGGATATCCTGCCTGAGAAGGAAATCGCACGCCGTCGCCTCGGTATCGATGACAAACGCGAGGTCATCCTCGTGATGTCTGGTGGGGGAGGCACCGGCATGAGCGAGGCTCCTATCACGGTGGGCGCACGTCATCGACCAGAGGCGCTATGGCTCACCATCGGAGCCATGCAGCGCGACTGGCATGCCACCGAGCCGGGTAACCTCCAGCATCACGGCTGGGTCGGCAATGCCGCCGATTACGTGGCGGCGGCCGACTGCATCATCGCCAGCACGGGTAACACGACCTGCCAGCAGATTCTGGCGGCGGGCAAGCCCTGGCTCGCCATACCGGAATGGCGCTATTTCGATGAGCAGCACCGTAAGGCGGAATGTCTGGAATCCGCCCAGATGGCCGTCACACGCCCCCATCTGCCCGCCTCGGGCATGGCATGGACACAGGCTCTGGCGGAAGCCTACGCGCGCCACGCCCCAGACCTGCAACGCGCCGCCATCGACGATCGCCCCGCCGAACGCACAGCGCTCTGGATCGAGGGGCTGATTGCGCGTTTCTGGAATGATCACACCGACATCACCCGGGAGATATTGCTGCCATGACCACAATTTCAGTGCTGACCCTCGCGAAAGGGCGCGCCGCCCATCTGGCCAATATGATGCTCGGCCTGTCACGCCAGACTGTTCTGCCTGATGAAATGATCATCGCCGTCATGCAGGACAACCTGTATGAGGCCCTCCCGGAAATGCCCTTTCCGGTACGGCAGATCCGTATCAAGACGGATCGGTTACGCTTGGCCGAGGCGCGCAACAAGGCTGCGCAAGTCGCATGTGGTGAGCTTCTGGTCTTTCTGGATATCGATTGTATCCCGGCACCAGAGTGTCTGCGCGAATATCGTGACGCCTTGCACACGCACGATGCGCTGTTGATGGGAGAGGTGCAGTATCTCCCTGCGAACACCGCCTCTCCGGGATGGAGCTACGAAGCATTCGAGCAGGTCTGCGAGCGGCATTCCGATCGACGCGGACCACCTGCGCATGGGGTCGAGCCCTGCCCTGATTATCGCTGCTTCTGGTCGTTGAATTTCGCGATACGACATGAGCGTTTCGATCTTTCCGGTGGGTTCGATGAAGCCTTTACCGGCTATGGCGGCGAGGACACGGATTACGCGAAAGGTTATACCCTGGGTGGAGGACAGCTCGCCTGGGTCAATGGCGCGCGGGTCTACCACCAGCATCACGCCCACCACATGCCGCCCGTGCACCATCTGGAAACGGTTGTGCGCAATGCGGAGCTCTTCGAGCGCAAATGGGGTTACCGCACGATGGGGCACTGGCTGCATGCCTTCAGGCTCATGGGGCTGATCGATGATACGCCGGGTCGCCCCATCCGCATTCTGCGCGCACCGGATGCCGGAGATCTGGCGCTGACGGGACAGCAGAGCCACCAGCCCTATGCCAATACGACCTCGGTCATCAGAATTCTGGAGGCGCGTGAGAGAGAAGCCCAGCCTATTACTGTCGCCCCCATAACCATGGCCGCAGAATGAGCCGCAGGCTGCGGATCGCGCTTGTCGCACATCCGAGGCATCCCATTGCAGAACCCTTCAAAGGCGGGATGGAAGCGCACAGCTTTCATCTGGCCCGGGGGCTGGAGGCACGTGGCCACCAGGTCACGCTTTTCGCTGCGGGAGACAGTGACGCACGCTTCACCATCGACCCGATCCTGCCCGTACACTACGATCGGGATTATCCATGGGAAAACGCGACGCCCGACCCGCGGCTCTACCCGCTGCTTGACCGACATTTCGGCGCGGCCCGTCACCGCATTTTCAGCGGCGCGTTCGACGTGGTGCACAACAACTCCCTGCATCGCTTCATCCTGCAGGAAGCGCGCCGGACCGGTCTGCCCTGCCTGACATCTTTGCATGTTCCCCCCTTTGAGGCGATCCATGGCGTGGTACGGGACACGGTCTGTACTACCCACCGTGCGACGGTGACCTCAGCCCGGCAGAATCTCTGTTGGTGGCCCGATGGCGTACCGCCCTACAGCACCGTGGTGCATAACGGCATCGATCCGACACTCTGGCCCTTTTCTTCAGGGGCAGGAGATCACGCTTTATGGAGTGGACGCATCACCGCCAATAAGGGGCCGCATCACGCCGTTCAGGCAGCGCGTCAGGCTGGTATTGGGCTCAAGCTCTTCGGCTATATGGAAGATCAGGCCTATTTCGACACGATGATCGCGCCCTATCTCGATGACAACATCACCTATGAGGGGGTGATTGACGGCGCGGCCCTCTCGCTCGAAATGCGCAAGGCGGCCTTGTTTCTCTTCACGCCGTGCTGGGATGAGCCGTTCGGCCTGGTAGCGATCGAGGCCATGGCGAGTGGCCTTCCCATTGCGGCCTTCGATCAGGGAGCTGCGCGCGAAATCATCGGCGACGAGGCAGGGCGTTTCGCGCCGGCACAGGATGTTTCAGCCCTCGCCTGCGCCATTCGGGAAGCGCGAACGATCGAGCGTCGCAGACCAAGAGGGAGGGTGACTTCCTGTTTCACCCTTGACCGCATGATCGACGCCTATGAGCAGCTTTATGGGGAGGTGATCGCGGCTGCCTCTCCGGTAAGCGATCAGGCGCGGGCGGGATAACCTAATGGCGTCTCGTACGCTCCGCTCACGAAACGCTCATGTTGTAGACGGCGAAGATCGCCCAGAAAAGCGTTGCCCCTAGCGCCCAGAAATTGGTGTGGAAATGATCCTGCATGTCGACCGACGTGCCTGCAATGGCCCAGGCGAGGCAGACATGGAACATCAGCACACCGACCACCATGGCCCCCATACGATAGCGCAAGCGACGCAGGGCCGATTTTTCCTGCATTTCCAAAGTCGGGTTGGCGAGTTCTGCGCTCATTCTGGCTCTCCGTGAGAGAGGCGTCGGCATTGATCGACCGGTCCGGCGCCAAAGGAATATCAAGTTCCGATTTTCTGCCCCGCAATACCCGTATGGCCCTGCGGGAAGTTCGAGGCACCATGCCCGAATTTGACGCCTGATGCAAAAAATTGTCTGGTCAACATCACCATACAATGAAATCAATGGGCGATCTTCATCGGGATTGATGACGACAAGACGGTACAATCACCCGAACAAGACGAAACATTTTTCCCTGATCCATCCATTCCATTGAAAATATTGCCTTTTATTCTCTCTTTTTCGTGATCGCAACATCACTTCGTCTCGCTTCAGACGATGTCGGAAAAACCTATGGCGGGACGATAATCAAGTACGGAACGCAGACTGATGAGAGACTCACGCAGCCCCGCCAGATCGGGCGCGCTCCCCAGCGCCATACGCACGGCGGCAGGCGGGGGCCCGTTGACGGCAAAGACCGAACTCGGCACGAGAGCGAGGCCCTGACGGCGCGCGAAAGCCACGAAATCGGCACTGCTCCACCATTCCGGCAGAGGCAGCCAGACATGCGGGCTCGGGCTTTTATCGGCCACGCGCGCTCCCATGATCTGGCGCAGGGTCTGGTGACGCTGGGTCAGTTCGTCCCGGATACTACGCAGGCAGTGCTGGGCAAGTCCGGTCTCGATCCAGCGTGAGACGAGGGCGTCCAGAAGCCCCGCCTTGGCCTGACATATCGCCCTGACTCCCGCCGTGATACGCCGCGTCATTTCTGCGCCTGGCAGGACGATATAGGCCGTACGCAATCCGGGACTGAGCACCTTGGAAAGGGTCGCCACATAGAGCACCCGTGATGGATCGAGCATGGCTAGGGTTGGCGGTGGCGCCTTGAGCAACAGGCTGTAGGGATCATCCTCGACAATCTGCACCTGATGTCGGCGCGCAATGGCCAGAACCGCCTCGCGACGGTCGACTGACCAGGTTGCTGTGGTCGGGTTGTGGAGGGTCGGGGTGCAATAAAGGACGCGCGGCCGATGTCGGGCACAGAGCTCGTCCAGTGCCTCGGGGATCAGCCCCTCATGGTCCTGTTCCGTGCCGAGCAACACGTAACCAAGCTGCGCCGCGATCGCCCGCATTCCCGGATAGGTCAACTGATCCGTGACGATGGCCTCACCCGGCTTCACGAGAGAACTCATGATGGCAGAAAGCGCTACCTGGGCACCGGGCACGATCAGGATCTCCCCCGCACGACGGCGGCCGAGAACGGGCTGCAACCATTGTGCCGCAAGCTGCCGGTCCTGTTGCGTTCCGCCTGTAACACGATAGGACATGACAGACTGCACATCCTGATGGCGAAAGATCGCGCCGATCTCTCCCTGGATCATGGCCTGTAATGCGGGGTCACGTGGCAAGGGTGGCGAATTCATTGTCAGATCGATGACACTTGCATCGGTCTGCCGCCAGGACCCCTCACCGGCATTGATCCGAACGAATGTTCCGCGTCCGATCGTGGCATCCAGCAGGCCGCGCTTCTGGGCCTCGGAGATCGCCCGGGTCACTGTGCTCAGATTTGTACCAAGCCGCGTCGCAATGACCCGCTGGGGCGGCAGTTTCTCCCCTTCCTGCAGATCTCCCTTTCGGATCGAATGCGCGATAGCCTCGACAATCGCGAGATAGAGCGCTCCGGTATTCCGGCTGATCGCGGCTTTCCATTCCCCGAGATAGGCTTCATCCGCCATCTGCCTGTCTCCTTCCTTGCCCGTCAGCGTCTCTTCTCTCTTCTAGCGCTCCTTTTCGCGTTGCGGGAATGCTGCAAAGCGCTGCCACGTCAAAATCTCCCTTCGGAAATGTCGCAACGGGCCTGATCGATCAGCCTTCCTCGTCCCGCATCATGGCTCGAAGCATTCTGTCCTGCTTCCGGACCAGGAAGGCCAGACCATTTCATTTACACCATTCCATTTGCACTGTTTTTTATAGTGGTTTTCAAAATTAACGAGAATCATCGTTGACAGAGCATGTCATTCCGTTTTGTTATTTCAAAATAATAACGTTTATCAAAGTGAAATAGCTTTCCCGCTATGATCCTCGGTGAGATTGGTGTCATGGATTTCACAGAACATTTTCGTTCCATCTCTGAAGGCGCCGTCGGACGAGACCGCGAGAGGCAGCCAGCCGAAGCGGTTGTCAGGACGCTCGCGCATGCCGGATTTGGGCGCCTGCGTCTTGAGTCGGAACGAGGCGGGCTTGGTTTCGGGCTGACCGATACGTTCCGCGTATTGCGTGACCTCGCCAGTGCGGATTCCAACATCCCGCAGATCTTCCGCGCGCATTTCGCCTTTGTCGAAACACTACGCGCGGGCTTGCCCGATGCCGAGCGGTGGCGCGGTCTGATACGCGACAACCAGATTTTCGGTGCGGCCATGGCCGAGCGCGGCAATGAGACCAGCGTGACCACCGAGGTGACAGACGGACCGAACGGTCTCGTTCTGAACGGACGTAAATACTACTCTACCGGCACGCTTTATGCCGACTGGATCATCGTCTGGGCCAGTTTGGCGGGCGACCGCGTCCGCGTACTGGTGCCTGCCGATGCACCGGGTGTGACACGCGTGGATGATTGGGACGGGTTCGGCCAGCGCCTGACGGGCAGTGGCACGACCCTCTTCGAGCAGGTCGCTATCGCCCCCGCCCAGATCGTCGAGCGTGCCCCCGCCGACACGCCGCCCAGCCAGCCTTTTCTCGGCGCCTATTACCAGCAATTCCACAACACCACTCTGGCCGGCATCGCCCAGGCCGTGCTGCGTGATGCGCTGGCTTTCGTACGACCGCGCGAGCGTGTTTTCGGCGTGCCCGGCAAATCAGTGCAGAAACATGATCCCGTGGTGCAGGGCGTGGTGGGGCGTCTGTCCTCTCTCGCCTATTCGACTGCAGTGCTGGCCGATCAAGGGGCGCGCGCGCTTGAGGCCATCGAGCCGCTCTTCCTTGCGGGCAATCACGATGATAACGCCATCGAGCGCGCCCAGGAGGAGATCTTCAAGGCGCAGCAGATCATCGCCCAGCAGACGCTCGAGGCGGCCACTCTTCTCTTCGAGGTCGGAGGGGCGTCGGCCACCTCCGAGACGCTGAGGCTCGACCGCCATTGGCGCAATGCCCGCACCCTCGCCTCTCATAACCCAGCAGCCCAACGCCAGCGCGAGCTTGGCGATGTTGCCCTGAACGGCACACGCCTGTGGACGCCCTATCGTGACGGGCTGCGTCGCCTCGCCGAGGCCAACCGTCAGGGAGACGCCGCATGACCCATTCCCCGCTCGCCCCCCGCAAGACCCTGCACGTCAATCTGTTTGAAATGGCCTGTGTGAGCCATATCGTGCACGGCATGTGGCGCGAGGAGGGGAATAACCGCCACCGCTTCGGCGAAATGGCGTTCTGGCTCGACACGGCGCGCAAGGCCGAACAGGCCGGTATGGACGCGATCTTTCTTGCCGATGTGATCGGGATCTATGATCGTTTCGGCGGTCTGGACGCCTCGTTGCGTCTGGGGCTTCAGATCCCCAATCTCGATCCGCTCTCGCTCATCCCCGCCATGGCAGCCGTGACCACCACGCTCGGTTTTGCGGCCACGTTTTCGACCACCTATGAACCGCCCTTCGCTTTCGCGCGGCGCATGAGCACGCTCGATCTGCTGACCGAGGGACGGGTGGGATGGAATGTCGTCACCTCCTATCTGCCCAATGCCGCGCGCAATTTCGGCCTAGATGGCGAGCTGGAACATGACAGCCGCTATGACCGGGCGGATGAATATCTCGAAGTCCTCTACAAGCTCTGGGAGGGCAGCTGGGAAGACGATGCGGTCATCGAGGATCGCGCGGGTGACCGCTATGCCGATCCCGAGCGTGTGCGCCACATCCATCACGAGGGCGATCATTTCCGCGTCGAAGGCCCCCATCTGGTGCAGCCCACGCGGCAGCGCACCCCCGTGCTGTTTCAGGCGACCGGCTCGCCACGTGGCCTGAAAACCGCCGCACGTCACGCCGAGGCCGTGTTCATCGGGGGCAGGACGCAGGAGGAGGTGCGTCGTGCCATCGCCCGCACCCGCGAGGCCGCCGCCGCCCAGGGGCGCGACCCCGCCGAGCTGAAATTCTATGTGATGGCCGGGTTGATTGCCGGACATACCGAGGAGGAGGCCCAGGCCAAGCTCGCCCGTTATCGCGCGCTCTATTCCGTTGAAGGCGCCCTGGTTCATGCCCAGGCGGAGATCGATCTGCGCCAGTTCGATCCGTCCCTGACGCTGGGTGAGGCTCTGGCCCGCAGCGGGCGCGCATTGGGCAATATGGGCCGTCGCTTCGGTGCCGAGCAGACAATCGGTGCCGCCCTCGCCCAGATTGCCAGCTTCGATGAGGGGCGGTTTTTCCGGGCGGGCACGCCCGAGCAGATTGCGGATGACATCGAGACCTGGCTGGATGAGGACGGGATCGATGGCATCAATCTGCGCCAGTATCACAGCCACGAAACCCTCGATGACTATGCCACACTGATCGCACCGGAACTGCGCCGTCGCGGCAGGCTTCCTCCCGCCCCTGTGCAGGGCGAGACACTGCGCCATCGGCTCACGGGGCGAGACCGGTTGCCCGACACCCATCCCGCTGCCCTGTATCGCAGTGACCCTGCGTCATGGCCCGGCCCTACCGGGACCGGCCAGAACGCCCCCCTCCCCATAACCGATTCAGCGTCAAGCGGTCGGCAACAGACCGTGCAGAAAGAAAGCGCCCTGCCATGACCCGCCTGCCTGCCTTCGCATCCTCATCCTCCCCGATCGCCCGTGCGCCGGAAGGTGTCTCGTCCTTCGGCGGTTCTGCGGCCCTCTCGGCGCCGGAAAAGATCAACGTGCTCTGGTTCCTGCCGACCCATGGCGATAGCCGCTATCTCGGTACAAGCGAGGGCGGCCGCGCGGTCGACCTGCCCTATCTCCAGCAGATTGCGCGTGCGGCGGACTCGCTTGGCTATTACGGCGTCCTTCTGCCCACAGGGCGAAGCTGCGAGGATTCCTGGGTGGTGGCGTCCTCGCTCATCACCTCGACGGAACGTCTGAAATTTCTCGTGGCCGTGCGCCCCGGTCTGCAATCCCCTACCCTGGCCGCGCGCATGACGTCTACGCTCGACCGGCTCTCGAACGGGCGTTTGCTGATCAATGTCGTGACTGGCGGCGATCCGCGCGAGAATGGCGGTGACGGGCTGTTTCATGACCATGCCACGCGCTATGCAATCACGGACGAGTTTCTCGACATTTATTCCCGCCTGCTGCGTGGCGAAACCGTCGAGCATGAAGGCCCGCATTTCCGTATCGCCGATGGACGCCTTCTCTTCCCACCGCATCAGGAAAACGGCCCTCCGCTCTATTTCGGTGGTTCTTCCGATGTCGGGATCGATATCGCGGCGCGGCGCGTGGACAAATATCTCACCTGGGGCGAACCTCCAGCTCTCGTGCGTGAGAAGATCAGCCGCGTGCGCGAGGCCGCCGCAAAGACCGGGCGCGAGGTGAGCTTTGGTATACGCTTTCATGTCATTGCGCGCGAGACCACGCAGGAGGCCTGGGCCGAGGCCGACCGACTGATCTCCAAGCTCGACGATGCCACCATTTCGGAAGCGCAATCCGTTTTCGCGCGGCTCGATTCCGTTGGGCAGGCCCGTATGAGCGCCCTGCATGGCGGCCGACGCGACAAGCTGGAGATCAGCCCCAATCTCTGGGCCGGTGTCGGGCTGGTACGCGGCGGTGCCGGCACGGCGCTGGTGGGAGACCCCGCCACCATTGCCGAGCGCATCGACGAATACCGCCGCGCGGGATGCGACAGTTTCATCCTCTCGGGATATCCGCATCTGGAAGAGGCCTATCGCTTCGGTGAACTGGTGCTGCCGCTTCTGCCCACAGCTCACCCGGTGCGGACGCAGAGGGCCAGCAGCAATATGGGACCGTTCGGCGAGACGATTGCAGGCAGCCATCGTCCCGGGCGGGTATCGGCCTCATAATGTCCGACACGCTCCCTCATTATCCCGTCGCGATTATCGGCGGCGGCGCGACCGGCACCATGGTGGCGTTTCACCTGCTGCGCCAGCGTCCCGATCTCGGGGCAGGCGCGGTAGCGATCATCGAGCCACGCGCGCAGCTCGGGGCCGGGCTGGCCTATGGTACGCGCGATGCGCAGCATCGCATCAACGTGCCCGCCGCGCGGATGAGCCTCGACACTGCCGTGCCCGGCGATTTTCGTGCCTGGCTCGATCTCGACGCACTCGCTGCGACAGATCCGGACGCCTTTCTGCCCTCAGGCGATCTCTACCCCGCAAGGGCCCAGTTCGGTCAGTATCTGGCAGCACGCATCGCCCCTTCTCTCGAGGCGGGGCGACTGGTGCATCTGCGGAATGCTGTGACAGGAATGGTACGACGCAACGGGCACTGGGCTCTCACCCTCAGCGAGGGGGAAGGCCTGACCGCGTCCCATGTCGTGATCGCCCTCACCCATCCGGCCCCGGCCTTGCCCGCTGCCTTGCGCCCTCTGGCACAGGAGGCACGTGTCGTGGCCAATCCTTGGCGCGACGACGCCCTGGCACGGATCGCGACGCAGGATCGCGTGGCGATTATTGGTACTGGACTCACCATGGCCGATATTGTGGCGAGCCTCGAGGCCCGCGGCCATCAAGGGCCGATCCTTGCCGTTTCGCGACGCGGCCTGCGCCCGCGCGCCCATGCGGCAGAGGCCTCGGCGCTCTCAGATATCCTGCATCTTGCATCCGCGCCCACGGCTCTGGGCCTGCTGCGCACTGTCCGAGCGGCATTGCGCGACCATCCCGATCTCTCCTGGCACGAGATCATCGATGCCACACGCAAACAGGGACGTAAGCTGTGGGCGGCGCTCGATCTTCCCGAGCGCAAAAAGCTCATCCGCCATTTGCGCCCCTTCTGGGATGTGCACCGCTTTCGCATTGCCCCGCAGATCGACGCGATCCTGACACGACACCTTGCCTCGAAGCGCCTGTCTGCCCGGGCGGCGCGTGTCATCGAGGCAAAGGCAGGTTCGGAAGGGATTGCCCTGACGCTCCAGTTCCGCGGGGAAACCCTTGAGACGCTCATTGTCGATCATGTGGTCAATACGACCGGTCCCGATCATGCAGGTATCATCCCTAACACGCCGTTCCTGCGTGCTCTGGCAGAGCAAGGCCATATCGCCCCGGACCCGACCGGGCTCGGGCTGCATACCGGCCCCAATCATCACGCCCTTCCCGCCAGGGAAACCACACAGAAAACAGCGACCCTGCTGATCGCCGGGCCGCTCTCGCGCGGGACGTTCGGGGAGTTGATGGGCCTGCCGGAAGTGACCGAGAACGCCCAATCCGTGGCGCGCCAGCTCGCCGCAGAACTGAACACCGCGCACCAGCGCGTTCCCGATGAGGTTCGATCATGAGCGCCCTGCCCCCGCATCCGCCCGAGCGCCCTGTCATCCGCTCTGCCGAGGATATCGCTGCCCTTGTCAATCGTGGTCCCTCTGGCAAGGGACATGCGAATATCATCGTCCTGCTCGCTCTGGGGGGCGTGTTCCTCGATGCCTACGACCTGACCACCCTCTCCTACGGCATTGGCGATGTGCAGAAGCATTTTGGCCTGACGGGCTCGCAAACCGGCATGGTCGCCGCCGCCATGAGTGCCGGCACCATCGTGGGCAGCATCACAGGCGGCTGGCTGACCGACAGGATCGGACGCTACGCGGTGTTCATGGCCGATATGGCCTGCTTCGTGATCGCAGCCCTCGTGGCCGCTGCGGCCCCGACCGCCAGCATCCTGATTCTGGCCCGCTTCGCCATGGGGTTCGGCGTGGGGATGGATCTGCCCGTCGCCATGGCGTTTCTCTCGGAATTTTCCAAGCTCACCGGCAAGGGCAGCAAGGCGGGGCGCGCCGCGGCCTGGTGCCCGACCTGGTATGCGGCCTCATCCGCGTGCTTCCTTCTGGTCTTTGCGCTGAATGCGGTGGTCCCGGCAGGCCATCCCGACTGGCTATGGCGCGCCTCGCTCGGCTTTGGCGCTGTACCGGCGTTGATCATCATTCTGGTACGCAGCCGCTATATGAGCGAATCCCCGCTCTGGATCGCGCGTCATGGCGATCTGGAAAAGGCCGCCGCCATCCTGCGCGTCACCCATGGGGTCGATCCGGTGCTTCATATCACCGTGGCTCCTGAACCCGAGGCCCCTCCAAGCCCCTTCTCCCTGCTCCGCAGGCCACTCCTGCCGCGCACGCTTCTGATCATCGGCATGAAGCTCGTCAGCGCAACCTCCTATGCCGCGATTGCCTTCGGCGCCCCCAGTCTGCTCGCAACGATGCTGCACATGAATCGTACCGAGGTGCTCAGTGTCTCGATCCTGCTCAATCTGGTCTTTGCCCTGACGGGTGGGTTGCTTGGCGTGCGCCTGACACGGAGCTTCGGCTCGCGACCGATTACGCTGGCAGGGTACGCGATGCAGATTGTAGGCATCGCCCTTCTGGCGGTCATCGGCACGCCGCACTCATATGCCGGAATCTGGCTGGTCATGACCGGTTTTGCCCTGTTCCTGTTCGCGCAGGGTTTCGGCCCAGGATGCCAGCAGATGGTCTATCCAACCCTGAGCTACCCGACAGAACTGCGCGGGACGGGCATCGGCTTTACCAATTTCATCGCAGGGTTTGGCGGGACGCTGACCATGTGGGCGTTGCCGGGGCTCTATACGAGCCTTGGGACGCAGATCTTCTGGGTCATCCTGATTGCGCCTGTTTTTGGCATCGCTCTTCATCTTGTCCTGAGATGGGAAGTCTTCGGATACGACGCCGATGCCGACCCCGCCTTGCGCCGGGTGCGCGCCGAACCACGCAGTATGTCGGCCCCTGAACGGCTCTGCCCTTCCAACCCCATGCGCTGAACTTCCCGGAAAAATGGCTCGCCCTGACCGGGAATGGCCGATCTCCGTCCGCATTAAACGACCAGAAATGAGTAAATTCATGAAGAACGATCCCATGCAGTCATTACACCCGTCCATGCGATGTCCATCCCCACCCAAGCATCCTGAACCGCCTCACCGACCAGGCTTCTCCGCACCTTTTTACGCGCTCACGACCCCATTCTCCGGATATCGACCCCATGAAACATCGCCACCGATCTGACTTCGCCCTGCGCCCCCTGTCTCGCCCTGTGCCGGGCTTCCTCTCCGCGCGACGCCATCTTTCCAGCGCCTCCATTCTTGCCCTTCTGGCTGGGGGCGGCCTTGGGTCTGTCGCCCCGGCCTATGCCGCCACCAAGCCTGTGAACGACACGGCACGCGCCCAAGCCGGAGCCCCCCGTACCGGTGTCGCGCATCCCAAACGCTCCTCGCATCTGGCAGGCAAGGCGGAATCCATCACAGTCTCGCAACGTCGCCTCTCCCCCGCTGCTGCCGCGGCACGGCAGCTCGATACGGTGCCGGGTGGGGTCTCGGTCATCAATTCGAAAGAGGTTTTGCGCAGCCGCAATCTGACCAATGCCGATCTGCTGGCCTTTCAGCCTGGCGTGTTTGCCCAAAGCTCCGGCGGCGGCGACGGGCTGCGTCTGTCCATCCGTGGCTCGGGCATCCAGACAGGCACGAATTATTTCCGCTCCGGTATTCTGCTGATGTTTGACGGTCTGCCGGTCACCACCCCGGCAGGCACGCCTTATGAGCTTTTTGAAACGCTGGGCATTCAGTATACGGAGGTTCTGCGCGGAGCGAATGCCTTCGATTACGGTGGATTGCAGCTTGGCGGCGCAATCAATTACGTGGCCCCTACTGGCTATACGGCAGATCATTTCCAGGCGCGTGTCGAGGCGGGCAGCTTCAATTACAACAAGCAGCAGATCAGCTCCGGCGCCGTCATCGGCAAGTCCGATTATTATATCAGCGTCACCAAATCCTATCGCGGCGGCTATCAGGCCCAGACAGCCGCAAGCAGCTTCGGCGTTAACGCGAATTACGGCTACCGCTTCAGCGACAACGTCTCGACACGCCTTTTCTTCCGCTATCGCCAGACGCAGAACGGCTATCCGGGCTATCTGACCCGCGACCAGATCGAGACCAACCCGAAACAGGCTCAGGCGCTTTATGCCACGCTGCATGGTCATCGCATCCAGCCCGGCAGCAAATTCTATGGCGACATGACCACGATCCGGATCGATGACCGCTCCAAACTCGAACTCGGTTTCGATTATCAGGATGCGCCGATCGATATCCAAAATACGGCCACGGCCCAGCGCTGGGGCTACAAAACGGTCGCGGGCGTGCTGCGTTATAGTCGCGATGACAGGCTGTGGGGCCATAAGAGCGAGACGCTTTTTGGGATCGATACCTATACCGATCTGGAAGCCTGGCAGACCAATCGTTCACGCACCAATACCGGCATTTATGCCAAAATCCCCTTCGGCACCGTGCTGCGCCATTCGAATTACGGCGGCACCGATAATTACTTTCATATCCGGAACAATTTTGAGCTCTTCCATAATTTCTGGCTGACGGCGGCCGGTGCGCTCGATTTCGTGCAGCGTTCGACCGAGGTCACCTATCCCACTCAGAGCTCTGTCGGCACCTCCGGACTTGGCTTTACGCCACGTGGCGGCTTTCGCTACGTGATTTCGCCCCATGTTTCGATTTACGGCAATGTCAGCCGCAGCTTTCAGCCGCCCAATGACTGGCAGCTTCTGTCAGGCGCGCTCTACACCTCCGGTCCGGCACAAGGACTCAATGCCTCGGGGGTAAAGCTTGATAACCAGACCGCCACGACCTATGAAGCCGGCACACGGGGAGAGTGGAAAAACAATCGCTGGAGCGTCTCCTATTACTATTCGGACGTACGCAACGAGCTGCTTTCGGTCATGACGCCCCTCTCCCAGCTTTACGGTGCGGCCACCTATTCCAACGCCAGCCCGACGACGCATCAGGGTGTCGAGGCCTCGCTGGAAACCGATCTCGTCAAATGGTCAGGTGGCAAGCTCGGCCTGCGCCAGTCCTATACCTGGCAGGATTTTCACTTCAAGCATGACGCGGTGTTCGGCCATAATGCCCTGCCCGGCATCCCGGCCCATTTCTATCAGGGGGAAATACGCCTCGACCTGAAGAACGGGCTCTATGCCAATTTCAATACACAGGTCTCGTCCAAGGTCTCCGGCTCCTATGACGACACCTATTACGCGCCCTCCTACCATATCTTTAACACGACCATCGGATATGAATGGCCGCACAAACATCGTCAGGTCTTCCTATCCTTCAACAATCTCGCCAACACCCATTACGCCTCGATCGTCGTGCCGGGCTATATCGCCGCAGGCAAGCAACTCTCGGTGTTTCAGCCGGGTGACGGTTTTGGCGTCTTCGCCGGTGTCTCGGCGGGCTTCAATTGAAACCCGCCTGTGAGACAGGATCGAAGGCGATTCAACCCAGTTCCCAGGTCATCCTGATCTGGGACTCATAGGACTGGTCTTGTCTCCACTGCTCGGGCAGCCACACGATCCCTGCTCCATAGCGAGAGAGAGCCTCGGGCGGCGCCTTGAGATTCGGCACTCCATCATTCGCGATGTGCAGGAAAGCGATCATTGGAGCGCCATCCGGTGTGGTCTGATAGTCGGCGCCCTGAACCCAGTTCGGCTCTCCCAAAAACTTGTCTCCTTCCCAGTTCAGCAAGGGCGAGGCGGGTGGAACCGCGCTTTCCTCTCCTCTCAGGAGGAAACTATGCGCTGCGTCTGCCTCCATCAAAGCGTCCGAACCCAACCATCGAAGCGCCGTCACGAGATCGCTGTCCTCTGCCCTCGCATCGGGCCGGGACTCGTATTCCATGAGAATCCCCGTATCGCGTGTCTTGCAGAACGCCGTGATTTTCCTCCCACAAGGCGGTTCGAGATCCCCGCTGACAGGCATGGAGCGCAATACCCTCGGCTCGCCCTTGCGGACGAAACGAATGGTGATTGGCGGGTTGTCAGGGAGCCGGGGCCAGTCCTCGATAATCGGATTCACAAAAACCAGAAAGGCCTCTATCCCCGCTGGCAAGCATGCCCTGATGGGCTCAGGAAGGTCGGCCCACCGATACTGACTGTGAAAAAGACAGGGGCCGGTCTTCCCGTCGTAACACCAGTGCGGCCAGTCCATCGAGACCGGCATGAAGGGTGCGCCGTAATATCGGGACACTTCCGGCCCAACCGCCTCACTTTCCCCGAGCCTCTGTGGCTGGAAGCGGGGAATATAGGCATCCTTGGTCAGGCGCCGTGCCATGAAGCCGCACAAAGCCCGACGAGCCTGGGCGAGTTTCTCTATGAAATCGATCCCACGCAGATCGATGATCGGGATGCTCTTGCCTGTGAGGTCCAGATAGGCCTGAGCCAGAAGCCTGTCAGTTTCATTTTCCACAGCTAGGGCGACAATGCTGAAACGCTGCGCCTTGCGAAAGGCGTCACGTTCTTTGTCGGACGCTCCAAGCTTTGGATAGGGACATGGCGGCAAGACTTCCTCGACGCTGCACAGCTTTCCGGGCAAATCCAGATCACCGTGACATACAGAGATAGGGGTTCGGGACTGGATTTTCTCAAGGGCCGATGGGAGTGAGAGATCACCCTTCAGCCCTTTTTCCGTCGCATAAGCCTGTGCCTTGGGCCCTCTGATCAGTCCGACACGCCCGTCTGGCAGCCCCCAGGAAAAGCAATCATCCCCCGACGCTGATGCATTCAAGGGGACCTGACGAACATGACAGGGCAACGGCATAGGTTCATCTCCCGGTGCTTGCTCGCACCTTGTTTCATGCCAGCATTTCATCAGCCCGTGTGGACAGGCAATGGGCGTGGAGACCCTGTCACAGGATTGTGGCATTCCGTCCCCATAATCCCGTTCTCCGACAGAGGACCAGCCCGAGCTGGTCGGACATCGAAAAACAGAGCCAAGCCCCTGTTTTGACCTTTCTTTCTGGAACATTTGTCGCGATCAGACGCTCTGGCCGGGCGAATTCATGGAACGGTCACACACCACCTTGCATGAATCCTTTATCGAGACGCCGTACCCCGGCACTCTTCTGGAAAAAGGAGCAGGTCAATGGAACTTCAGCTTCAGCATGACACGCCCAACGCCCCTTCGGATCGCTGGCGTCAGACGCTTGTTGCCGCATGGCGGGAGCATCGACTGGCCACGATTTCCTTCCAGTCGCGTCGCGGCGCATTGATGTCTCTGGACGAAGAGACGCTGCGCGACGATGATCAGACCTGAGCCCTGAGCGGCCCCTCCGCCTGCGGCCATGTGGCGCAGGCGAGAGGGGCTGCGGCTCCCCATCCAGAACAGGTATTGTCGCCCCACACCATGATTCGTCCGATACGCTCTCTTGCTGCTGCCCTTCTCACTCTGACCTGCCTCAGCCCGGCTACCGTGACGCGCGCAGCGCCTGAACCGGTGAAAACACTATCCGCATCAGACCTGCGGACGAAAACACCAATCAAGCATGTGATCGTGATCTTCGATGAGAACGTCTCGTTCGACCATTATTTCGCGACCTATCCCCAGGCATCAAACCCGGAGGGCGAGCCGGTATTCATGCCAAAGCTCGGAACGCCACCCGCCAACACGCTGTTGCGGTCCAATCTGCTGGTAACCAATCCCAACACGAACCCGGCGAATGGGCCCGACGCCTCCGTGCCGTTCCGGCTCGATCGCAGCCAGGCCAGTACGGCAGACCAGAACCACGGCTATACCGCCGAGCAGATGGCCTATAATGGCGGCAAGGCCGATCTCTTTCCGCTGCATACAGGCAAAGGCTCACCGGGCGGCGTCGGGGCATTTGCCACGCGCGGTCAGGTCATGGGATATTTTGACGGCAATACCGTCACAGCGCTCTGGCGGTACGCCCAACGCTTCGCGATGAGCGACAACGCCTACACAGACACTTACGGCCCCTCAACGCCCGGTGCACTCGAGATCGTCTCGGGACAGACCAACGGGTTGCATATCACCGCCTCCGCCCAAAAGCCCTCGAACCGGGCCCTGCCCTCACCGTTCATCAAGGACGGGCAGGGCAGCATGACCATGATCAACGATATCGATCCGACTGGCGATGTCTGTTCGCTCCCCGGGGAGCAGGTCTGGATGGAGGGGCGTAATATAGGCGACCTGCTGAATGCCAGGGGTATCAGCTGGGGCGGCTTCATGGCCGGGTTCGACCTCTCGACACATAACCGCAATGGCACGACGGGGTGCCAGCGCGCCACCTATTCCACCGTCGTGGCCCAGACGGTTGTCGACTACATTCCCCACCATAACTGGTTCCAGTATTATCCGAGCACATCCAACCCGAAGCACTTGCGACCGTCGGGCGTCGAGGCCATCGGCCAGACGATGGCCGCCGACGGCAAGACAAAAGACCCCGCCAATCATCAGTACGATTTAGAGGATTTCATCGCCGCCACGCGCGCTGGCCATATGCCTGCCGTGTCTTTCCTGAAACTCCCGGCGTTCCAGGACGCCCATGCGGGCTATTCCGACCCGCTCGACGAGCAGGAGGGCGTAGTCCGTCTGGTCAATTTCATCCAGTCACGCCCGGAATGGACGGACACCGCCATCGTCATCGCCTATGACGATTCCGATGGTTGGTATGATCACGCCTTTACTCCCGTGCAGCACAACTCGCATGACGCATCCGCAGACCAGCTCGATGGACCGGGTCAGTGCGGCAAGGGATCTGCCCCCAACGGCCTGAAGGGCAAGCCGGCAAATGGCCGCTGCGGCCCCGGCACAAGAACCCCGCTTCTGGTGCTGTCGCCCTGGGCAAGGCGCAATGCCATTGACCATACACTTCTGACACAGAGCTCCGTACTGCGCTTCATCGAGAATAACTGGCTCGATGGCTCGCGTCTCGGCGGAGGGTCCTTCGATCAGGACGCACAGGATATGGACGGGATGTTCGACTTTCAGAGCAAGCCGGACGCCACGCCGCTCTATCTTGCGCCGAGGGATGGGTCAGTCCTGCATGAAGCGCCCAAGGCTTTCTGATTTTTCGTGGATGACAGCGCGCACGGATGAGGGCGAGGCGCAGGCCACGCACACGTGGTCTCGCCTAATCACGGTGGCGCTGTTGATCGGGTCTCTCGCCGCGACCATCCCCCAGGCTTTCGCGCGCGACTGCGCGCCTGCGCCTGACGGCAGCAACCCCTGCCCGGTCACGCTGATCCGCCCTCCAATGAGCCCACTCTCCGCCATGGCGAAACTCGGCAAGGCGCTGTTTTACGACAAGGCGCTCTCCGGATCTGGACAGCTTTCCTGCGCCTCGTGCCATGTACCGAGTGCGCATTACGCGCCGGACAACGCGCTGGCTTTCGCCAGGGGCGGTGTGGCGATGGACAAATTCGGCGTCCGCGCCGTGCCTTCGCTCACCTATCGCGAGCGCCAGCCGCCTTTCAGCGTCGGCCCCGATAATGCCACCAGCGAAACGGCGCCGCCTCCCCCATCGCCGCCCAGCGCTAAAGGCGTCAAATCGGCCAGTAATACCGGCGTCTCGGCTCAGGCCATGGTGCCGCAGGGCGGTTTGTTCTGGGACGGCAGGGCCGACACGCTGCAAAGCCAGGCCGCCGGGCCGCTCTTCGACGCTCGCGAAATGGCGGCGACACGCACTGGTATCGCCGCTCGCCTGCGCCATGCGCCCTATAGTGCCGCTCTGTTTCGCCTGATGGGTGCTCATGCTTCGGACGACATGCTGATTGCTGAAGCGCTTTTCGCGCTGGCCCGCTATCAGATTGAAGCACCAGACTTTCACCCTTACTCGAGCCGCTATGATGCCTGGCTTGAGGGACAAATCCGTCTGACAAGAGACGAAGCCGAAGGGTTGCGGCTTTTCAATGACCCGTCGAAAGGCAATTGTGCCGCCTGCCATCTGAGCATGGTCGATGAGGAAGGCAGACCGCCGCTTTTTACCGACCATCAATACGAAGCCCTCGCCGCTCCGCGTAACCCCCTCGCCCCGAAAGGCAGCTACGATCTCGGTCTCTGCGCGGCAGGCCGCGCGGATATCGGCCATACCGAAGCCTATTGCGGCTTCTTCCGCACCCCATCGCTGCGCAACAGCGCTACGCGTAAGGTGTTTTTCCATAACGGCGCCTTTACCTCGCTGCGTCAGGTGATGGATTTTTATGAACTACGGGACATTGAACCGTCTCAATTCTATCCGCGACAAGCGGACGGGACTCTTCTGCTCAATGACGATCTGCCAAGGCGCTATTGGGGTAATATCGACAAGACCGACGCGCCTTTCGGCCTGCGCAAATCGCCCAGCCTGACGCCGGAAGAGCGCGAGAAAATCATTGTCTTCCTTGGAACCCTGACGGATGGGCAAGCCCCCCAGCGCAAGTGATCTCTCCCGTGATAGGGATTACGATACAGATCGATCCGGTCTGGGAGATCCGCAATGCGCGGGGGTCATTCAGATACGCGCTTCCCGTTCGCCCTGGGCAGTTCGAGTAACAGCCACGCGATGAACAAGGCCAGACCGATTAATCCGACACGCCATAGCGGATCGGGGTAGAGAACGAGTAAGCGCAGTCCGCTCGCCCACAGAAACAAGACAAAACCGGTGGCCGCTATGACGAGTATCTGCGCCCAGCGCTGTCTCCCCAGTCCGGAGGCGATTTCAGGCAAGATCCGGCTGTGCAAGACCCAAAGCGCCCCCGCAAGAAAAAGCGAACCGCAGGCGAAAAGCCCCCAAGGCGAGAGATCCATCCCCTGGTTGAAACGACCGGTATCTCCTGTCGCCAGGAACGGACGCATCCAGAGATAAGCGATGAGCTCAGCAAGGTTGAGGATCAGAAACCAGTAAAGAGCGAAAAATACAATGGGCCGGATGCATGCTCTCACATGGAGCAGGCACGAGATCAGGATGACAACCAAGATACCGTGCATCGCCAGTGGCGCACCGCCTATGGCGGCTTCGGCGTTATGTCCGCGCCCATGAAACAAGGCGTCATAGGGAACACCTTCATCCCAGCCCTGCATGGTGATCAGATTTCCCCAGACCACGGTCATGGGGGTGCCGGAATAGCCGAGCGCCCAGCCCATCGTACTATGGGTGAACTCATGTAGGAGGATCATGACAGCCTGGAGAAGGAAATAACCACCCACCATGAGCCCTGCGTAGAAGATGCGCTTCAGTGAGGGATTGGCTAACATGACATTTTCCTTGATGGGCGATGATGATCGTCAACGCCAGCTGACGTTTCATCTTTGCATGCAAATCGCGCGCGATCACCGCTGATCGACCTCTACACGGAAATAGGCGCGCTGCCGCCTGATCTCGTATCGATCTACGCGGTAAGAACCACCCATTCCGGACGCGCCATGGTGCCTCTCTCCTGACAGGCACAGCTGCGTCAGGATCTACACTCAGCGCGCGCGCCTGGTACCTCCATGGGTCTGGCGCGGTATGCCGCAAAACCGGGGAGCGCAGGAGCCCCATTCAAGCCGCTTGACGCGCTCAAGCCGTGCTCTAGAGTGGCTCCTGCCTAAAAAGACAGCGATGCAGGTATGGTGACAACCTGCGGTCTCTCTTGAGACAGTCACGCTTGAGCACTTGAACCTGCTCTTGGCCATGGCCGGACACAACGAGGATTGGCCTCGTTCGTGGTCGGTCGTCGCTGTCCGCATCGCGATCGGCTCGTGTCCGCCTTCTCTCTGGAAAGGCACGATCATGAAACTCAACCACATCAATCTTTACAGCCGTGACACGGAATCCGATCGGGCTATGTTCGAGCGCTATTTCGGCCTTCATACTCTCGTCGTACGGGGGACGACGATGGCGATCATGCAGGACGAAGACGGCCTGGTGCTGATCATCAATCATTTCGACAGGAAACTGGAAGGCTTCCTCTATCCCGAGCATTTCGACATTCTGCATATCGGCTTCATCCTGGAATGCCGTGAAGCTGTCGACACCCTCTATGAACGCCTGCAGAATGATGGGAAGGCGACCCGGCCTCCACAGACGGCACATGGTGCCTGGAGCTTCTATTTCCGGGCTCCGGGCGGTTACTTCATCGAGGTCACAACCTTGACCGCGGTGCGCCCTCATGAAGCCTATCAGGCTCCCTCGCCTTGAGGCTTTCCTCGGTCGACGGCGCGCCCGTCGACCAATCAGTCCTGATCCGTCCAGCCAATCCCCGGGGTGAGCCGTCGTGCGGGACCAATCACCTGGATAATTCTGTGCGCGCCGTGAGCTTATTTCCGTCCGGGTCACGCAGATAGGCGACAAATATCCCGTTTGGACGCTCGGTGGGTGGGCTCTCAATACTTGTCCCGCCATGGCGGATGCCCGCTTCGTGCCAAGCGAGGACATGGTTCGGGCTCTTCGCCGCAATTCCGATAGTTCCGCCATTTGCCGCGGTAGCAGGCTGCCCGTTGATCGGGGTCGTGATCATCAATCTTCCCCCGTCATGAGCGTAGATCAGCCGCCCTCTCGCATCCACCGCGCCTGGGCTGCCGCCCAGAGCCTCAAATGTCGCATCATAGAAAACCCTTGATCGCTCAAGATCATTGCTGCCGATCATGACATGGGTAAACATGTTTTTCTCCGAGCGCTTCCCAAAGGGGAAATGAAACACCGGCACGTGCAAGCCCGTCGGGTGACAAAGGTTCCACCGCTCTATCATCAATCTGGCGGGATCGACGCGCTGCGCGACCCTAATCTTTAGCCATGATGGCATTGCGCCAGAGGGTATCGTCCAATTCGATTTTCACGATGCGCCCATAATGTCCCACCACCAGGGAAAGGCCCGCGCGCCTCCCTAGACGAGCCGATACCCTACCCCTGTCTCTGTCAGGATATGCCGGGGTCTTTCCGGGTCCGGCTCGATCTTCTGCCTGATCTGACGGATGTAGACCCGCAGCTGTTGCACGTCGCTTGTCGGGCCCCAAAGCTGCTTCATGATCATCTGATGGGTCAGTACGCGGCCCGCATAGCGCACCAGCATACGCAGGATATCCCATTCCCTGGGTGAGAGACGTATCTCATTTCCGCCCCGGAATATCTGACGGCGCACAAGGTCGATCGTCAGATCGCCCGAGGTGAAAAGCGGCAGGGTGCCTTCCTGTTGCAGACCATGGCGCAGGGCATTGCGCAATCGCGCCACGAGTTCGGCCATGCTGAAGGGCTTGGTCACGTAATCATCCGCCCCGGCTTCGAGGGCAGCCACCTTGCCACGTTCATCGTCACGCACCGATAGAATGACCACGGACAGATTCGGCCGGTCCTGACGCAACCGGCGCAGTACCGCCACACCATCGAGATCCGGCAGCCCCAGATCGAGCAGGACGAGATCAGGCGGGGTCTCGGCGGCGCAATGCAAGGCCTGCTCGCCCGAACCGGCTTCGAGAATACGCCATGACTGGCTTGCCAGCGTGGTACGCAGCAGACGCCTGATGGCAGGTTCATCATCCACAATCAGAAGGGTCGGGTCGCTCATCAGGACGCCTTTTTAGCCAGAGGGAAACGGAGGGTGAAGACCGCTCCCTCGCGATCAGGACGGTTTGCTGCCGTGATCTCTCCGCCCATCGCTTCAACGAAACCGCGCGCAATGGCAAGCCCCAGCCCCGTACCCGCCCGCGCGGTATCAGCCGCCGCAAAACGCGTGAATTTGGCAAAGAGCACCGCCGGGTCACGTGCGCCGAAACCTGGCCCCTCATCCAGAACAGCAAGGACCAGATGCGCATTTTCGACAGTGAGCCGGATCGTGATCTGCGTTCCTGGATTTGTATATTTGGCGGCGTTATCGAGGATATTGAACAGGGCCTGCTCCAGCAGGACCGCATCGATCGGCACCATAGGCAAGTCAGGCGCTGCCTCGAAATCGACCCGATGCCCTTCCAGCAACCGCGTCGCACGTGCAAGGGCTGATGCCGCCACTTCGGCGCAGTCCACGGCCTCGCGACGCAAAGGTAGCGCCCCCGCTTCAAGGCGGGTCATGTCGAGCAGATTCCCCACGAAGCGATTGAGACGCTCCGCCTCGTCGGTCACGGTCGCAAGCAATTCAGTACGCCCTGCCTCCCCCAGCGCCTCGCCATAATCGCGCAGGCTCGATGCGGCACCCAGGATGGAGGCGAGCGGGGTACGCAGATCATGGGAAATCGACGTCAGCAGCGCCCCACGCAAACGATCGGTTTCCGCGTCCAGCCTGACGCGATCGAGGTCACGCGCGAGCAGGATACTCTCGATGGCCGAGGCGGTCTGATCCCCCAGCGCGTCGAGCAGGCTCTGCTCCTCAGCATCCAGCAAGGGACCCGCCCGGTCACGGTCCAGACCCAGCAGCGCAACCGGACCGCGCCCGGTGCGGAGCGGAATGAAGAGCCAGCGCACGCCAGGCAGATTATCCGAGCCACGACCGGCAATACGGTTGTTTTTCCACGCCCAGCTTGCGGCTGCAAATCCGTCCTGATCGATCGGATAATCGGAATCATAGGCTGTCTGAACGCGCAAGGCGCCCTCTTCGGGCATGAGCAGCACGACACGGCAATTCAGAAGCGTCGCAATCTGATGACTGACCGACCAGAGCAGATCCTCCAGCCGGGTCAGTCCCGTGATGGTGCGACTGAAATGATAGAGTGACTGCGTGATCTCGGCTCTATGACGCGCGACGACAGCCTGACTGCGTACCCGAGCGCCCAGATTGCTCGCAATCAGGGCGGTGCCAAAGAAGAAGAATAGCGCCACCACATTATCCGGCGCAGCGATAGTCAGGGTGTAGAGCGGTGGCAGGAAGAAGAAGTTGAAACAGAGCATCCCGAGCACGGAAGCCCACAGGGATGGCCAGAGCCCATAAGCCACAGCAACGCCGAGTATGGCGGTCAGGAAGGCCAGCGAGACATTGCTGACCTCAAGACCCTGCCTGAGCAGCAGTGCCAGCCCCAATGCCGCCAGCATGATGGCCGAACTGCCGAGATAGGGACTAAGTCTTGGCCGGACGCGTTCACGCAGCCGCCCGGTTACCGCCTCACCCGAGCGGGGCACGACATGGACTGGGAACCCCTCGGAACGCTGGATAAGACGCTCGGTGGTACTGCGCCCCAGAATCTGCCTCAGCCGACCGATCCAGTTCGTTCCGGCAGGATGCGCCGCAACGATCTGGGTCACATTCTGCGCCTTCGCATAGGCCAGGGCATCAAGGGCGATGTCATGGCCCGGAACGGTCACGGTCTCGGCCCCGAGCGACTGGGCCAGATGCATCTGCGATGCCATGCGCGCACGCGCATCCTCGGTCAGGTCACGGCTTGTCTCGACATGGAGCACGATCCAGGGGGCATGGAGCCTGTCCGCCAGGCGCTTGCCGTAACGCAGCAATCCGGTATCGCCATCCTCAAGTGTGAGGCACACCATGACACGCTCACCTGCCGCCCAGGGACCAGCGATGGCATTGGCCTTCATATGATCGACAAGCTGCGCGTCGACCTGCTGCGCCGTCTGACGCAAAGCGAGTTCACGCAGGGCCGTCAGATTACCCGGCGAGAAGTAATGCAGCATGGCGCGTCCCGCCATCGGAGCCCCATAGATCTTGCCGTCACGCATGCGCTGCAGAAGGTCATTCGGGGTGAGATCGATCAGTTCGAGTTCATCCGCCTGCTCCACCACCTTGTCCGGTACCGTCTCCCGCACACGGATACGCGTGATTGAGGCGACCACGTCATTCAGGCTCTCGAGATGCTGGATATTGACAGTGGTAAAAACATCGATCCCGGCCTGGAGGATTTCCTCGACATCCATCCAGCGCTTTGGATGGCGTGATCCCGGAACGTTGCTATGTGCATATTCGTCAATCAGCACCAGACGCGGGCGACGCGCGAGAACCGCATCGAGGTCCAGTTCCTGCAGCACCTGCCCCCTATAGGGCACGAGGCGGGTGGGCAGGACAGGCAAGCCGTCGACCAGAGCCGCAGTCTCGCTCCGGCCATGAGTCTCGACGACCCCGACTACAAGATCCACACCGTCGCGCATCAGTTGCTGGGCGGCGCTGAGCATCTCGAACGTCTTGCCGACACCCGGAGCGGCCCCCAGAAAGATCTTGAGGCGCCCACGCCGCGCATCACCGCATCCCTGACGCAACAGGGCATCGGGGTCGGGTCTGTCATAATCGCGCCGACTCACGGACGCGGTCTCGCCAGCTTCGCGCTTGGGGTCAGAGCGGCCGCTCTGGAACCGGATATGCGCGCAAAGGGGCTATGCAGGTCATGAAGGGCGCGCATTGTCATCAGGGTGACATTCTATCGAGGGCCCGGTTCAGCGCCAGAACATTCACGTGAGGCTCCCCCAGAAAACCGAGAAGCGGCTGACGTATCTGACTCATCACGAGATGACGCACACGCTCCTCGTCGAGGTTGCGGGCTTTCGCCACGCGCAGCACCTGAAACAAGGCCCCTTCGGGGGAGAGATCAGGATCGAGACCACTAGCCGATGTCGTGACGAGTTCCACGGGAATGCGCCAGCCACGCGCCATGGCATCGGGATTCTCGGCCTTGAGCGCCGATATGCTGGCAGTGACGCGGTCGAGCAATGCTTTGGAGGTTGGCCCTGCATTCGAGGCGAGGGAGGCTGAGGCATTATAGGGCGCAGCGCTGGTCTTGCTCGCGTCCTTCGGGTCCGGCCCCATGGTGGCCGAGGGACGTCCGTGGAAGTAGCGAGGTGCAGTGAAATTCTGCCCGATCAGCGAGGAACCGATGATGCGGCCCCGGTCATAGATCAGACTCCCTTCGGCTCGGTCAGGCATCATCAGGGTGGAAAGCGCTGTCATGGCCAGAGGATAGACGAGCCCGGTCAGGGCCGAGAGCAGAAGGAACAGGACGAGCGCGGGGCGCAACTGGGAAAGGACCATGGGGGTCTCCTCAGACCAGACCGATATGGGTCACGACGAGATCGATCAGCTTGATCCCGATGAAAGGCACGATCAGACCGCCCACGCCGTAGATGAGCAGATTCCGACGCAGAAGGGCCGCAGCACCGACGGGACGGTAGCGCACGCCGCGCAAGGCCAGAGGAATGAGCGCGATGATGATCAGCGCATTGAAGATGATGGCTGAGAGCACAGCGCTTTCGGGCGTGGCCAGATGCATGATATTGAGGCTCGAAAGCGCTGGGTAGAAACCGACGAACATGGCCGGGATGATGGCAAAATACTTGGCCACGTCATTGGCGATGGAAAAGGTGGTGAGCGCGCCGCGCGTCATGAGCAATTGCTTGCCGATCCCCACGATCTCGATCAGCTTCGTCGGATCGCTGTCGAGATCGACCATGTTCCCGGCCTCTCTTGCAGCCACGGTGCCGGTATTCATGGCCACGCCCACATCGGCCTGGGCCAGCGCGGGGGCATCATTCGTGCCGTCACCGCACATGGCCACGAGCTTGCCCGATTCCTGCTCGCTACGGATCAGGGCCAGCTTGGCTTCTGGCGTGGCCTGAGCGAGGAAATCATCGACGCCGGACTCAGCGGCGATCGCAGCGGCGGTCAGCGGATTGTCACCCGTGATCATGACCGTGCGTATGCCCATCCGGCGCAATTCGGCAAAGCGTTCGCGTATGCCGCCCTTGACCACGTCTTTCAGATGCACGACGCCCAGAAGGCGGCCGTCATCCATCACCGCAAGCGGCGTGCCGCCCTGTCGCGCGATGCCATCCGCAATGCTGCGTACCTGCGCGAGGGCGCCAGCTTGCTCGCCTGCTGCGGCGATCACGCTTTCTACTGCGCCTTTGCGGATCTGACGTGCGCCGATATCGACACCGCTCATGCGCGTCTGGGCCGTAAAGGGGACGAAATAGGCGCCCGTGGCATTGAGCTCGCGACCGCGCAGCCCGAACCGGGTCTTGGCCAGAACCACGATGGAACGCCCCTCCGGAGTCTCATCGGCCAGCGAGGCGAGCTGCGCGGCATCGCCCAGTTGCTGCTCGGTCACGCCGGGAACAGGAATGAAGGCGCAGGCCTGACGATCACCGATGGTAATGGTGCCGGTCTTGTCCAGAAGCAGCGTATCCACATCGCCCGCTGCCTCGACGGCGCGCCCCGACATGGCGAGCACATTGAAGCGGATGAGGCGGTCCATCCCTGCAATACCGATGGCCGAGAGCAAGGCGCCAATGGTGGTGGGGATGAGGGTCACGAAGAGCGCGACCAACACCATGACGGAAATCGACCCGCCCGCGTAATGCGCGAAGGAGGGAATGGTCGCCACGGCGATGATGAAGATGAGCGTCATGCCGGCCAGCAGAATGGTCAGCGCGATCTCGTTCGGGGTCTTCTGACGCTGCGCCCCTTCGACCAGAGCGATCATGCGATCGAGAAACGTCGAACCCTGTGCCGCAGTGATCCGCACGATCACCCAGTCGGACAGAACGCGTGTGCCCCCCGTGACGGCTGAGCGGTCGCCACCGCTCTCGCGAATGACGGGTGCGGATTCTCCGGTTATGGCTGATTCATCGACTGAGGCGATGCCCTCGATCACCTCGCCGTCGCTGGGAATGAAGTCGCCCGCCTCAACCAACACGACATCGCCCACGCTGAGTTCGGGTGCCGGGACTTCCTCATAGAGACCGGCTGGGGAATACCCCCCCGCATCATTGGGGATAAGCCGCTTGCCCCGCGTTTCGGTACGGGTCCGACGCAGGGAGTCCGCCTGGGCCTTGCCCCGCCCTTCGGCGATGGCTTCCGCGAAATTGGCGAAAAGCAGGGTGAACCACAGCCAGAGCGTGATCTGGAGCGCGAACCCCGTATGCGGCACGCCCTTGAACAGATCGCGCAGCAGCAGGATCGTGGTGAGCAGGGTCACGATCTCGACCACGAACATGACCGGATTTCGCACCATCACGCGCGGATCGAGCTTGCGCAGACTTTCGACCATGGCGGGAAGAATGAGCGCCGCGCTCAGCACCCCCGATCGGGCGCGCAATGTGGGGCGTTCCGGAACACCCGCCGGCTCAGTTTCCGGCGAGGGCGCAGGCGAAGGAAAGGAAATCATGAGACGGGCGCCTCTTAGTAAGTGGTGCCGTGGAGCATCGCGAGATGCTCGACAATCGGCCCAAGAGCGAGTGCAGGAAGAAAGGTCAGACCACCGACAATCACGATCACCCCGGCAACAAGCGCGATGAACAGGCCATTATCGGTTGGGAAAGTGCCAGGCGTTGGGGCGGCTGTCTTCTTGGCCGCCATCGACCCCGCAATGGCCAGGGCGGGAATGATGACAAAGAAGCGCCCAATCATCATGCCGATGCCAAGGGTCACGTTCCAGAAGCTGTTGGCTGTAAGCCCGGCAAAGGCGCTGCCGTTATTGGCTGCCGCCGAGGTATAGGCATAGAGTGCCTCGGAAAAACCGTGCGGTCCGCTTGCGGAAAGCGCCGAGAGTCCGGCGGGCAGAACGACAGCCAGCGCGGTGAAGCCAAGCATGACGAGCGGCAGGCAGAGCACGGCCAGCATAGTCATCTTGATTTCGCGCGCCTCGATCTTCTTGCCCAGATATTCGGGTGTGCGACCGACCATCAGCCCGGCCATGAAAACCGCGATGAGCGCAAAAAGCAAAAACCCATAGAGCCCGGAACCGACGCCGCCGAAGATCACCTCACCCAGCATCATGTTGATGAGCGGCACCATGCCGCCCAGCGGCAGGAAGCTCTCATGCATGGCATTGACCGCCCCGCATGACGCGTCGGTAGTCACCGTGGCGAAGAGCGCCGAGGCCGCGACGCCAAAGCGCGTCTCCTTGCCTTCCATATTGCCCAGCGTGCCATCGAGGCCGAGGGAAGCGAAGAGCGGATTGGCATGGGCTTCGGACCAGTAGAGCACACCCGCGCCGATGAGAAAGAGCGCCGCCATGGCCGAAAAAATGGCCCAGCCCTGCTTCTCCTGACCGATCATGCGACCAAACATGTTGGTCAGCCCGGCCCCGAGCGCGAAGATACACAGCATCTGCACGAAATTGGTCAGTGCATTCGGGTTTTCGAAAGGATGGGCGGAGTTGACGTTGAAATACCCGCCGCCATTCGTACCCAGCATCTTGATGGCCTCCTGAGAAGCCACGGGACCGAGTGCGATGCTCTGGTTTCCGCCCTCGAGCGTGAAAGCCGAAGCGGTTGTCGCCAGGGTTTGTGGCACGCCTTCAAGGACAAAGAACAGCGTGAGCACGACGCAGCCGGGTAGCAGCACGTAGAGCGTCACCCGCAGCAGATCGACCCAGAAATTGCCGATCGTGGCGGAGCTGCGCCTGACAAAACCGCGCATGATCGCCGCTGCAATGGCAATACCCGCCGCAGCCGAGACGAAATTCTGAACGGTGAGGGCGAGCATCTGGCTGAGCGGGCTGAGCGTCGTCTCGCCGCCATAGCTCTGCCAGTTGGTATTCGTCAGGAAGCTGACCGCGGTGTTATAGGCCAGGTCAGGCGCGACCGCCCCAAGCCCCGAGGGGTTGAACGGCAGCACTCCTTGCAGACGCAGCAGCACGTAGACCGCAATGAAGCAGAAGATCTTGAACAGAATGACGGCGAGCGCGTAATGCGACCACGATTGCTCGCGGTTCGGGTCGATCCCGGCAAGGCGATAAGCGCCCCGCTCCAGCGGCCCGAGAAGACGCGCGAGACCATGGCGTTCGCCTTCGAGCACGCGCTTCAGAAACCCTCCGAGTGGTCGCGTGATCGCAACAACGCAGAGAAAGAATACGGCGATAGTGATCCAACCTGAGAGGGTCATGATCAGAACCTTTCAGGCCGGAGGAGCACGGCTGTGACATAGGCCAGCAGGCCGAGCGTCACGATACCGGCGAGAACGAGATCGGGCGTCATGTCAGATCCTTTTGCAGACCGAGATGAAGCCCAGGCAAAGCACGAAGCCGAACAGGCCAAGCGCTGCATAGAGAATGTCGAGCATGAAGACGGGCTCCCTTGAGAGCCCCCCTTATCCTGCCGTTCCGCATAGGGATGACAGATCAGCCCCCAAGGCACTCCATAGGAATCTCATAGGGGGCCCGTTACAGCGGTCGGCGCTGACAGCAGGGCACGAGGCCCCTCCGTAAAGCATGGCTCGGGGCGTGATGGGGCTGCGCTCCCCGATCATACGCGACACGCATCGATGACAGGGGGGCCATCTCGCGTTGCTTGCAGGCCCGTATCCCGGTGGCGGGCGCCCCTTTCTCAGGGAGGCGGGTGGTGCGACGAGGCGAGATATCCAGATATTGCGTGATTTCGACCTATCGCATTATTCGCACAACCAGCAAGGCTGCTGGCGGTTTGCACGGGGGCATGTCATGAACAAACTGAGCGCAGCGGGAGCCTGCGCGCGCTGTCTAACGCGACTGCCTCGAGGATGGGGGTCTGACAATCACGATGCCCACCACACCACTGCGTCGGGGCTGGACCACCGGCAGTTGCGCCACCGCGGCCGCCAAGGCTGCCTGGTCACTGCTGGTACGGGGCGAGGCCCCCGATCCGGTGACGATAACCCTGCCCGGCGGACAGGACGTGGCATTTGCACTCGACTCTCTCGGTGCCGGGTCAGGCCGCGCCTGGGCCAGCGTGATCAAGGACGCCGGGGACGATCCGGATGTCACACACGGTGCACAGATACGCGTGGATGTGGAGTGCGCTCCGCGCGGGAGCGGCATCCGGTTTCGCGCAGGGGAAGGGGTCGGCACGATCACCCTACCCGGCCTGCCGCTGCCCCCTGGCGAGCCTGCGATCAACCCCGTCCCGCGCGCCATGATCCGCACGGCACTCGAACAAATCACGCCGCAAGGAGCCGATGCCGTGGTGACCGTGTCGATTGCGGATGGTGCGCGTCTGGCGGAGAAGACCCTCAATGCCCGCCTGGGTATTTTAGGAGGGCTCTCAGTGCTGGGTACTACGGGGATTGTGGTGCCCTATTCCTGCTCCGCCTGGATCCATTCCATCCATCGCGGCGTCGATGTAGCGCGTGCTGGAGGCCTGACCCATATCGCAGGCAGCACAGGGGCGACCTCGGAGGGGGCCATAAGCGCGCTCTATGCCCTGCCCGAAATTGCGCTGATCGAAATGGGCGATTTCGCAGGGGGGTTTCTCAAATACATGCGCCGCCATCCCGTCCCCCGACTGACGATCGCCGGAGGACTGGCAAAAATGACCAAGCTCGCTCAGGGTCACCTCGATCTGCATTCGAGCCGAACCCTCGCCGATCCCGCAGCCCTGTCGATTCTCGCTGCCCCGCTCGGTCTTTCCGCCACACAGCATGAAGCCCTGCGCAATGCCGCGAGTATCGCACAGGGCTACGCGGATCTGGGCGATGCACGACTGGGCACGCTCATCGCCCGTAGCGCGGCGAGAAAGGCGCGCGAGATCCTCGATGACCCATCCTGCGGGCTGGATGTCGTGGTTTTCGATCGACAGGGCCGTATGCTTGGAAGGAGCGACGTCGGGTGAACGGACCTGACCCATTACTGTTTGAACCCTGCCTGAAAGCGAACTCTTTTCGAACTATACTGACTTGATACACGTTATTTACGCTCGCCCCCAATTGACGCGCCATCTTTCGTTATCATAACGTAAGGTTTCGTTTCAGAGTCAAAGGGCTGTTACATGCATCGTCGGAGTCAGGGATTTCTTCAATCTGCCCACCCCTCCGATGGGTCGACGCCCACCCCACGCGCACTGATACGCTGTTATCGCCCCTTTTTCGTGCTGATGCCGTTTTGGCTTGCCGCGAGCGCGCTGGGTGCGCCTGTCTCGAAAACTCCGACCCTGCTTCCCGGCGCCAGGCCTGGGGCGGAGCAGGCGACGACCCATGCACGACAAAAATCCTATCCTCCGCACGGTCAGCGCGCGGCGACGTCTCCTCATGTCGCCAAGATCGGAAATCCGTCCCTCACGTCCGGTCAGACCCGAAATCCGGAGAAGGAAACCATTGCTGTGAGCGGTAAACGGCTTCGCTCCCATGCTGCCGAAGTAGCCGTCACCCGTACCGTCATGGATCGGTTCATTCCCGGCACAAATCCGATGCAGGTTCTGGCACTCACCACGCCCGGCGCAAATTTCACGTCTTCCGACGCTTTCGGCCTCGATACCGCTGCCAATACTTTTTATGTGCGTGGGTTCACCCAGACCCAGATTGGCGCGACGCTCGACGGTATTCCCTTGGGGACGCAGGGCTTCACCAACCAGAATGGCGTCTCCATCACCCAGGCCATGATCCAGGATGATCTGGCAGGCATGACCATCTCGCAGGGAGCCGGTTCACTCGATACGTTCTCTGCCCAGCTTCTGGGGGCGGCCATGACCTATACCTCGTCGGACCCGACGGATAAGGCCGGGGGAAGATTGAGCCAGAGCTTCGGCAGTTACAACGCCTTTCGGACCTATGCCCGGGCAGATAGCGGGGTACTGAACCCGAGCGGCACGAAATTCTATACGTCCTTCGCGCGCACGGAAAACAAGCTGTGGAAAGGCGAAGGCTATCAGCGCGAATTACAGGCCGATGCCAAGCTGGTTCAGCCAGTTGGCAGCACGGGCAAGATCACCGGCTTTTTCGGCTATGGGAATTTCACCCAGGCCAATTATCTGTCCCTCACCAAGAACATGTGGGAGCGGCTTGGGCGAGACACTACCTATCTCAAACCCGATTACGAGAAGGCCAAACTCTGGGCCTATTATGCCCAGTTCACGTCGCAGGTTCCCCCCGGCTATGAGGGGATCCTGTCGAATGATGAAGTCGGCAACTATGCCTGGGATGGCTCGCAGATCCAGCGCAGCTATCTCTCTTCGGTCAATGGCCATTTCGACCTTACCCCGCTTCTGCATTCCGACACGGTGGCCTATGGCAACGTCTCGAGCGGCGTCTATGGGGGCACCAACAACTTCGTGACCTCACCCAGCTATGGCGTGCCCATGCTTCTGGCGGATGGCAGCGTCAGCGGTGTGCCCATGGCCCTGCAACGTGCGCATGCTGGGATGCAACGTGTCGGCTTCACGCAGAAATTTTCCTATGAAGCCCCGCATCGCAATCTGGTCGAGGGCGGGTTGTGGTACGAGAACAACCGCTGGATCTACAATGCGCGCCTATACGAGGACACACCGACCGCTGCGCATAACATGATGTCCGATCTCAAAAAGGGCACGGGCGCGACCTGGTTCGAAGATACCTACAACTCGAACAGCTTCCAGTTCTTCCTTCAGGATCGCTGGACGATCATCAGAGGTATGACCCTCCTGGCAGGGTTCAAATCCCTCACCCAGACCACCCATGGCGGTACCAAGAACGACTTCACCCAACAGCTCAAATCCGAGGGCTGGAACACCTATTATCGACGCCCGGCGCGCGGTTCACTGACGGCCTCGGGCGCGTTCCTGCCGCATTTCAGTTTCGACTACCATTTTCTCGATCATCACGAGGTATATTGGGATATCGCGGAAAACCTGCGCGCCTATGACTACTACTCTCAGGTGGCATCAGGCACCGCATGGGGGGGACTTGGCAATGCCTCACAGCCAGCCCAGCAGGTTTTTGACGCAAACAAGAAAATCCTCAAGCCGGAACGCACCTGGAATTATGTCGTCGGCTATCGCTATGACGATGCGTTTTTCACCGGCACCGTCGATTATTATCATACCGATTACTATAACCGTCTTGCTTCCATCACGGCGGGAACAGCCAATAACACCCGCAACGCCTATATGAATGTAGGGCGTGAAACCATGGATGGTGTGGATGTTCTGGGTGCCATACGCCCAATCAGGGGACTGGAGATCACCAACAGCTTCAGCTGGAACGATGCGCGCTACCAGGGGACGGGCATCAATTACGGCGGTCGCCTCTACAGCCTCAAGGGCAAGCGCCAAGTGTATTATCCCGCCTATATGTACAAGGCGAACCTTGCCTATAGCTGGCGCAACACGCAGTTCAATTTCAACGTGAATTACATCAGCGCGCGTCCCATGACCTTTCTGAACGATATCAGCATTCCACCTTACTGGCTGGCCAATATGACGCTCTCTCATGATTTCGGGCGCATCGGCTTTGCCGAACATCTCAAGGCGAGTTTCGGCGTGACCAATCTGTTCGACAAGAATTACATAGGCGGGGTGTACGGTGCGGCTTCCGTATCCGGTGACAATAACAGCAATCTCTTCGTTGCCTCACCCCGGCAGTTCATTGGCACGATCGGGGCCCAGTTCTGAGCCCCGTCGCCTCGTTCAGAATTCGAGCAGGATCTTCATGGCCTGGCGCCGGTCAGAAGCGAGATCGAAAGCCGCACTGGCCTGATCGAGCGCGAAACGATGGGTTACCAGCGCCGAAAGATCGGCCCTGCCGCTATCGATCAGGGTGACCGCCAGCGCAAATTCCTCCTTGAAACGAAACGAGCCTGTCCATGTCAGCTCGCCTGTGACGATACGGCTTTGAGGCAGGGTCACATCGTCCCCCAGACCAAGCTGGACGATCGTCCCGCAGGGCTGCATCAGCGCCAGTCCGCCGCGCAGGGCCTGCGCGTTACCCGAACACTCGATCAGCACATCGATCGACCCGGCAAGTTCAGCGAGCGCTTGCGGGGCAACACGCCCGTTGATCACCCGATCCGCGCCCAGTTGCCGGACCACCGCAAGCGGCTCATCCAGAATATCCGTCACGATCACTTCGCATGCGCCATTCAGCCGCGCAGCAAGCGCCACGAGCGCGCCTATGGGCCCCGCCCCCGTGACGAGGACGCGTTTGCCCATCAACGCTCCCGCGCGGCTGACAGCGTGCAGCGCCACCGCGAAAGGCTCGGACAGCGCGAGTTCAGCCGGGGATTTATGTTCCGCCCTGACGCATTGCCTTGCCTTGCAAACCAGATCCCGCCGGAAGGCCCCGTCGATATGCGGGTCGCGCATCGCACTGCCGTAGAAACGCATATCTGTGCAGTGGTTGCTGCGACCGGCAAGACATTGCCCACAATGCTGACAGGGCAGCCCCGGATTGACGGCCACGAGATCCCCGATCTCGAGCCCCATGACGTCCGGGGCTTTGTCCGCAACACGACCGGCGATTTCATGGCCGAGGATCATGGGGTGTTTCAATCTGACGGCGCCGAAACCGCCATGATGATAATAATGCAAATCCGACCCGCAAATGCCTCCCGCCTCGACGCGCACAAGCACCTCACCCTGTGCCAGGGACGGAACAGGACGCGTTTCAATCTGAAGTTCATGCGGGGCATGGATGACGAGGGCCTCGGTCATGGGAAAATCCTTTGCAATTGAAAGTCAGAGGGTGAGAATTTTCAGGCGGAAGGCGCTGTTGCCTCGGGCACTGCAATCCGCTCGACCGGTCCCATGAGGAACAGATAGGACAGAGCGCCCACGATGCAGAGCAACCCCGCAATACCGAGCGGCAGGACGAACGACCCATGGGTCAGGCTCAGCATCGCCCCTGTGAACGTGCTGATCCCAATTCCTGCCAGATTGGCCGCGCCATTCTGCAAAGCCCCAATCAAGGCGACATTGGACGCCGAAGGAGCGACCTCACCGGGCAAAGTCCAGATATTGGCCGCCGTGAAGGCAAGCGCTGCATAGGATATCCCCATCAGCACCAGAGCGGTGAAGGAACTCGCAACCAGAGGCGCGAACGCAATGACACAGGAGACAAGCATGCCTCCCACCAGGCATGTCTTGCGCGCGCGTGTGGCGCTCCACCCACGGCGGAGCAGGGCATCGGACACCGCACCGCCGATCCAGCCAAAGGGGATGGCAAAAAGGGCGGGGAAGAGCCCGTAGAGCCGTACATCCTCAAGGGTGAAGTGACGTGCCTTGATGAGAAAGGTAGGGAACCAGGTAATGAAGAAATAAATTGCGAAATTGAGACAGAAGAAACCGATCATCATGCCCCATATCGTGCGCTGACGCAGGAGAAACCTGAGCGAAACCGGAGCAGACGCTCCCTGTATGCCGCCTTGCTCCTGCTCCAGAAGCGCGAGTTGGGTCGGTGTAACACGGGCATGGTCCTTCGGATCGCGATACAAGACCAGCCAGACAGCGACCCAGACGAAACCGAGCAGCCCCGTCCAGATGAAGGACTGGCGCCAGCCGACAAGGGCGACGAGCCACGCGACCAGAGGCAGCGCCAGCGCCGACCCCACGCGGGATCCGCTATCGAAGATACTGCTGGCAAATCCTCTCTCGCGGCGCGGGAACCAGTTGAACACCACCTTGGCAAAACCAGGCAACGCACCCGCCTCTCCCACACCCAGCATCAGCCTGGCCGCCAGCAGGCTCGGCAACCCGGTGATGAAGGCGCTCGCCGCAGTAAAGACCGACCACCAGACCACGGAGCCCGCGAGACAACGCCGCACGCCGAAGCGATCGATCATCCATCCCACCGGCACCTGCATGAGCGCGTAGGTCCAGAAGAATGCGCTCAACCCCAGCCCGATCTCAAAGGAAGAAAGATGCAGTTCGGCCTCGATCCTCGGTACGGCAATGGCGAGATTGGATCGGTCCAGGAAATTGATGATATTGGCGACGAAGCAGAGCGCAATCATCTGCCAGCGCAGAGGACTCATGGGCGGCATTCCCCCGAGCGGGAGTTCCCGACCCTCAAGCCTGCGCCACTCAGTGTGAACGGCGGATACGAGACGAGAGAGGGGCCCACTCTGATGGATCTTGAACTCCAATCGACCCTAGAGGAACATTACCGCCTCGTCATCTTTCGAGATGTCACGGCTGCGTGACCCCGCCCAGGTACCGCACGTCTGTGATTCGCATAGCCGGGCGGTGGCATAGTCGTCTGCTCGCCTCTGAGGAGAACGGGCGTCATCCGCCCCAAAGGGAAAGTCGCACACCGGGATACGGCCTCGACGCGATGCCCCCTTGATCGAAGCATGCAGACAATCCCGTAGAAGCCATTTCGATCTCATTCAAAGCTGGCGGATACCGTTGCTATGGCCGTGAAACCGCTGCCGACCGCATAATTCGGCTGCGATCCGACCAGGGTCTTGCCCCCCAGCCCCTTGATTTTGGTAGCCGCCGTCGGGGTGAAACCCGTCACGGAGGAAAGATAATGGACATCGCCCAGATTCATCAGGCTAAGCATGGCCTTGGGCCTGACCCTGCCAAAGCGCGGCAGATAACGGCCGATCGATGCATCGGCGGTGAAATAGGCCGGAATGCCCTGATCGTTCATGAGCGTCGAGTATTGCGAGTCAGAATAGCGGAAATTGAAATTACCGAATGTCGTACCGTCATCGAAAGTCAGACCGAGCGATCCCAGGAACTTGGGTGACGCAACTTCCTGCTTGCCCTTTGTGGGAAGCACATCGCCCATATAGGCGACGTTATTCCCGATACTTGTATGCATGTACTGCCCCGAGGCGTAGGCGCTGAGATGGTGCCACGGGCGGGTGGAAAGTTCCGCCTGAACACCCTTGGCAGACTCGCCCCCTGCATCAATCGGCTGGGAAGTCAGAATACTGGTGCCTGGAATATAGGAAACGGAACTGATCTGGTGATGGGTCAGATTGTAATTGAAGCCCGACACCGTCAGCATAACCGGCCCGTAATGGCGGAAACCTATCTCCTCGCCGATCATGTACTCCGGCGTAAAATTGGCCAGAGGCTGCGTGACCGGCACCGGCGTCGTGAAACTATAGACGGGCACCTGCGCCTGAAAGGATGAGGGCGCGCGGTAGCCCGTCGTTCCATTCACGTAGACCTGATTATCCGGGTCGATCTGATAGCTGATCAGAAGCTGGGGCGCCGGGATGAACATGTTCTTCACAGATTTATACGGCGTCGACCCCGGCAGATCCTCGGTGAACTGACGCGAAATCATGTTCGCCCGCAACCCGGCATCGATGGTCAGGCGATCATGAAAAAGCTTGATCTGATCCTCGAGCCCGAGCGCGTTGAGCTGCTGAAAACCGTTGATGTCATATTGGGTAATCGGCTTACCGCCTACGGTCAGGTAGCCGTTATTCTGCGTATATTGTCCGAGCGCGTTGACCGGATAATGGTTCTGATACTCGGTATGCACCGCGTAGGAGTACCAGTACGAGAATTTCAGCGTGTTGATGCCACGCTTCCACGCCGCAATCATGTTCAGACCGCTGGATGTCTGCACCCAGGGATGAATCGAAATCGCGGTGACAGAACCCGCTTGCGGGGTATACCCGTCCAGAACAGCGTATTTCTGAGTACCGCGATACCCGTTGGCGATCGGGATATTGGCCCCGTAATTATTGGGTCCGTAGGTCTCCACCGCATAGGGCTGCGCATCAAGAGACCACCCGCTGCCAAGGTCGATATGGTTCTTGATCGTACCAACCACGGCATTGGTCGCCTTGGTGTTGAGCTTGTAGAATAGCGTGTCGCCCGGCGTGTACTGGCCATGGGTATTATAGCTGGTGCCGTATTGGTGCCATTGCGCCAGATTGGGGTAGAGCCACTCGGTCTGGTTCGCATAATTATAACCAAAGATGAGCTCGGAATGACTTCTGGCAGTCCAGTGCTTCATGAGCGCCGCATCCAGATGCCAACGATAGAGGCTGCCTGGTCCACGCCACAGATTGCCGCTGGAATAGGAGCCGGAGACGAAGCCTGTTACCCCGCTATGGCCGAGTTCTCCGGTATCGACGCGCACGAATTCCTTGTTGGTGCTGTGTGTGCCGCCCGAGCCCTCGGCATAGAGCGCGAAATGCTCCCCCGGGTGACGAAGGCTCATGGTCATCTGGGCGCCATCGGCATTATAGGTGGGCGCTGTCAAATCCGAAGAACCCTGGCTCACGGCTACATTCGCCAGATCCTCATTATCCACCATCGCCGAGGTATAGGCGCCATAGGTGAACGGATCGGCCAAAGGCATGCCCTCGTAGATCAGGCCGATCTGGGTCTGGTCGAGGCCCCTTATGTGGATGGTCTCGGAGCTGGTGCTCAGTGGCCCCTCATTCGTACCCTGCACACCGGGCAGGCTGGATACCAGGACCCCGGGATTGACCAGCGGGGATTGCCTGGCGATGTATTCTTGGGTCACCATGGAGACGGAGCGCGCGACGCTTTGCCGCGCCATCAGCCCGCCGCCCAAAACCGCGCGATGGGCTGATACGCTGACATTCTCGTCCCTTCCCGCCATCACCCCCCTGCGGGGTCGGGCCTTTTCCCCTGTCGCACGAGACCGTGCAGGGGTCGCGACGGGCTTTTTTGCCTTCTGTGCAGAATGCGCTCCGGCGCGCCCGGAAGACGCCGCAATACCTGGTGAGGCCGCAATGAGGGCGCCAAGCGCGCTGCAAGCGAGGAGCGACGCGGTGCGATGGGGTATGTGACGCAGCATGAACCTGTTCCGACTGGTTGGCCGCATGCGTATCGTTACGCATCCGATATCGGCGCGCACTCTGTCGAAGGGTTTCTATTGTATCAAACTATAGTTTTATGACGCATTTACGTCTTATTTATTAATATGGCGACGCCATTAAATAATTATGACGGATGTATTTCCTGCCCCCCATTCCCCGAATGAGGGGCATGACGGGGCCGGAACTCGGCCCCATCGCTCAGTTGCAGGTATGCAGGACCGATTTGGCACTCGTGACCTGGTAGGACGATGCCGTGGGATCATTCGGGCAAGCTGCGTGATCGATCCCGTTACAGGCAGTCAGGGCCATAGCGCCCACGAGAATTGCGATGATTTTGGCCATGATCGATCCATTCAATGTTACACATCATCAACGCATCAGCCCGAGCATGGTGTCAATCTGCCCTCTCTCGCGGACGGATCAATCCCTGGGGAGCGCCCTCATTCCCTCTCCCGTTCCAGATGTGCCGTGACGCACTGAGAGCGTCCTCGTCCGGTTAGCCACGAACCAGAAGCTCCGGCCTGATCCCGACACAACTCAACCGCCCCCCCGTGAAAAACCCGGGCGCCCCCGTGATACCGGGAGCGGATAGAGGCAGTCCGCGCAAACTGCGCACGGCGAGAAAGCCGAAGCACTCGGCCTCCACCATGTCGCCATTCCATCCGAGCACCTCGACCGGGCTGACTTCCCCCGGAACGGCTTGTGCGAGCGCCTGCATCAGCGCCGGATTATGACGTCCACCGCCACAGACGAACCAGGCGCGCGGCGGCTCCGGCAGCGCGGTTCGCGCGATGGCCTGTACGGTGAAGGCGACCAGGGTCGCTGCGCCATCTTGCGCCGAGAGAGGTGCCAGAACATCGAGCGCAGTGGCGAATGCCTGCCGATCCAGAGATTTCGGCGGCGGACGGTCGAAAAAAGGATGTGAAAGGAGCGCCCTGAGACGCGCCGCATCTACAGTCCCCTCACGGGCCAGCGCACCGTCGCGATCATAGGCTATCCCCGTATGGCGCAGCGCCCAGTCATCGAGCAGGGCATTACCCGGTCCTGTATCTCCCGCGAGCACCGCGCCGTCGCGCCCGACAAAAGTGACATTGGCCACGCCGCCGATATTGAGAATGGCCACGGGCCCCGCCTCCTGAGCAAGGCAGGCTGCATGATACCAGGGTGCCAAAGGTGCGCCCTCTCCCCCATGCGCCACATCGTCGCGGCGGAAATCATGGATCACGGGCAAACCCGTCTGTCGTGACAGCGATGTCGCATCGCCGATCTGCCAGGTCCGCCCGAGTTCGGGCGCGTGGTAGAGGGTCTGACCGTGAAACCCGACCAGATCGGCCGCGCCTTCCTCTGCCAGGATCTGACGCACCGCCTCGACATGCAAGTCGGTCAATGCCTGTTCGGCCGCCAGGAGGTCAGGCTCATCTCCCTGCAAGGCGGCTGCCCGGTCAAACAGCGCATAGATATCGCGACGCAGGGAAGCCGGGTAGGGAAGGCTCAGCGCGTGCCCCCGACGCAAAACCTCGACCCCGTCTGTCTCGATCAGGGCGGCATCTACGCCGTCGAGCGACGTGCCACTCATCATGCCGATGCTGCGATAAACGAAACTGCTCACCCGCTTCCCCGAGATCGTTCAGGACTTCAGAACAGCGTGAAGATCACCCTGAGCCGCCTCAAGAGCCCTCTCCGCTTCGGCAAGGCTCATGCCGTGGCGCAGGAGAACGGCGCGCTTGACGTTGCCATCGCTCTGTTTCAGCGCCGCGCCAATCTCCTCATCACTTCCTCCAGCCAGAGAGCGCACCATGCCCATGGCACGCCGGGCCAGCTTGGTATTGGTCACGCGCATATCCACCATCAGCCCCTGATAGACATGACCCAGACGGATCATCAACGTGGTGGAGAGCAGGTTGAGCGCAGCCTTCTGGGCCGTTCCTGCTTTCAGCCGGGTCGAGCCCGCCACGGCCTCGGAACCTGTCGGCAACACGATACCGAGTTCGGCTTCGCGCAGAAGTCGTGCCCCGGACACGCAACTGATACCGATGGTCAGGGCGCCTGCCTCCCGACCCGCCTTTACGGCGGCACAGGTATAGGGCGTGTTCCCGCTTGCCGCGATGCCAAACACGACGTCTTCCGGTCCGACCTCATGGGCGGCCATCTCAGCGCGGGCGGCGCCCTCATCATCCTCGGCCCCTTCGACGGCCGTTGACGCGGCGCCATTACCACCCGCCAGCAACATCACCAGACGTTCGGCGGGCCAGCCATAGGTGGGGGTAAGCTCCACACCATCCTGCATGCCCACACGCCCCGCCGTACCGGCGCCCACATAAAAGAGCCGCCCCCCGGCGCGCAGCCTCGGCAGGGCTGCCTCGACGGCAGTTTCCAAAGCCGGTACGGCGGCGCGCACGAGCGCCGTTGCCGCCATCTGGGCTTCGGCAAGCGCATCAAGAATGGTTGCGGTTGGCCAGAGCTCTATAGTCGCGTAGCGCGGGTCGTGATGTTCTGTCTGGAGGGAGGCGAGCGTTTCAGTCACGACGAGGCTCCGGGCGGTTTGGGGAAGATGACGCAAGACGAGCGGGAGCAGGCGCGGGAAAAAGCAGCCTGACCAGAACGGCCACGCCAAGGTGGAGCAGGATCCCCAGGGGCACAAGCCAGGAAAAAGCGATCGCCGGGCCACCATATTGCCCGACGACAAGGACCACGGCCATGAGGCCAAGCGAGACGATGAACCCAATCATGACAGCCCGCCTTCCCAGCCCGGGCAGGAACAGTGCTGAGAAAAAGGCGCCCAATGTGGGGCCATAGGACCATCCCGCAACGGTCAGCCCCAGAATGACCGCTGATTGGCTGCCCATGGTGAACAGCGCTGCCCCCAGAAGCAGAACGCCCCCCCAGAACAACGTCATGAAGCGCGGCGCAGAGAGCGGCCCGGGGCGATAGCCCAGCGCCCTCATGCATCGCTCGATCAGACTGCGTGGAGCAGGCCCGAAATCGGTCAGGCTGGCCCCCGCCATGGCATTGAGGGTGGAAGAGAGCGATCCCATTGTGGCGCTCAGCACCCCTGCGATCAGCAGGCCCGTAATTCCGGCAGGCAGGCTCTCGATCATGAAATGCGGAAACAGTGCATCCGGCGAGGCGAGGCCCTGGGCAACAAGACTTTGTCCGGCCCGTGCAATCCAGAGCTGCACACCCAGGAGGGAAAGCAGACCGAATAACAAGGCCACCACAACAGCGCTGCCCATCAGGGCCAGACGTGCGGCCCCCAGACTGCGCGCGGCCAGAACGCGCTGCACCATGAGTTGGTCCGTCCCATGAGACGCGACAGACAGAATGGCGCCCCCAACCAGAGCGGCGCCGACCGTGAAGGGGTCACTCAGCCAGTTGCCCGGGCCGGTAGGATGGAAAAAACGCAACAGCCCCGCTTGTGCAGCAGCCTGCCAACCTGCGCCACTCAGGGTCGGGGCCAGAAACATCACGCAGAACAGCACGCCGAACCCATATACCCCAAGCTGAATGGCATCAGACCAGACCACAGCCCGTAATCCGCCAAGCATCGTATACCCAAGCGTGAATATCAGGATGAGCGCGAGCACCACCCAGCGGCCCAGAGGCAGCCCCGACTGCGCAAGCAACCAGACAATGGGCAGAGCCCCGGCAAGCAGCCGGATGCTCTCAGCCAGAAACCGCGTAATCAGAAAAGCGGCTGAGGCCAGTCTCTGCATGGGGGCACCGTAGCGCATGCCAAGCAGAGCATAGGCACTGGACATGGTCCCTGCTGCATAGCGCGGCAGAAACCAGAGCGCCACGGCGCAGCGGCCGATGGCGTACCCCCCGGCCACCCCGAGGAAAACCAGACCCTGCGTGTAGCCGATGCCCGGAATGCTGATGAAGGTGAGCGTCGAGGTTTCGGTCGCGACGAGCGACAGGCAGAGTGCCCACCAGGGCAGATCGTGATGGGCAGAGAGAAAATCGCTGGCCGAGCCGCCTGCACGCCGACTGACACGCCAGATCAGCAGGGACAGTCCTGCGAAATAAAGAAGGATGACGAGACTATCGAGCGGATGCATGGCGTCAGACCGTAAAAACGAGGCGCTTCAGCGGCCATGATGACACGGGCAGGCCCCAGCGCAAGACACGCTCGCGCCCGCTTCTATCTCTCGATGCGATGGATCATGTCATCGAGCTTCTCGAGATCGATCGGCAAAGCCTTGTAGGCTGCGCTCTGCGGGTTGGTCACCTCGATGATCGGTTTCTCTTTAAAACCAAGAACGGCGCACTCCGCTGCAAATTCGAGTATATAACCTCTGATCGATTCCGCCTCGTCGAGGAAATGGAAGTGAAATCCCGGCACGGCGATGCGACCAATGAGAGCTGGCGTCCAGAAGCCTATCAGCCGCCCGCCCACTCCGGCGCAGGGTGAGACTTTCTGGCTCGCAGCAACTGCCTCGACATGCCGTATGCCATCCTCTTCCGGGTCGGTTCGATGTGGGCGCCGGAGCACCAGATGCTCGAAATGCCCGGCCATGAGCGCTCCCATGGTCGAGAATTACGTAATTCGGCTCATCCGGCTTCTCCTGCCCCTTTGGGAGCGTAGCCCCTCAAAGAATGGTCTGGACCGAGAGGGGGAAGGGATTGAAGACCGACCAGCCGGTCTTCTGTACCAGACGCTCGAGGGCCAAAGTGCCGAGCAGCGAATTGCCCTGGCTATTCAGACCCGGAGACCAGACCGCCACCGATGCCAGACCAGGAGCAATGGCCAGTATACCGCCCCCCACACCCGACTTGCCCGGCAGACCGACGCGTATGGCAAAGGCGCCTGAGCCGTCATAATGGCCGCACATCATCATCAGCGCCATGATGGTGCGCGCATCGGGCACGCTTGTGATCATGCGCCCCGTGCGCAGATCGACGCCGCCCGTCATGAGATAGCCGCCTATCCCGGCAAGCTGGCGGCAGGACATGGTGAGAGCACATTGATGGAAATAGAGGTCGAGCGTGTCCTCGATCGGGTTTCTGATATTGCCGAAGGTGCGCATGTAATTGGCAAGTGCCGCATTGCGAAACCCTGTATCGCGCTCCTGGGCCGCCATGTTCTCATCGATATGCAGCCCCTCCGGATTACCCGATTGCGAGAGGGCGAAGTCAAGCAACGCCTGACGCGCGCCAAGCCGTCCCAGACGCGAAACCAGGATATCGGAAATGACGATGGCCCCCGCATTGATGAACGGGTTGCGCGGAATGCCATGCTCGCTCTCGAGCTGGACGATGGAATTGAACGCGCTGCCCGATGGCTCCTGGCGCACCCGGCTCCATAATTCGCTGCCCTCCAATGTGAGGGCCAGGGTCAGGCCGAACACCTTGGACAGGCTCTGGATCGAGAACGCCTCGTCAGCATCCCCCGCAACATGGGCCTGTCCGCTGGCATCGATCACGGCGATGCCGAACTTCCCCGGATCGACGCGTGCGAGGGGCGGAATGTAATCCGCCACATGCCCGCGCTCGGTGAGCGTCTGCATTTCACGCACGATTTCGGCAATGATGCTGTCGAGATCGGCCATCAGTTCTTCCCTCCGCGCTGCTCCGGATCAGCTTCACCCACACATGACACGCGTCCTCACGGCACACAATCTTGGGCGTGTTCACGCCGCGTTGCGCGGGATTGCGTATAGTTTGCATGGACTAGTTTGCATGGGCTGCGCTTTTCCGGGCCGGAAGGCGACATATCCCGTAACGCAGCTTCGGTTGAGATCGGCCGGGTAATCTGCAATGAACCTCCCATGAAGGACGCCAAGACAGGATCAGGTGGGAAACAGACGCGCCAGCCGGGCACGGGAGAAATCACCCTGCCGGATATCGACACGCAATCGGAGGGGTTTCGGCTCAACCGTGAAGCGCGCCGCAATGCCCTGATCGAGGATTATGTCGAGCTGATTGCCGACCTCCTGGCGGAGGGTTATGAGGCGCGCCAGGTCGATATCGCCACGCGTCTGGGGGTCTCCCAGCCCACCGTGGCAAAGATGCTCACCCGTCTGGCCAGCGAGGGGTACGTGCATCGCCGCCCCTATCGCGGCGTCTTCCTGACCGAGAAGGGACAGGAGATCGCCAATCAGGCGAAGCACCGGCACCGGATCGTCGAGAGCTTTCTGCGTGCGCTCGGCATCAGCGAGGAAACGGTCCGTGTCGATGCCGAGGGGATCGAGCATTACGTCAGCGACGAAACCCTCGCCGCTTTCGACCGCGCTCTTGCTGCTGGCCTGACCGGCCTTATAGACCGCAAGCCCCGCCCCTGCTGAAACCGGCCCAACAGACCTGAGGGTGCCTGTATTCCCCGGTCCCTCGCGGGGTCATCCTGACCCCACGCATCGCCTGCGTCACCCCATCATGGCGCCCCGTTGCTGACCAGTCCGCCCAGCCGGCGCGGACTGCATATAGCGCCTGCGTGCCTGCGCCTGCCCGTTCGCCCCTGATACGCTTCCTTCCGACCCCAACTTCCCGCTCAACAGGACGTTATCGGTCCGGAATATCGGTTCATCCTGAATATAGTATATTGCATATCTCTAAGCATTGGGTTTGAGTGCCGTCTTATGTCTAACCCGCCTACCGCCCAGGAAACACTGCCCCCCGCCCCCAAGGGCGGACGCAAGCCTCTGCTCCGCCCGATCCATCGGTCGGGCGCCGATGCGCATAGCCTTCCTGAGGTCTTCTCTTCCGTGCGGGTCGCGCCGGATCATGCCCAATGGTTCCAGCGCTTTCTTGCTTTTGTCGGGCCGGGCTACATGGTGGCCGTCGGGTATATGGACCCCGGAAACTGGGCGACGGATCTGCAAGGCGGCGCACAGTTCGGCTACACGCTGCTTTCTGTCATCATGATCTCGAACCTCATGGCGATCCTGCTTCAGGCCCTTGCGGCACGTCTGGGCATTGTCACAGGGCGTGATCTGGCCCAGGCCTGTCGAGATCATTTCCCGCCCGCGGTCACGCTGGTACTCTGGCTGACCTGCGAGATCGCCATCATTGCCTGCGATCTGGCAGAGGTGATCGGCACGGCCGTGGCGCTTCAGCTTCTGTTTCACATACCGCTCCTTTTCGGGGCGCTGATCTCGGCCTTCGATGCGCTCATCGTGCTTTTTCTGATGAACCGGGGATTTCGGTATCTCGAAGCGTTCATTATCGCGCTGCTGACCATCATCGCGCTCTGCTTCTCCGTGCAGCTTTTGGCGGCGGCTCCGCCTTTCGGCGCCATGATGGCGGGATTCCTGCCACGCCCCGAAATCGTGACCAATCCGGCGATGCTCTACATCGCCATCGGCATCATTGGCGCGACCGTAATGCCCCATAATCTGTATCTGCATTCGTCCATCGTGCAGACACGGGCCTATCCGCGCACGGAACCCGGCAAACGAGAAGCCCTGCGCTGGGCGACATTGGACAGCACGATCGCCCTCATGCTCGCCCTGTTCATCAATGCCGCGATCCTGATCGTATCGGCGGCGGCGTTTCACAACACGGGTCATCAGGACGTTGCCGAAATCGAGGACGCCTATCGCCTCCTGTCGCCCATTCTGGGTATGGGGATCGCCTCGACCCTTTTTGCTGTGGCCCTTCTGGCGGCCGGAACGAACTCTACCGTTACGGGCACGCTGGCCGGGCAGATCGTCATGGAGGGCTTTCTGCATCTGACGCTACCGCATTGGGCAAGGCGCCTGATCACCCGCGGTCTGGCGATCTTGCCGGTCGTGGTTGTGACGGCCCTGTATGGCGATCACGGCGTGGGGACATTACTGATCTTCAGTCAGGTCGTGCTCTCTCTACAGCTACCTTTTGCTGTCATTCCGCTGGTCATGTTCGTTGGCGATCGACGCAAGATGGGGAGCTTCGCCATTCGCCCTGCGATGAAAGCGCTCTCCTGGAGCGTGGCGGGAATTATCCTGATGCTCAATTTCAAGCTGCTCTATGACACGATCATGAGTTGAGCCCTCTCATGCGGCGTCAGTCCACGCCAACCGGCCGCTTGGCAGCCAGGAGAGCACGCATAAGCCGGCGCTGACCGTCAAATCACCTGTCGGCGGGCCAGCTTCACGGTGCTGTCAGCGCTGACGAAAGGGACGGATTACTGCCCGTCCGACTACCTACAAAGCCCGGGCTCGCGCCCTCTCCTCCTTGTTTTACACCCCTTTCGCAGAAGGTTCAGCCCTCATCATGCCAACATGCAGTCAGATATATAGCAATTGCTATGATAATGAGTATTCGGGTTTGAGTGAAGTATCTTCTCATTCACTCCCTGACCGTCGAAACCCGTCGCTCATTGCCCTTCCCTTCGCTTTTCTGCTGCTCGCCGGTACGGCGCATGCCGCATCCGACCCGGAAAAGGCCCCATCCTGCGCCTATCCTGCGTGTGCCAGGCAACCGGAGAATCCTGCCAGAATGTCTGAAGCGAAAACAGGCCCCCTGCCCGTCACGCCCCCCACACATAAAGGCGCCAGCACACCCGGCACTCCGCCACCCAGCCTTGTGCGCCTGCCGCCCAAGCAGGCCGGGACAATCGCCGAGACGATCAATGTGACCGCCCATATGGATCAAAGGCGCGGGCGCATCGCGCCGGGGCTGGGTGCGGTATCCTACGGGATCGACCAGCGTCAGATCGAGGTGACACCCGGGGGAGAGAATGCCGCCTTCAGCCAGATCCTGCTCCGCCTGCCCGGCGTTGTCATGGACAGTTACGGCGAGGTCCATGTGCGCGGCGAACATGGCGGGCTGACCTATCGCGTCAATGGCGTCCTCCTGCCTGAGGGGCTCAACGGGTTCGGACAGGAGCTCGACAGTCGCATCATCCAGTCTGTCGATCTGCTCACCGGCACCCTGCCCGCCCAATTCGGGTTTCGTACGTCCGGCGTGATCGACGTGAAAACCAAGACCGGCGATACGCTCAGGAATAATCAGGTCTCCCTCTATGGCGGCAGCTACAACACGTTCATCCCGTCTCTTCAACTCGGCGGGTCAAAAGGGCGATGGGATTATTTCGTCACGGCTTCCTACAACCGTAACGATCTCGGGATAGAGAACCCCACTAATTCCTTCCGGGCCGTGCATGATTTCACGCAGCAGGAAAAAGGGTTCGGCTATCTCGCGTATCAGATCGACGATGAAAGCCGGATCAGTTTGCTGACCAGCGCCTCCTATGCCGATTTTCAGCTCCCCAACACGACGGCTCTGCCAATCCTGTATCATTCATCCACTATCGCGCCGGATGATCCGAGCATCCAGTCCCGCCTCTTGCGTGACGGCCAGACCGAGCAGAATTACTACGCCGTACTCTCGTATCAGCGCAGCGGCGAGAAGCTCAACACGCAGGTTTCTCCCTATTTCCGGTACGGACGAATCGGGTACCGCAACGATCCGAACCGCGATCTCGCGTTCTCCGGCATTTCACAGCGCGAAGTGAACGACTTCACGACGGGCGGAGTACAGATCGATAACTCATACGACATCGCCCCGCATCATGTGCTGCGTTTCGGGCTTCTCGGGCAATACACCTCCGAAAAACTCGATACCGATACCCTCGCCTTTCCGGTGGATGAGGCAGGTGCCCAGAGCTCGACCATCCCCCGGCGCATCATCGATCATGGAGGGAACTGGGCAGTCGAAGCTGGCGCCTATGTGCAGGACGAGTACCGCATCACATCCAAACTGACCTTCAATTACGGGCTGCGCTATGACCGTTTCGCGTCGTCCTTCCATCAGGAGGGGCAGGTGAGCCCACGCGCGAACATGGTCTGGAAAGCCAGCCCCTCCACGACGGTGCATTTCGGCTATTCGCGCTATTTTGCACCACCGTCACCGCAATATATTTCCGACGCCACGCTGCACAAATTTGCGGGGACGACCAATGCGCCCGAAACCATGCTGAACACGCCCACGCGCGTCGAAAAATCGCATTACGTCGATGTCGGGATCCTCCAGCATGTCACGCGTGACTACCAAATCACGCTCGATGCCTTTGGCAAATGGGCGCGCGATCAGGGCGATCTGGGACAGTTCGGTCGCGCTGTCATTCTGGCGCCGTTCAGCTATCGCAAAGGGCGTGTCTATGGCGCGGAAATCGGCAATTCGTGGCGCCATGGCGGCTGGTCGGTCTATGGCAATTTTTCATTCGTCAAGACCTGGGCGAAGGACATCAACTCGGCTCAGTATCAGTTCGAGGTCGCTGAACTCGACTATGTTCGTCGCCATGGCATCCAGCTCGATCACCAGGGGGAATTTACCTCTTCTGCCGGTGTTTCCTACAGCAACAAGTACGACATGGCCTATCTCGATTTCCTCTATGGCTACGGGCTGCGCAGTGGCTTTGCCAATCTCGAGAAGCAACCTTCCTACGCGATCTTCAATATCGGCTACGCCCATAGTTTCACGAAAGTCCCGTTTGGCCGTTCGCTGAAATTACGGGCCGATATGGTCAACCTGTTTGACCATCGCTACCAGATCCGTGATGGGAGCGGGGTAGGCGTGACACAGGCCCAATACGGCCAGAGGCGCGGCACCTTCTTCTCGATTGTGAGCAGCTTCTGACACGCTTCACGCAGATATGACGAGCCGGTTTCATCGCTGGCAAGATTCCTGCGTTTATGATGGAGTGCCGCCCCTTTCACCGGAGACCCGCCTCATGTCCGAACGCAAGACCGTCTACCGGCCCTATCATCATCCCGCCGGGGGCTGGGGAGCGGTCAAGGCCACGGCAAAAGCACTGCTCGAACAATCCGTAGTGACCAAGGGCTCCCGTGCTCTTCTGGCCATGAACCAGCCGGGCGGCTTCAAATGCCCGAGTTGTGCCTTCCCGGACCCGACGCATCACAAAAAGATCGAATTTTGCGAAAATGGCGTGAAGGGCCTCGCGGTAGAGGCCACCAAGCGGCGCGTCACCCGGGCGTTCTTTGCCGAACACAGCGTAACGGCTCTTGCGGCACAAAGCGATCACTGGCTGGAGGAGCAGGGCCGTCTGACCGAGCCGATGCGCTACGATACGCAAACGGATCATTACGTTCCTTGCAGCTGGCAGGAAGCCTTCGCGCTGATCGGCACCCATCTGCGCGAACTCGCCTCTCCCGATCAGGCCGAGTTCTACACATCGGGGCGGACCTCGAACGAAGCAGCTTTCCTGTATTCCGTCTTCGTGCGCGCCTATGGCACGAATAATTTTCCTGACTGCTCGAATATGTGTCACGAGCCGACCAGCCGCGGCCTGCCCGGTGCCATCGGCATCGGCAAGGGCACGGTGGTGATGGATGATTTCGATCACGCCGAAGCCATTTTCATCGTAGGGCAGAATACGGGCACCAACTCACCACGCATGATGGGGCTGCTGGCCCATGCCCGAAAGCGCAACGTGCCCATCGTCGTGGTCAATCCGATGCCCGAGCGCTCTCTCATCCGCTTTACCGAGCCTCAGGACGCGGTGCAGATGGCGACGGGCGGCTCGACCGCCATCGCCACCGAGTTCGTCCATATCCGGATTGGCGGCGATCTTGCCTTTTTCAAGGGCATGATGAAATGCCTGTTCGAACGTGAGGCCCTGGGCGAAACCCTGCTGGATCACGATTTCATCGCAACGCACACCGAGGGATTTGCTGCGCTGCGCGATGAGGTGATGCGCCATGACTGGGCCGAAATCGAGCACGTATCGGGCATCGAGCGGGCACAGATCGCGCGGGCAGCCGCCATCTATGCCCAGTCACACGCCACCATTATCTGCTTCGGCATGGGCATCACCCAGCATCAGCAGGGTGCGCGGATGATCCAGCAAATTGCCGCTTTTCTGATGCTACGCGGCAATTTTGGCAAGAAGGGTGCAGGCATAGCACCCATACGCGGGCATTCGAACGTGCAGGGCGACCGCACGGTGGGCATCGACGAGAAGCCGACCCAAGCCTATCTGGACCGGCTGCGCGATGTATTCGGTTTCGAACCCCCGCGCGTTCATGGCCACCATGCGGTGGACTCGGTCGAGGCCATGCTGGCCGGTACGGCGCGGGTCTTCATCGGCATGGGCGGCAATTTTGTCCATGCCATCCCTGATACACCTCGTGGCTATGCGGCCATGCGCGGGCTGGATCTGACCGTAGGGATCGCAACGAAACTCAATCGCGGGCATATCGTCCATGGGCGCGACGCCCTGATCCTGCCGGTCATTGCGCGCTCTGAGATCGACCGTCAGGCAACGGGCGAGCAATTCGTGACCATCGAGGATGCAATGTCGAATGTCACTGCCTCGCGTGGTGTGCTCGAACCCGCGAGCCCGGACCTGCTCTCCGAAGTCGCCATCGTTTGCGGCATGGCGCAGGCGACCCTACCCGAAAGCCCCATCCCCTGGGCGCTTTATCCTACGGATTACGGTTTGATCCGGGACAAGATCGCGGCCGTCTATCCCGAGATCTACGCCGATTTCAACGCGCGCATCCGCAACAAGCAGGGTTTCCATCTCGATATTCCGCCACGCCGACGCGAGTGGAAAACCGCAACAGGCAAGGCGCAGTTCCTGCTCTTCCCCGGTCTTGCCGTGGATGACAGCGTTGAGGATTCGGAGATGCTGCGTCTCTCCACCATACGCTCACATGACCAGTTCAACACCACGATCTACAGTATGAATGACCGGTATCGTGGCATCTACAACACCCGCATGGTCGTATTCATGAACGATGAGGACATGGAGGATCGCGGCATCCGGCAGGAGATGGTGGTCAGCCTCGAAACGCTTTCGACCGACGGGATCAAGCGCTGCGTAGAGGACCTGGTCGCAGTCGCCTATCCCATGCCCAGAGGGGCCATCGCAGGCTATTATCCTGAGTTGAATCCGCTCCTGCCGCTGAACCATTTCGACGAGATCAGCGGCACGCCTGCTGCGAAATCGATCCCTGTGCGCGTGATCGTGCCGGCAGGAAGACCATGACGATACGCCCGGACAGCCTCGCAGCCGCCCATGTTCTGCGTCACGCCATTGCCATCGGCCCCGACGGCGAACAGGAACGTATCGAACTCGGCATTGCCGAGGAAATCCCGCTGACGCTCATCTTCAACGAATTTCATGTCCATGCCGTGATGATGGTGACGCCACTCGATCTGCATGATTTCGTGCTCGGCTTCGTACTCACCGAGAAGATCATTGCCTGCGCGGCCGATCTGGTTTCCTGCCATATCGAACGCCATGAGGATCAGTTGACCGCGCATATCCGTATCTCGGGCGCTGATTTCAGCCGGTTGATCCGAAGAGGGCAACGCCTGCTTACAGGAGGCAGCAGCTGCGGTCTGTGCGGCGTCACCTCCCTTGAGGATATCGCAACCGCCGTGCCAAGCCTTCCCGCCTATAGTATTCCGGTCCCCGCCATTCGCAAGGCATTGGCCGCTCTGCCGGAGCAGCAGGTGCTCAACCAGAAGGTGCACATGGTCCATGCCGCGGCCTGGGCCTCTCCTGATGGCGAAATTCACTACGTCCGCGAGGATGTCGGCCGGCATAACGCGCTCGACAAGCTGATTGGCACGTTGAGCCAGTCCCCTCGCGATGCGGGCCGGGGGTTCTGCCTCCTGACCAGCCGATGCTCGTACGAGATGGTCGAAAAGGCCCTGACGATCGGAATCTCGACGCTCGTTGCTGTCTCCTCGCCGACCGATCGCGCCATCCAGATTGCCCGTCAGGCTGATATGACGCTCATTGGCAACGCACGGCCAGACCGGCTTGCGGTATTCTGCGGCGCCCACCGCCTCATCAAACCCGAGACTGTCAGAATGGCTGCCGTATGACCTTCGACCCCCAAGCCGCATTCTTCGATTTCGAGCAGGATTTCGCGGGAAGCTTGCGGTGCATTCCCATGCGCGTTCGGCTGCGGCTTGATCTATGCGCCATCAAGCTGACCCTGCGCCAATGGAGCCAGTTCACACCTGCTCAGCGCAAGGCCTTGCTGGACACGCCTTTCGACACGGCAGAGCAACGATCTCGCTACGCCGAAGCCCTCAAAATCCTGATCGCGGCCGCCTGCGACGAACCGCTCAAGCTTCTGACGAAGAACGAGGAGGCTCTGTGGCAGGACGCGCGATGCGTGCCAGATTGTGTTCTGGAACAGGCACGTCACGACGATATTGCGCCGCCGACGCTCGCTCAGTGGGGCGGGCTTCACGAATTGCAGCGCTTTGCTCTGGTCAAGCTTGCGCGCTCCAAACATGAGAACGAGAACTTCGTCCCGGCACTTCGGGAATTCGGACTGACCGCACCTACTCCTTCTAGGCGTGATAGGCTCAACTGACCTTGCGCAACGCGAGGCGAGCAAGATCCTCCGCTGTGTTGATGTTATAGAACGGGTCGTCGTCGCCCTCGTCGAAGCTTACAGGACGCACGCCTATCGCTTCGGCGAAAGGGCGAATGGCGAGCGCGCGACGTATGCCGGATAGGCGCGCCGCCTCAAAATAATCATGGAAACGCTCGAGGCATGAAACAGGCCAGAGAGCGAGCAGAGGGTGAACCCGGTCCTCTCTTGCCGCACAGGCGGGTCCGGGCATGAGCCGCTCGATAAAGTCACGCGGAATGAAGGGCGTGTCACCAGGCAGCGTCACCACTCCGCTCGCCCCCCGCTCAGCGCCCCACTCGAGGGCCGAGAGCACGCCGCAGAGCGGACCCAATCCCTCAAAGCGATCGGGCAATACGGGCAGATTGAACCGCTCATACGACCCGAACTGGTCCGGCCTGGTGGCAAGTGCCAGCCCCCTTACCTGAGGCGTGACCCTGTCGATGATCTCCTCGATCAGGCTATGATGCCCCAGGGGGAGGAGCGGCTTGTCGCATCCGCCTAGCCGACTTCCCCTCCCCCCTGCCAGGATCACGGCAAGGATCATGCCTGGTCAGATCCTCATCGCGGGGACGGCGGCGGCAGAGGGCTATCGGGCATTGGTGCCTGAGGATGCGCATGATGACGAATGTGATGGGCCGGCGGAGATGGTGGCGGTGGTGGCGCATGCGGGGCCAGTTGCACCGGCTGGAAAGGCGGGGGGGCCTGACCAGGCGTGTAGTAGGGGCCCCTGTAATTGTCATTGAGCTGGGCCGCATTGAGACTGTCGATCATGCTGTTGCCGGTGCCATCAGCATAATGACCTGAGGGCCCACCCGGCGCGTGCTGCGCGAAGGCGGCGACAGGCGATGCAAGCAGTGTGACACCAAGCAGAAATCCGAGAGTACGGTTCATAGCGTCTTTCCTTTGCCGACGAGCCCGGTCGAAACGGGCTTGCCGCGCTGCCAGACCTGAGAGATCAGGTCGATATCAGATATGGTCTTGTCCGGATTGCCGTCAATAACCAGAAAGTCGGCGCGTTTTCCGGGTGCGAGGACGCCTCTGTCGCGCAGCCCGAGCAGCGCGGCGGCTTTCTGCGTTGCCAGATTGATGGCCTGTAAGGGAGTCAGTCCTGACTGAACCAGCAATACCAGTTCGCGATGCTCGGCAAAGCCGGGCAGACGTAACGGCGTCGCGCCTGAATCCGTACCAAACCCGATACGGGCACCCCCCTGATACAGGACGAGGACATTGTGCATGTTCATGGCGAGCGCGGCACGTGCTGCTTCAGTAGCCGGTTTCGCGAGTATGGTACGGCGCCATGTCTCCTGCCCGATCTGATCGGCCAGAGCAGATGACATGGCACCACGCACGACGGGCTGCTCCAGCGTCTCGGGATGCTCGGCGAAATAATAGCTCGATTCATCCAGAGAAAGCGTCGGGATGTACCAGGCATGGCGGCTTGCAAGCTGGGCGATCAGCGAGGCGTCCACAGCTTTGTCGCGTACGCCATGAGCCAAGATATCCGCGCCATGGGCGAGCGCCTGACGGGCGAGGTCGAGGTCGTGAATATGGACCGCGACACGCAGATGCCGCTTATGTGCCTCGGCAATCGCGGCCTGCCAGACGGGTGCGCCGAGCAAGGGAAGCGGCGCCTTGCCCGGATTGGTCAGACGCAGATCGTCGAGCCAGACCTTGACGAAATCCGTACCTTCATCGGCCATATGATCGACAGCCTGGCGCGCTTCCTGTGGCGTTTTCGGTCTGAAGATCTGATCGCGCCCCATATTGTCGATCATCGCCTCGGGCGGCATGCCGCCGGGTGCACCGATACCTTGATCTACTCCAAACAGATCCGCCCCTGGGTTCACGCCCTGATGCTGTTCGCGGCGCAGTTGATCGAAAAGTGGGGACTTGTTCAGCCCAAGGGAGGTCACGGTGAGCACACCGTACCGGACATACTGGTCGAGAGCGGCGAGAATGGTGGAACGGGTGTAATTGCGGGAGGCCGTTGTAAGCCCGTCTACCAGCCCGACATGGCTGTGATCGCTGATCAGCCCGGGCATGATCGTCTTGCCTTGCAGATCGATCGTCTTCGTCGACTGACCGTCAGAGGAGCCGGAACGGCTGCCTATGGAAATGATCTGACCGTGGTCGATCACCAGTGTGACGTCCTCGCGTACGGGGGAGCCAGTCCCATCGATTACGCGCGCATGGGTAAAGATGATCGGCTCGGCTCTGGACGGAACGGTGAGCAGGAAGCTGCCCGTCGCGAGACAGGCGAATAGACCGAAACGGCGCATGCGGACCCTCTTACGTCCCCGTGCCCGGCTTGATCCGTCGAAGAGGACGGTTGATGCGCAGGGGGATGATCTGGACTGCGAACGCAGCGCGACGCCCCCGGATGCATTTGCCCGGAATTTGATATCGCATCTGTGAAGGCGAGAATGGAGAGGACAAGAAACGGATCGCGCCGGTGGCAGTTATGAGAAGGAACACGGCACACAGGCAGCTCCCCATGAGGTCTGCCGATAATAAAACAGGAGCGTTGCATGTCGCTTACCCCCCAGGTCAAAGCCATTCTCGCCAATTACGAGTCCGACAATCCCGGCACCAAGGCCAATCTCGTCCGCCTGTTGAATACGGGTGTTCTGGCCGGAACCGGCAAGTTGGTGATTCTGCCAGTCGATCAGGGCTTCGAACATGGACCGGCTCGCTCCTTTGCGGCTAACCCACCGGCCTATGATCCCCATTATCATTTCTCGCTGGCCATTGAGGCCGGGCTCAATGCCTTTGCTGCGCCACTGGGCATGCTCGAGGCCGGAGCGTCCACTTTTGCCGGTCAGCTCCCGCTGATCCTAAAATGTAACAGCTCCAATTCGCTGGCAACCGAGAAGAACCAGGCCGTAACCGGCACAGTCGCCGATGCGCTGCGCTTGGGCTGCTCGGCCATCGGGTTCACCATTTATCCGGGCAGCGAATATTGCTTTGATCAGATGAATGAACTGCGTGAGCTGGCGCAGGAGGCCAAGGCGGCGGGGCTTGCCGTGATCGTCTGGAGCTATCCGCGCGGGCCGATGCTGGACAAGGCTGGCGAAACCGCCATCGATATCTGTGCCTATGCCGCCCATATGGCTGCCGAATGCGGCGCGCATATCATCAAGGTCAAACCGCCGACAGACGCCCTTTCGCTCCCCGCAGCGAAGGCAGTCTATCTGGAACAGAAGATCGACATTTCGACGATGGAAGCGCGTGTGCGCCATGTCGTGCAGTCAACCTTTGCCGGGCGTCGTATCGTGATCTTCTCGGGCGGGGAACATGAAAGTACCGAGGCGCTGCTCGACACCATTCGTGGCATTCATGCTGGCGGCGGGTTCGGCTCCATTATCGGCCGCAATACTTTCCAGCGGCCTCGTGAGGAAGCGCTGAAGCTGCTTGACGCCATCACGGGCATCTTCAAGGGCTGAGAATCAGCCCTTGCCAGCGGCCTCGTACGCATCGAGTACGAGGTCTGGCGGGCCATCCATACGGATACGCCCGCCTTCCATCCAGATGATGCGTGTGCACCATTTCCTCAGGATCGGCAGGGAATGAGACGTGATGACCAAAATACGCACGTGCTCGATGAGCCGCGTCAGACGCTCGCGCGCCTTCTCCTGAAAACGCGAATCCCCAGCCATGAACCACTCATCCATGAGCAGGATTTCAGGACGCGGGGCCGTCGCCACACCAAAGCCCAGTCGGATGGCCATGCCCGACGAGTAGAGACGCACAGGCAAATCGAGAAAGGCCCCGAGTTCGGCGAACTCCTCGACATCCTCTTCCAGCTTTTGCGCCGCAACGGGGGCCATCCCGATCGTGCGGGCATAGAGCCTGATATTTTCTCGCCCGGTGAGGTCAGTATTCATACCCGCCTGGGGGCTGAGCAGCGCATGGACATCGCCCCTGACGCTCAACTGACCCAGGGAGGATTCGTAGATCCCTGCCAGAGCCCTGAGCAGCGTGGATTTACCCGCTCCGTTATGGCCGATCAGGCCGACGCGCTCGCCACTCTGGATCGACAGGGACAGCGCACTCAGCGCGACAACGACCGTGGTATCCTCACGGCTGATGATGCTGCCACCGACCTTCTGCCGGTCCTGCAGCTTTTGCCTCATGCCCTTGAATACGCTCTTCTTGAACGAGCGCGCACTGCCGTGAAACATCGGATAGACGAGGGAGTAATCCCTCAGGGTGATCGAAGGCATCGTCATCAGACCCAGAAAGCCAGTCTCTCACGGGTTCTGACAAAGGTCAGAAATCCGAGGATACACCAGAACACGCTGACAGCAGCCGAGACGGCGATCATGGACAGGCTGGGCAGATGCCCCAGAATCGGCCCTCGCACGATCTCGAGAAGGTCATAGAACGGATTGAGCACCAGATACCGGCTACGCGCACCGAGCTGCTCGGGCTTCCAGATGATGGGGGTGACGTAGAAAGCGATCTGGAGAAAGGCCGCGATGACGGGGGCGATATCGCGAAAACGGGCGCAAAGCGCCCCCAGAAGCAGACAGGCCGCGAAGCCGTCTATCAGCCAGACCAGCAATCCCGGCAGGGCCGCCAGACTTATCAGCCCCGGCCAGACACCATAAAAGACGAACACGCCGACGGGTACGATGACTGTATGGGCGAAAACGATGGCATTGCGCACCAGCAGGCGCAGGGCATGCAGGGAATAGGGCAGCTTCATCGCGTGTATGGTCGATTCCGCGTCGATGAAGCAGGTACAGGATTCCTGCAGGATGCTTGCCAGCCCCACCTGCCAAAGCGACATGGATAGGGCGAGAAACGGCAGATAGTCGCGCAGCACCATATGAAACAGTCGGGCGTAAATGACGCCCATCGACGCGATCATGATGACCGATGAAATGGTCATCCAGAAGGGGCCAAGGGCCGATCCTCGATAGCGCAGGCGAATATCCGTCCACCCCAGAACCACGGCCAGCCGCCACGAAGCGAGACCTGTCCTGAGATCATCCCACGCGCGGGCATATCGAGTCTGGCTCATGTCCCTCCGGGGGAATTCTGGTTTCTTGCTTGCGAGATCCGTAATCGCTCACGCCGTAGCCGATAACCCCCCTCTTAGCAACCTGGGCGCCCGAGCCTCGCCAAAAGACCCGCCTGTCGCACCCTCGCTGCAATTACTGCTTTCTTTCTTGCAGTCCCCTCCGTAGTTTTGCCGTATTCCTGCCGCAGAATGCGGATCAAGCTCGGTTGCATCAGGTGAAGCGCATCATGATTCGTCCCTCCCGTTCGAACAGCAAAGCCGGACACGAAGAATCCCGGCGGCTCCGTCCTTCGGGATTGCGAACCACGCGTTTTCTCGTCATCACCGGTGCTGCCGCTCTCCTGACGGCCTGCGCCAACGGGCCCCAGCGCCCGCAGGTGCCGGTGGCCCAGGAAGCGGCCAATTACCGCCATCATGCCAAATCCTATTACGCCCCTCCCGGCCCGCCGGAAGATCCCTGGGGTCCCTATATCGAGGAAGCATCGGAGCGATTCGATGTCCCCTCCCCCTGGATCCGTTCGGTCATGATGCAGGAATCGGGCGGGCGTCTCTTCGATCGCAACGGGCAATTCACCACCTCGGCGCCGGGGGCCATGGGCCTGATGCAGCTGATGCCGCCTACCTATGACGACATGCGCTCGCAATACGCACTAGGCGATGACGCCTATGATCCGCATGACAACATCATGGCGGGCACGGCCTATATACGCCAGATGTATGATATCTACGGGTCGCCGGGTTTCCTCGCGGCCTATAATGACGGTCCCGGAAGCCTCGACTCCTATCTTCGCCGCGGGCGCGCCCTGCCCCGCGAGACGCGCCGCTATGTCGCCCATGTCGGACCGCAGATCGCCGGGATCTGGCCACGCAACCGCTCTGCGGCCGATCTGCTCGTGTCTCAGCACGATCCGAACGCGGCGACGATGGTGGCTCAGAACGATACCGATACTTCTGCGGTGCGCGCGGCCTGGCGCCGTCAGGCCCGGACAGCGACCTACAGGGCCGATCAGCAGGACATGCAGGTGGCTGAAGCGCCTGCGACATCGCGCTCGTCTGTCAGCGCGGCCTGGGCAGCACGCGGTGTCAGCTCGAGTACACCCGCCGCAGCGGCGCCCGTCCAGTTGGCGAGCCTCAACGCGCCAGCTGAATCGGAATCGCCCGATAATGTGGCGCAGGCCTGGGCGGGACGCGCGCCCGTGCAGCCCATTCCCGTCGGTCGCAGCCTCTCGGCTGAGCCGGTTCTTGCCGTCATGACCCCACGCCCCGTCCTCCGCTCGCCCCAGCGCACGGCAGAGGCCGCCCCACGTGCCATCCAGAGCGGTAGCTGGGCCATTCAGGTCGGTGCCTATAATTCCGCCGTGCAAGCGACGCGCGCCGTTGCCCAGGCGCAGAACCACGCTGGAACTTCGCTTTCCGGTGCGCGTAGTCAGGTTTCCACGGTGCAATCGGGGCGCGCGCATCTTTACCGGGCGCGCCTTGTGAACCTGTCGCATGACAATGCCGTGGCAGCCTGCCGGAAGATGGGCCGCGACACACCCTGCGTGGTCGTCTCTCCGGGTTCGTCGTTCTGACCCCTCGCGGAGTTCGCATGTCCCGTTTCACGCTTCTGATTCGCCCGGCGACGCTCCTGTCGCTCGCACTGGTTGCTGCAGCTCCCGCCGCCCATGCCGCCCTGAAGCAGGGCAGCGAGGCCCCTGATTTTACGCTTCCTGCCACCCAGAATGGGCAGGAAATGCCGTATACGCTGCACGACGCGCTGGCGAAGGGCCCTGTGGTTCTCTATTTCTACCCTGCTGCCTTCACCAAAGGCTGCACGATGGAGGCTCATGGCTTCGCTGATGCGATGCCGCAATTCAAGGCGCTCGGCGCCAGTGTGATCGGCGTGTCGATGGATAACATCCACAAGCTCGACGATTTTTCCGTAAGCCAGATCAAAGGCCAGTTTCCGGTTGCGTCTGACAGCGATGGGAAAGTGACGCGTCTCTATGACGCCAAGATGCCCATGCTCGATATTGCCCAGCGCGTGACCTATGTGATCGCGCCGGAAGGTCAGATCATCGAGACGATCAGTTCCGAAACCCCTGGCAATCATGTCCAAAAGGCACTTGCCGCACTCAAGACATTCAAGGCCGATGTCATGAGGCACCGCCGCAAGTAAGCTGGCTGGGTCCCTGTTGCCCCTCACCCCTTTCCGCGCTCTGGTTCAGGCTCGGGCGCGATGAAACTGACCATGCCCGACAGACCTTCTCCGCATCATGTTGGCTCCGCCGTGGCCCTTCGCCTGCAGGATGACGTCGTGAGCACAGCTACGTATGACGGCCCCGGCGATTGCTATCGTTATCGCCTTCATCGTGTGTGGGACCCCAGCAAGCCCACCGTGATGTGGTTGATGATGAACCCGTCTGTCGCCACTGAATATGGCGACGACCGCACCGTGGCCAAATGCCAGCGCCATGCGCGGAGCTGGGGCTACGGAGCAATGTTCGTAGGTAACAGCTTTGCCTATCGATGCACGGACCAGAAGCGCCTCCTCGAGGTGCCTGATCCGAATGGCCCGGGTAATGACGAAGCCCTACTCGCCATGGCCAAAGAGGCTGACAAGGTGATCCTCGCCTATGGCTCGCCCACGCATCCCTCACTTCGCGACAGGGGCAATGAGGTTGCGCTCAGGCTGCACGAAGCCGGAATTGCCCTCTATGTAATGAGGCTGAGCAAGGGAGGGCGGCCTGAGCACCCTCTCTACCTTCCCGGAACGCTGGAACCGACCAGGCTGGAAACCTCCTTCTTTGAAGCGCTCGAGCGCGTCTGAACGCGCGCAACACGCTTCAGGCGCATACCCTAAGCACACACAGGCCGATTCAGGAAACGAAGCGCAAGATATCCGCTTCGCGGCTTAGACCGATAGAGATCACGCCTGCATGAAGGCCGTGTCATGCGTCAGAAGGCAGCCTCCGGGCAGTGAGCCCGAAGGAGCGAGAACCTGAAGAGGCTTATTTCTCGGTGATCTGATAGGTCAGAACCACATGGTTGTCGTGGTTCGGCTGGGTGGCGACGGGCTGAATCTGTACGCCCATATCATGCTTCTGGTAGACCTTCTGGATTGCTACCGTATCGGCATTGGCAGCCTCGGCGGTCACCGTTGCACCCGGGCGGAGTGCGGTTGCCGCTTCGAGCTCAGCCGTAGGCACCTTCTTGTTGCCCGTGAATTCGACCTTGTCGAGCACGAAAGGCGCGGGCGCCGCGGCGGCCTCGGGGGCCTGTTCCTCGATCACGAGATAGAACTGCACCGTGTTCTTCACGAAGCGCTCTTTCTCACTGAACTTTGCGCCAAGATTCTTGGCCTTATAGAGATCTGCCACTTTCTGCACGCCGGCATCGAGCTGCTCACGCGTAACCGTGTCGCCCATGTGATAGGGAAGTGCCGCCATGATATCGTCGGTGGAAATTGCCTTGTTGCCCTCCACCTTCAGGATCTTGAGGGTCAGAGGTGCGGTTGCTGCAGGGGCGCTTGCGGCAAGAGCAGGCGTGACCAGCCCGGTCTGTGGCAGAAGGGGCAGAGCGGCCGTACCGGCCATCAGGGCCAGACCTGCCAGGGCAAAACGGGAATTCGGCTTCATCTCTTCGTCCTCTTGAACTGGGTCAAACAGAACACCGGAGCAGGAAACCTGTCCGGCGCGACACCGGATCATAGGCAGCTTGAGGGACGCTTGGCAAAACCCGGCCCGACGCCCCTCGAAAACTCGGTCAGTGTTCAGCCCTCAACCTCGTGCGGCATGGCCGGAGGAGCCGCAGGCGTCGCGTGGGGGCCGGTGGCCTGCACATGGGCGCGGTCCCAACGCTTGGCCAGCGGCAGTAGGGCAATCAGTACCCCGGTCAGGATCAGCCCGGCTACGAACAGATCACGGAAGAGCGGCACATATAGTGCCGCCGCAGCCGCCCCTGTCATCGGGGCACCGGTTGCGGCCGCATAATTGGCTACGAGGCTGCCCGCATACATGGCCACGCCCCAGAGCAGGTAGAGCGAGCCCATCATGAACCCGCTGCTTTCAGGCAAGGTGTAACGTGCGATGATGGCAAGGCCCAGCGCCATGGTCAAAAGCTCCGCCACGGAGACCAGACCGTATCCAAGCACCATGACCCAGGCCGAGACGAGGTTCTGGGCATGCGCCGCCGCAATCCACCAGATCAGGAAGCCCAGGGTCACAAGCCCGAAGCCAAGCACCATCTTGTGGGCCAAGGACAGGTCTCGGCCCTGCGCAGCAAGACGGTTATAGAGTGCCGCCAGAAGCGGGCTCGCGAGCATGATCCAGATCGGATTGAGCGCCTGAAACTGGCCAGCGCTTAGGTGAACGAGCGTGACCCCACCGATGCGCAGGTCACCATCGACCGCACGCAGGGCGAAAAGGGTGAGCGATGTCATCATCTGCTGATAAAAGATCAGATACGCCATGCTCTCGAGGCAAAGCAGGAAGGTGAGGCGCAACCCAGGGCGCGCAGCCGCGCCTGAACGCCAGTAGAGGCGCCCCCAGAGCAGCGCAATCGCCAGACTGGCCGCCCAGACACAAAGGCGTGCAATACCCGGGCTTGCGATGATCCCGGTCAGGACCAGCACCGTCAGGACGAAACCACCCAGCACGATGAGGAACGGCTTGGTCTGGAACGGTCCCTTGTCGAGCGCCGACCCGGCATGATGGATCCAGCGACGGCGCCAGAAATAGTAGAGCAGCCCCACGACCAGCCCGCCTGAACAGGTCAGAAAGGCACTGGCCGGCCCGTAACGATCCTGCAGAAGCGGTGTCAGCAGCATCGATACCGTCGAACCCACGTTGACCGACATATAATAGATGGTGAACGCCGCATCGAGAGCGGCATCGTCCCCCTCATAGATGCGCCGCACGAGATTGGCCGCGTTGGGCTTGAACAGCCCATTACCTGCCGAAATCAGGGCCATCGCAAAGAAAAGCAGCGTACGATGCTGATCGGCCATCGCCAGAGCGGCATAACCGAAAACGAGGGCAAAAGCCCCCATGAGCATGGTCCGACGCGGTCCGAGTATGCGGTCACCCGCATAACCGCCAAGCACCGGGGTGATATAGGTCAGGCCGACAAAGGCGCCAATCAGGACATTGGCCGCTACGTCACTCAGCCCAAGCCGTTGAACCAGATAGAGGGTGAGAACGGCCTGCATGCCGTAATAGCCGAAGCGTTCCCACAGCTCTATGGCGAAGACGACCGAGAAGGCCTGTCGTCGCGTTGGAAGCTCCGTTGGGGAGGATGCACTCATGAAGAGGGGTTCCGGGCAAAGAGACGTGATTGCCCGGAGATAACACACTCCCCCGTGATGGAAAGACTAAAGTCCGGACCAGATCCCCGAGATCCGCATGCCGTCATAGCAGAGCCCAATGAGCAGCATGGTGAAGAACAGGGCGGTAATGACCCCCAGCACCTCACGCGTGAGGATGAGCTTCCAGTCGAAGAACCCCTGTCTGTCCGGCACGGGTCAGGCCTCCTGCTCCGCCTGGGCGCGCTGCCCGGCAAAGAACGCCTCAAGGGCCGGATCAACCGTGCCGATGCGTACCTGAAGCGTGACGTAGAGATTACCTGCCTTGTGCGACCCATGCTCTCCCACGCCACGACCGCCCAGACGCAGCACGGTGCCAGTATCGGAATGAGGGGGCACCTTCATTGTGACCTGCCCCTTGGGCGTTGGCACGACGAGCTTGCCTCCCAGGATGGCCGTCGAGAGATCGACTGGCACATTGGCTCTGAGATCACGCCCATCGCGCGTATATACTGCGCTGGGTGTGACTGAAATCGTGATCAGCGCATCGCCCGCCGGGGCGTTCTCACCCATGCCGGGGCCGCCCTTGCCGTTCAGACGCAAGGTCTGGCCGTCTTCAATCCCGGCTGGGATCTTGACCTCGACCGTACCCGCTTCGGGCAGGGTGACGCGGCTGGTCGTGCCCAGCACAGAGTCCTCGAATGAAACGGTCAGTGTGTAGGAGCGATCGGCACCGCGGCGGCTGCGCCGACGCCCACCGAAGGGACCGCCGCCAAAATCTGCGCCAGTGCCGCCACCGCTGAACATGTCCGAGAAGAATGCGCCAAGATCTTCCTGGTTGAATTGCGCGCCTCCTGGGCCACCCCCATGAAAGCCCCCCTGCCCGCCAAAGCCACCGCCTCCGAAAGGCCCCCGCTCATTGCCCTCGGCATCGATCTCGCCCCGATCGAAACGGGCACGCTTTTCCTTGTCGCCCAGAATGCCGTAAGCGGCACCTACTGCCTTGAACGCTTCCTCAGCCTTCTTGTTGTTCGGGTTATGGTCGGGGTGATGCTCCTTGGCGAGCTTGCGATAGGCGCTCCGGATTTCCTTATCCGTGGCGCCACGCGTCAGCCCAAGCGCTGCATAAGGATCTTTCACGCCAGTTTCTCCCTGTTTTTCGTGAATACTACAGAATTCATGCGTTTAATGTTGTGTCCAGCCCCTGTATTTCAAGAGCGCTAGCGAGAGAACGCCTTGGCCAGAATACTCTGCTTGGCCGCATCGATTGGCAAGGCCGTATCGCGCAGGGCAATACCCTGCCAGCCGGCCCCCATGGCGGTGTAAAGCGCCACCGTATCATGTAGCCGCGCCGTGCGGGCCATGGCCTCGCGATCCTGAGCGCCCAGCAGCGTCCGCTGGGTGGTGAGCACATTGATGTAATCGGTCAGACCGGCTGCGTAGAGACGCCGCGCCCGGTCTGCGGCGAGGCCGCTATCGCGCGATGCCTGGTGAAGCTGGGCAACGTAGTGATCGTTATGCAGCCATGACGTCATCGCGTCCTCTACCTCGCGAAAGGCATTGAGGACGGTCTTCCGATAGGTCAGGCGGCTGGCTTCGGCGCGTGCACGTGCCTCGACCACCTGCGAGGTGAAACGTCCGCCATGCATGACCGGCAGGGTCGCCAGCATCATGAACGACCAGCTCATCGCATTGACCTGAAAGGCCTGATACATGGCCGAGGCGTTCGGGTTGAACGTGAGTGGGATCGAGAATTTGGGATAGAGCTGCGCCACGGCCACACCGATACGCGCCGTCGCCTCGGCATAGCCACGCTCAGCTGCGCGGATATCGGGCCGATTGGCCACAACGATCGAAGGAAGCGTTGCGGGAAAACGCGGCATCTCCGGCAGGGAGGCCACCCCATTGGGTAAAGCTTCGAGTTCCGCCTTGAGGTCACCGGGCATGTCACCCAGCAGAACGCTCACGCCATGGCTCAGTGTGTCGATCTGGGCCTTGAGCGGCTCGAGCGAGGCTGTCTCGCTATCGAGTTCGCTCTGGGCCTGAGCGATCTGCAATGTGTTGCCGATCCCTTCAAGGAAGAGCCGCTTGGTGAGGTCGACCTCGCTCTGCGCGTTCTTCACATTCGCCTGGGCGATCGAGAGGCGAAGCTGCGCCCCACGCAGGGAAACATAGGCGCGCACCAGATCGGAGAGCAGCGTCATGAGCGTGGCGCGTCGGTCTTCGATGCTGACATCGATGGCGCGCTCGCTCGCCTCGACCTCGCGCCGTATACGCCCGAACGCATCGATTTCCCAGCTTGCCTGGGCGCCATAGGTCAGAACCGAGGCCTCGGGACGGTTCTGCGGGTTCCCGGGGCGGATCGGCCAGTTATCGATGTTGATCGAGTAGCGACTGGACCCGCCCCCTGCATTCACATCGAGCTGCGGGTACCAGGCCGAGGCAGCTTCCTCGCGCATGGCACGACCGGCAATGATCCGCTGATCGGCAATGAGCAGATCGTAATTGCCCTTGATGGCCTGAGCGACCAGACGGTTGAGCAGCGGATCATTATACTGCCCCCACCATTCCTTCATTTCGGCTTCGGTCCGGGCGATCTCCTCGGCCGTCGCGGCATGGTCGGTTTCCACAAAGCCGTCGGGCAGCTTCATCCGGTCGGGCTTGTAGCTGGGCCCTACTGTGCACCCGGCAAGCATGACGACGGAGAGGGCGAGGGGAGCAAGCCTATGTGGAAGAGAAACCATGATCAGAGATGATTCTGCAGCCATGTGGTCAGACGTCCCCGCTGTCCCTGCGGCGGCGTACCCACTGTCACCGTGCAGGTCATGCCTGCTGCCAGAATGACCTCGGGCGGGACGCGATCCAGGTGGATGCGCACCGGAATGCGCTGTGCAAGACGCACCCAGGTAAAGATAGGATTCACATCCTGCAGGCCCAGCTTGTCGGGGGAACCGTTCTGGTCATTGATGCCACGCGCGATCGAGACAACATGGGCAGGGATGATCTCGCGATACCCCATGAGCTTCACCCGGGCGACGTCGCCCACATGAACGCCCCACATCTTCGTTTCCTCGAAATAGGCGTTGATCCAGAAACTGTCCGCGTCGATCACCGCCATGCGGGACTGGCCCTCATGCGCGTAATCACCCACGCGCAGATTGAGGTTGGTGACATACCCTTCGACAGGCGAGTACACGATGGAACGTTGCAGGTTCAGACGCGCCACATCGAGCGCGGCCCGCGCTGCATTGACCGCGTCCTCCTGCGTCTCGACATTCGAGTTATAGATTTCCTGCTCTTCGGCCGAGACGATGCCGTTCAGGCCCATACGACGTTTGGCATCGTTGCGGCGCAGCTTCAAATCCTCTTCCGCACTGGCCAGATGGGCCTCAGCTTCTCTGATAGCAAGGCGGAAACGGACCGGATCGATCACGAAAAGCGGGTCGCCACGATGGACGAAATCATTGTCATGGACCGGCACGCTCACCACGGTGCCCGAGACTTCGGGAGCTGCGTCGACGACATAGACGCGTACACGTCCGTCACGGGTCCAAGGGGCAATCATATAGGTTTCCCACAGCGTGTAGCCCAGCAGGAGCGTCACCCCGAGCACCGCGAAGGTCAGGAGGAGTCGGATCAGCGTACGGGCGAGCAGCACGGGAGATTATCCTTGGGCACAGCGGAGAACAGGGGATTGGCGACCAGAAACTGCGCCGGGGAGTCAGGCAGGCACTTGAGGCGCGCAGCGCTGCCAGACGCAGACCCGTCAGACATAGAGCACCATCAGACAGAGCACACACAGATACAGTGCGACCTCGAACAGGGCGACATGCCAGAACCACTCGATCGCCCCGGTCCGCCATAGCAGGAAGCGGATGAACAGGGTTACGGGAATGGCGGCGAGCGAATAGACCGCGATGGGGGAAATGAAGACGCCGAAAAGATCGAATTCCGCGAGCATCGTCCTCCCTCATCCTTCCTGGGTCGATCGGCTGGAATCAGGAGGAGGAGAGCAGGGCCCAGTGGCATGGAAGGCGGATCGAGACACGCCTTGCCACCGGGGCGCAGACATCAGGTGGTCCGACCGATCCCGGATAAGCTCCAGACGATAGCCCGGAGCAGTGACAGGACGGTCATAGGGGAAACACCGCGCTGCCGCCAGCAGGCAAACCTGAATTTTAAATTAGGTTTCAGATAATGGCGGTCACGACACGGTCAAGGCGATCAACGCCGGGCGAAGATGTTCTTCAGGACAGTGAAGAGCTGCTTGCCAGTAAAGCGTCCAACCGGTCCGATCAGGAGGCCGGTGAGGGTGGAAAGCGCCAAGGTCTGCTTGAATTCCGCGAAGCGTCGATCACGACGCAGGCGCGCCTCAAATTCAACGGGGTCTGCAACATTGCGCGTCCCCAGCAGTGCAAAAATGATCACGAAAAGGAGATCGAGACCGAGCACCGAACAGGCAGCAGCGAATGCGGAGAAATGCAGCACACTGTAAGCGAAAGCCCAGAGAACTGCGTGGAACGAAATCAGAGCAAAAAGGCCGAAGATGGCCGCAATGACAAAATAGGCGATACGGCGTCCGATCCGCATTGCCACACGCTGCATGACCTCGCCTTGAGCCTGCAGGGCCTCTTGCCCGACATCGATGACCTTCATGAAGATTCGCTAGCCTTTGACGTAAGAGCGCTTCGGAGGCGAAACAGACGGGATGGCCCGGCATGCACCAGATCACCCTGCCCGCCTCCGGAACGGGTTAAAACGAGAGGCCGCCTTGCTTCAGGTGAGAGACAGCCTATTTGGAGACACGGCCAGCAATAAAGCCAATGACCGCAGAAATCAAAACAGCGGCGAGCGGACGCGCACGGACGCGCGCCTCGGCGTTGTGCAACTGCACATCCTTGATCTCACGGGCGTTGGCAACCGCGTGATCTGCCCGCTCAGCGACATCGAGCAGCGCAGGATTGATACGATCCTTCAGAAGCTGCTCTAGCTGAGCCTTCAGCGTATCGATCTGGTCCTGGGCCGACTTGCTCGCAACATCCAGAGATTTCTTGACGTCTGATTTGCTCATGTCACAACTCCTTGCACGGTCGAAGCCGCAATTAGTGGTTCCGGAACAAACGCATGGAGGAGAGGCGAGGTTTCATGGCGATTTCGACGCAAGGGGGCAAACCTCTCCTGCTGCTTGACAATCTCTGTCTTTTCTATGGAAGCGAGGCTTTCACCCTATCGGTGACCGAGGGCGAAGCCTTAAGCCTGATGGGAGAGGAGCCAGGGGTTCTCAGCCGCCTATGTGATATCCTCGCCGGGTTCGACAAGCCTGTGGGCGGGCGCATCCTGCTTGCCGGGCAGGACATGACGACCTGCCTCCCCGAGCGCCGTCCGATAGTCCTTGTTTCACCCCGTGACCCGGTGTTCGGGCATCTCGACGTATCGGAGAATATCGGCTTTCCGCTGCGTGTGCGGGGCGCGCGCCCTGACACGCTCCACGCGCGCATCGCACGCGTCATGGCCCTGACAGGGCTGGAAGCCCTGGCCACGACGCGGGCCGATCGCCTGACGCCAGAACAGGCCCTACGCCTCAAGCTGGCACGCGCTCTGGCCTATGCCCCCGCGATTCTGGTGCTGGACGACGTGCTTTCCGGACTGGATATGCGCAGCGCAGCCAAGGCGCGGCAATTGCTTTCCACCCTTCAACGCGCTCTCGGACTGAGCATGATCTATGCCGCGCGGGGACGTGAAGATGCACTCTGGCTCGGGGGGCGTATCGCCCTGTTCGATCGGGAGACGCTCATTCAATGCGCCGACGCCGCCACGCTGCTCGAACGTCCGAGCGATCCACGCAGCGCGGGTCTGTTTGGCGAGGCCAATCTGTTGACCGGTCGTGTCCTCGCCATTGAGGAGGACATAGCCCGGGTCCATCTCGCCTGCGGTGGCGTGGTGGAAGCGATGGCTGACGAGGCGCTGGAAGAGGATTCCCTATGCACGCTCTGTGTGCGCCCTGACCGCATGACTCCTCTTTTCGGCACAACGGTAGCAGGTGATGAAGACACACCGCCGCTCGTGGCGAGCATTCAGTCCGTGCTTCATGCAGGCGATCAGATCCGGCTCAGGCTGCGTCTTGCCGATGGGGCAGAGATCGACATGCGTCGCCCGCTGTTGCAGTCCATGCGGGCTATCAAGCCGGGCGCCACGCTACAACTTGCGTGGCAGGCCAGTCAGGCTGTGGCCTTTCCCATGAAAGACGATCTATAAGAAGCGTTCTCACGCTTACCCAAGCCCGGAAAGGCCAGTTCCTGCACGCGTCACCTCCCCTCATGAAACCGGATGACGGCTCGCGTGGCACGCGCCTGCGCGCGACGTGGATGTTGCTGGTGACGCTCTGCCTGCCCGGTCTTGCCTGTCCTGCGATGGCGACCCCGCATCATACGCATCATGGCCCACGTCATGCACGTGCAGCCAAGCCAGCGCGAAGCACCGCGCCTAAATCAGTCCTGGCTGTGGTCTCCGGGAGCATCGATGCCCATTCACTTCTGATGCCCGACCAGCCCTATCCGCTCAGGGAATGGGATGGCAGCCTGACAATGCTCCGCGATGCCGCTACGGCCCGCGTTTCGCCCTGGCTCGCGGCGATGGTGGATAACACCACGCTTTATGCTGCCTGCCGCGACGGGCTCGTGCAGAGCCTTCCCGCCCCGGCCCAACCTGCATCATCCGCACCTACGCGCAATAACGTGGCCTCACCCTGCGGCATTCAGGCGGGGGAGGAGTCGATCGTGCTTGCCTGGGACAGGGGACGCTTGGGCGATGCTGCGCCGGATTGGGGAGACTTCTGGGATATTGCACGCCATCCCGGCAAGCGCGCGCTGCGCCTCGACCCGCGCGGGACGCTCGAAATCGCCCTGATGGCCGATGGGGTTGCCCCAGGGGATGTCTATTCCGTTCTCGGCTCACCCGCCGGAGTGGACCGCGCCTTTCGCAAGCTGGAACAGCTCAGACCCTATCTGGTTTGGTGGCGCACCCCTGAAGAGGCAAGCCGCATCATGAATAGCGGCGCGGCGCTCATGCTCTCGACGCCTTATGACCGACTGGCGGATCTGGGGCCACGGATCTCCTTCGCGGCCCAATGGCGCCAATCGCTGCGCCAAAAGCTCTCCTGGGCGATCCCGCGCAACGTTCCGTCCGAACAGACCGACGCAGTGATCAGAATGCTGCGTGACCAGACGCCCCTGCATGACGACACCCAGGATGCACCCCAGGATGGGCGCGATGCCCGCATTCTGGTTATGAGCGACACATTCTGGGCGCTTAATTTCGACGCGTTGCAGAAACGGCTTCAGGCCTGGCTGACCTCCGCCCCATGAGTGCCGATATGCTTTGCTGTCTTGGCGGCGCTGTGCTCGGCATCGGTCTGTTGCTGGCCATTCGCCCTGCCCTTGCAACACTTTTCCCGCTGCTGCTCCAGTTGGGCGCCACAGGCATTTTCCTAGGCGGAGTCTGGGCGCACCATGCGCTGGCGGCACGCTGGGGCCATGGATCCTGGGCACTCGCCGGGTTTATGATGGCTCCGCTCTGCCTGATGCCCGTCACGCTGCGCCTCTCGGGGGAACGCGTTGCCGGGGCCAAACGCGCGGCATCTGGTCTTGGAGCAGGCCCCTCCGCGAGACTGCGCCATCTCTGGGCCCCTCTGCTGCGCCTGCCTGTTGCGCTCTCCTGTGTGATTCTGGCCATCGGGGTTGCACTGTGCTTCCTCACACCCCCTCATGCCCATGTCTGATACGCCCCGCCCTTTCTGGCAGACAGTCTCACTGGCGGATATGACCCGTGAACAGTGGGAATCCCTTTGCGACGGCTGCGGCAAATGCTGCCTGCACAAGCTCCGCGACGAGGAAACGGATGCCATCTATTTTACCAATGTGGCTTGCCGACTACTCGATCTGAAATCATGCCAGTGCTCGAGTTACGCCGCGCGCTTTCGCAAGGTGCCGGATTGCGTGTCCCTGACGCCGGAGGTTCTGGCGGATATCGATTGGCTCCCGCCGAGCTGCGCCTATATCCTGATACGTGACGGGCAGGATCTGCCGGACTGGCATCCTTTGCGTTCCGGCTCCGCTGCTTCGGTGCATAAGGCAGGCATATCCGGCAAGGGACGTATGATCAGCGAACGCGATGCCGGGCTGCTTGAGGACCATCTTGTAGACTGGCCTGCCGAGATCCCGGCAGGGGTGGCGCGCAAGCGGCGAAAACGCATCCGACGGCGCTGATGAGTGACAGCACCTGCCCCGTCTTGTGGCGTCGCACCAAACGGGCAAAACGCCTCTCCCTGCGCATCGACCCGGCACGGCGACAGGTGGTCGTGACCTATCCGCATACAGTTTCGCTCAAGCGCGCCGAGGCCTTTCTTGACGCCCATCGGGACTGGGTGAGAGACAGGCTTGCTGATTTACCGCCCAGCTTCACTGTGGCGCCTGGGGCGAGCCTGCCTGTGGCAGGGCGGCCCGTGACGCTTGTCCATGCGCCAGAGCAACGCCAGCCTGCCCGCCTGCAAGACAAAAATCTCCTGATTGGCGGGAACCTCGAGCGTTTCGAACAACGCGTTCTCTGTTTCCTGAAAAAGCAGGCGGGGTTGAGCCTGCCAGGCGAATTACTCTTGCTCGCGGCACAGATGGGTTGCACCCCCAGCGCCATCGCATGCAGCAACGCCAGATCTCGCTGGGGGAGTTGCACCCGCGCAGGGCGGATCATGCTCAATTGGCGCCTGGCCCTGATGCCTGAATCAGTACGACGCTATGTAATGATTCACGAGCTCGCGCATATGACCCATTTTAACCATAGTCGCGCTTTCTGGGCTCATGTCGATCGCTTTCACCCGCACCGACCTGACGCACAGACTTGGCTTAAGACCCATGGAAGCGCTCTGCTGGCCCTGAACTGAACACGAACCCGAGCCGGTGATCGCCGGGGGATTTTCACTCCCCTCCCCCCGTGCTAGAGCCAGAGCCGTGCTGTGCGAACTTGGCGGAATGGTAGACGCACGAGACTTAAAATCTCGAGTCCGTAAGGGCGTATGGGTTCGAGTCCCATAGTTCGCACCACTATCTCATTGAAATTAACAGGTTTTTTGGCTCTCAACGCGTCAAGCCGGGCTTTTCCCGGAATTCTTCCCAGAATGGGAAAGTCTGATGCTGCGTCTGATAGGGTCCCGCTACCATTTTCGCAGGGCCGTGCCGAAGGATATCCAGCCTCTCCTGGGGCGGTCCGAGATCTCCCTTTCGCTTGATACTTCGGCTAAACTCGAGGCTCGCAGACGGGCGGCACAGCTATATGACCGGACCGGACAGTTCTTCGACAAGGTGCGCGCCATGAGTGACTCGAAAGACCGACCGCCCACACCCGACGAGATCATCACTTTTTATGAGAGCTTCGTTCGCGATACCGAGTCTGCCCATGCCATCGAAATGCGCCTGCTCGAACTCAAGCATGAGAGGGAAATGACAGAGGTTCAGGTACGCTTCCTCGAGTTCAACAACCTTGTGACGCGTATTCTCTCCATCATCGGCCCCTATCTTGCCAAGGATACCGAGCGGCTTGAAACGATGCGGAAAATCGTGAAGAAGGATCTGCCTGAAGCGCGTGCGGAGGCCGCTAATCTGGCCGCTCAGGTCAATCTCCTAAAAAGCATCGTTGTCGACATTGGAACCGCCACGAAGAGCGAACCTATCGCCCCAGTGCCTCTGACTGCTGAACCAGACCCACGCGGACAAAGCATACCAAAGAAAAAGCTGGCAAGCTCCGGCTCCCGCGCAAAGCTTCTGACGGTCAGCATGGCTGCAGAGCGTTTTATCTACCCAGATACCAATCGTTCAGACGATACGAAACGCGGCACGCGCAAAGCGCTTAACCTGTTCATCGACGCCTTCGGCGACATGGAGGTCGAACGGATTACCGGCGAAACCGCAGGCGAGTTCCGTGATCTCCTCTTCCGTCTTCCCTCCGCCCACGGCAAGGAACGCAACGGCCGCTCAATCCGTGACGAGGTTGCTCGCGCTGAAACTGAGAAGCTTGAGACCATCAGCGCCAAGACAGTCAAGAACCACTTCTCTCGTCTCTCCGCTCTTTGGGCGCTCCTGCTGCAACGTGATCTGGTGTCACGCAACGTCTGGGCAGGGTGGGACTACCATGTCACGAAGAAGGTCGAACGACGCTGCTTCAGCGACGCTGAGCTGGCGCAGCTCAATGCGACACCATGGGCGAGCCGTATGCCCTCTGCACGCACGGCAGCCGCAATCATCAATATTGCTGCCTACACAGGTATGAGACTCGGTGAGATCTGCAACCTGCGATGCGCCGATATCGAGATGATGGAAGGTGTCGCCTGTTTCCAGGTCCGCTCGCACAGCGAGAGCGGATGGTCCCCGAAGACCCAGGCCGGCACACGCATCGTACCGATCCACCCTGAGCTGATTGCAAAGGGTATCCTGTCTTTCATGAAGCCCGGTCAGGTCTGGCTATTCCCGGATCTGGTCGTCACAAAAACCGGCGACCGCTCAGCGAGCTTCTCTCAGGCCTTTGCGCGCCTGCGAAGCAGAGCCGGACTCCCCAGGGAAGTCTGTTTCCACAGCTTCCGTCACACAGTCTCGACCAAGCTGCGCAATACCGGGCATGAGCTGCGCGAAATCTGGATTGACCGTCTCCTTGGGCATGAAGCAACGCATCGCAACCAGGGGACCATGAACTACACCTCCGCGATTGACGTCCCCAACCTCAAGCGTGTTGTCGAAGCGATCAGTTATGAGACACTTGATCTAACAATTCCCGAAAGGTGAGCGGATACACATCTTTAGACGTTAGCTCGTCCGCTTTCGCCCTCATCTCGGTCATACAATGTCCCATGAACCATGGCTGGAAGCAGACAGTCCGCAATCACTATGAACTGATGCCGTTTCCTCCCGCCCGAGCGCATTCTCCGCTCGGCTGCATACAAGCAGCCTTTCTGGAGAACGTGTCATGGAACAAGGCATACGCTTCCCATCACCCACATTGAAAACCCAAACTCCGTGGAACGCCGGCAAAATGGTCGGCGCCAAACGGGCACTGGAAGAGAAAAACGTCTGGGCCATCCGCTTTTGGCTGGCCCACGAGGGTCGAATCCGAGATCGAGCGCTGTTCGATCTCGCCCTCGAAAGCAAGCTTCGAGGTTGCGATCTTGTGACGCTGCGCATCGGTGATGTCGTTACCAGCGGTCAAATCCGGAGCCGTGCGATGATCGTGCAGCAGAAAACCAGGCGTCCGGTGCAATTTGAAATCATGGAAACGACGCGTGAGAGCGTTCGTGCCTGGCTGGAGCATCGCGGTGGCTCACTGCAGGATTTTATTTTTCCCAGCCGCTTGAGTGCGAAGGCACATCTGAGCACCCGGCAATATGCCCGCCTGCTGGACGAATGGGTGGAAGCGGTTGGCCTGATCCCCGGCGAATACGGCACGCACTCCATGCGCCGGACGAAAGTCGCGATGATCTACAAACGCACCGGTAATCTGCGTGCGGTACAAATCCTGCTGGGTCACACCAAGCTGGATAGCACGGTCCGATATCTGGGTGTCGATGTTGAAGATGCATTGGCTTTGTCAGAGGCAACGGATCTGTGAGGTCTCCTGCGTTTGGCGCTTGCTCTCTCCCTATGTGTACATGATATGATTACACATAGGGAGGATCACATGAGCGAACAGCTTTCTGGCAGCCAGAGCGCGCCACTGAAAATCGGGGTAAGAGAATTCCGCGGCAACCTGACCGCCTACCTTCGCCAAGCGCGACAGGGCAATACGATCCTGGTTACGTCCCATGATGAGATCGTGGCTGAACTGCGCCCACCATCCCCGTCCTATCGTCCCCGTCGCCAACCAGGTGCGCTGCGTGGGCGTATCAAACTGAGTGACGATTTCGATGAGACGCCGCAGGATATGCTCGACAGCATGGACGGGGGCCTGTGAAGGTTCTGCTCGATACACATGCGCTGCTATGGTGGTTGTCCGACTCTGACAAACTGGGACCTGCAGCCGGTGAGATCATTGCGGATCCGACCCACGACATTCTGGTTAGCATTGTCTCGCTCTGGGAGATCGCGATCAAAATCCGGATCGGGAAGCTGGATGCAGATCTCAATGAGATCACAAATTGTATTCCGGCAGAGGGCTTTACGCTTCTACAGATTACCCCCGAGCACCTGAAAGTCCTGATGGGCCTACCTATCCATCATCGTGATCCTTTTGATCATTTGCTTATGGCGCAGGCACTGAGTGAGCAGGCAGAGTTTCTATCCGGGGACAGCCAGATGGACCATTACCCAATCGAGAGGATCTCCTGTTCGTAACTGTGCTGTTGATTGCTTTATAAGTCTTTCGCAATGTCCAGAAAATGGTGGTTTTATGGACAGGTCTTTGGGGCTTCGATTTTTCATGGCAGGGCATACTCTATACTGTTAAGATAGTCGTCAATTATTCTATGTTTAGGAACTGTCAATGAATCAACGCATTGGATACGCTCGCGTTTCGACGGATGACCAGCACCTAGACCTACAGCGCGACGCGCTCTTTCAGGCTGGATGCCAAGTAATTTACGAAGAAGCGGCTAGTGGTAAGAGTGCGGCGCGTCCGGAGCTTGAGCAGTGCCGCAAGGCGTTACGGGACGGAGATACCCTTGTGGTGTGGCGGCTGGATAGACTCGGGCGCAGCCTTCCCGACCTAGTGCAGATTGTGGCAGACCTTTAACAGCGCTGCATTGGCTTTGAAAGCTTGATGGAGAAGATCGAGACGGGCAGCGCAGCGGGCAAGCTGGTTTTCCATGTGTTCGCGGCGTTGGCCGAGTTCGAGCGCGGCTTGATCCGGGAGCGGACGCAGGCCGGGCTGGCAGCCGCCCGCGCACGTGGCCGGGCCGGCGGCCGTAAACCGAAGCTGAACGCCAGACAGATACGCCAGATCAAGGCACTTTTGCGCGATCCCAAAAATAGTGTTGCCGAAGTGGCACGCGATTACGGTGTGTCGAGAGCAACTATTTATAAGCATTGCGGCGTAGTAAAACCGCGTGGTCAATAACGAAGAGAGAATTTATTCCGTGTCGAGAATTACAGATTTGATTGCCAAGACAAAAGCCAAGGACTCTTTGTTAGGTGCCGAGTTGGAGCGCGAGTTCAAGGTGTTGTCGGCCCGGCTTCCATTTGGGTTGAACTTTGAACGGCATAGCCCGGAAGTGGTTGAACTGCCCCTACGTCCTGTACGCAAGGGTGACAAGGTGCGCGTGCTACCGGTGCGTGGCAAAACCCGGAAGGGCGATCAGCGACTGTGGCAGGTGAAGACCATCCACAAGGCGAAGAAAACGGCTGATTTGGAGTTACTGGATGTGGCAGGGGGTGAAGCACGGACCGTGGCGCTGGGTGATTTGGTGGTGGTAGCTGAGTTTCGCGACATCATCTATCCCGGCCTAGTCAGCACCGGTAAGGTACAGCGTGGTGGCGACAAGGCATGCCAAACCGTTATTAATGGTGAGAACTACCACGTCCTTAAGGCCTTAACTTACACGCATCGCGGCAAAGTCGACGCTATCTACATAGACCCACCTTACAACAGTGGAGCGAAGGATTGGAAATACAACAACGATTACGTCGATAAGGAAGATGTGTACCGGCACAGCAAATGGCTGGCGATGATTGAACGGCGTCTGCTAATGGCTAAAAAGCTGTTGAATCCGGAAGATTCTGTTCTGATCGTCACAATTGATGAAAAAGAATACCTCCGGCTGGGACTGCTGTTGGAACAGTTGTTTCCGGAAGCGCGGATGCAGATGATAAGTTCATCCATCAACCCAAAAGGATCGGCGCGAGGCAAAGAGTTCTACCGTGTTGATGAATATATATTCTTTCTTGCTTTTGGCCGTGCCGTCGTTCAGGACTTCTTAGTTCCGGGCCTTTGTATAACGAAATCGGATGCAAGCAAGGAGAACCATGAGAACGTAGGAGTAGTGGAGAATGCGGATGATGTTGCTAAGAGTGAAGCTTTACCTGATGTGCGCTGGGCTTCACTATTGAGGAGCGGCAGCGGCGCGCAACGTGAGGAATCGCATCTCAAGTTCTACCCCATCTATGTAGATATCATTCAGAATAAGATAGTGGGATGTGGTGACCCGCTTCCTTTGGGAGAGCATCCAGTACAGGAAGGGGCTGATTCTCCTATCCGCGCTTGCTGGCCGATGCGACAGGACGGCAGTGAGGGGCGGTGGCAGTTGAAGGTAGACTCGTTTGAGGCGCTACTCAAGGACGGGCATGTAAAGATAGGCTCAATTAGCGCAGAGAAAATCACCTTCTACTATTTAATGGAAGGACAGCGGAAAAAACTGGCTACCGGCGAACTCGTCATTACAGGTAAAGACGGGTATGGCGGAATCATTGTCGAATACTCACGGGCTGATTCGATTAGCGGGCGACCGAAAACGCAATGGATGGCGACTTCGCATAGCGCTACGGATCACGGCACATCAATGCTTAGAAAAATAATTCCGAAAAGACCGTTCCCATTCCCCAAATCTTTATATGCGGTCGAGGATGCGCTTCGTTTCTTTGTCGGTAACAAGCCCGAAGCCGTCATTCTGGACTTTTTCTCTGGGTCGGGGACGACCGCTCATGCAGTGATGAGACTGAATAAGCAAGATGGGGGGCGCCGCCAGTGTATCTGTGTGACTAACAATGAAGTCGGTGCGGACGAGCAAACGCAACTTAGAAAGAAGGGGTTGCGTCCTGGCGACCCTGATTGGGAAGCGCTTGGTATTTGCGACTACATAACTAAACCTCGAATTGCTGCCGCCATTACTGGGAGGACACCGGGCGGTGAGCCAATCAAAGGTGGCTACAAATTCACTGATGAATTTCCGATGGCCGAAGGTTTCGAGGAAAACGTCGAGTTTTTCACCTTGACTTATGAAACGCCGGTGTCGGTCAGTTACAACTTGGCGTTCAATCGCATTTCCCCTTTGCTCTGGCTGCGAGCCGGGGCGCGGGGTAATCGCATAGACATGCTGCCGAGCGATGGGTGGGCGGTGGTCGATGCCTATGGATTACTCAGCAATGTGGATGCAGCCACGCCCTTTATCAAAGCGCTGGCCAAGGCCGATGGAACCCGTATTGCCTATATCGTTACCGACGACGACCGTCGCTTTCAAGCGATTGCCAAGCGTTTGCCCGATGGCATCGAACCTGTGCGCCTGTACGAATCTTATCTCACTAACTTCAGCTTCATTAATGGGGAATAACTGATGAAGTTTACGCTCAAAGACTACCAGCGCGACGCTGTCCGCGCATCCTTGAATAACCTGGGCAAGGCTCGCCGCCTATGGCATGGCGAGGCCGACAGGACGGCGTTTTCACTTACAGCGGTCACCGGCGCGGGTAAGACTGTAATGGCCGCTGCCACGTTTGAGGCGCTATTTCATGGCGACGATGAGTTCAGTTTCGATGCCGACCCCGGTGCGGTGGTAATCTGGTTCAGTGACGACCCTTCGTTAAACGAGCAGACCCGTTTTCGCTTTATCGAGGCCAGTGACCGCATTAACTACACCGACTTGGTGGTCGTGGAAAATACCTTTAATAGGCCGAAATTCCAGGCGGGGAAAATCTATTTCCTCAATACTCAAAAACTCAGCAAGAACAGCTTGCTAGTGCGTGGCCATGATCCTGAAGAGCTAGCGGCCAAGTTGGACGGTACGTTCCCGGAAATGCGGCCTGATCTGCGGGCATACACGATTTGGGACACCATCCAGAACACGATTGAAGACCCGGACTTGACGCTCTATCTGGTATTGGATGAGGCGCACCGTGGCATGGGTACACAGGCAGCAGCCAGTCAGAACGATAAGAGCACTATCGTCCAGCGGCTCATTAATGGCGTTGGCAGCGTACCCGGTATCCCGGCGGTTTGGGGGATTTCAGCCACGGTGGAACGGTTCAATAAGGCGATTGAGTCGGCGGGCAAACACATCAAGTTACCCAATGTGGAAGTTGATGCGGCTAAGGTGCAGGAATCCGGCCTGATTAAGGATACCATCCTGCTGGATATTCCAGACAATGCTGGCGATTTCGATACTGTGTTGGTGCGGCGTGCGACCGATAAACTAAAGGAATCCAGTATCGCGTGGGAGGCTTATTCCAAGAAGCAACAGGAAGCGCATGTTGTCGTGCCGTTGATGGTTTTACAGGTTCCCAACACGCCTGACCACGATGAAATCGGGCGGGCGCTGACCACCATTTTCGAGCGCTACCCTGAGCTACCCTCTGCCAGTGTGGCGCACGTGTTTGGGGGTCACAACACGCAGTGCTTTGGTAACCGCGACGTGCCCTACATCGAGCCGCAGCGGGTTCAAGAATCGACATGGGTGCGGGTGTTGATTGCCAAGGATGCCATCAGTACCGGCTGGGATTGTCCGCGTGCCGAGGTCATGGTGTCGTTCCGTGCGGCCAGCGACAAGACGCATATCACCCAGTTGTTGGGCCGTCTGGTTCGTTCACCGCTGGCCCGCCGTATTCCTGGCAATGACCGCCTGAATTCGGTGGACTGCTTGCTACCAAAATTCAGTCGCAAGGCCGTGGAGCAGGTGGTCGATGAGCTGACAACCGGCAACGAGGCGGCAACACCTGGGCGCATATTGATCGACTACATTGAGGTGCGGCCGAACCCTGCTGTTGCACCTGCCGTGTGGGAAACGTTCGAGGCCTTGCCGTCACAAACGCGGCCGCAACGTGGCGCGAAGCCAGCAGTCAGGTTGACAGCATTGGCGCATGAGTTGGCATCCGACGATATTCTGTCCGGCGCAGGCAAAGTGGCGCACGCTGAGATGCATGACGCCTTGGATGAGTTTCAGGTCGACAACTATGCCAAGATCAATGCCAAGCGGCAGTCCGTGTTGGTTGTGGACGGAAAAACCGTGAAAGCAGACATGCTGGGTCAAGGCCGGAGTTTGGAAGCATTCTGGGAAGACGCCGATGTGGCAGTCATCGACGATGCCTACCGTCGTGCTGCGCGCACCTTTAGCCCGGCTATTGCCCGTTCCTATGTTGACCATCTAGCCAGTCAGCAAGCCGATCGCGAAGAAGACTCGGAGAGCTTTATTGAGGCCATCATGGAAGCTCGCGTAACCGTTGCTGGTTTGGGGCTGGTGATGGAAGCACAGGCCTATTTTGATGCAGAGGCCGATAAACTAGCGAAGAACTGGTTTGCCAAGTATCGGGCGCAGATCAAGGCGCTCAGCGATGATCGGCGCGAGTCTTATAGGCAGATCATCGAAATGAGCACGGAGCCGCAGGACGTGGGCTTGCTAAAGCCGGAGGCCCGTTATGAGGCGACTAAGGCGAACGAAAATGGAAAGATAAAAGTGCTCCCGGTCTGGGGGCGCCATTTGCTGTGCAACGATGACGGCAAATACCCCGCTGAACTGAATGACTGGGAGCGGACAGTGGTCGAAACTGAGTCGGCCAAGCCTGGGTTCTCGTTTTGGTATCGTAACCCGCAGCAGCCAGGGCAATCTTCGCTGGGTATCGCCTATAAAAAGGCCGAGCAGTATGGGATCGTCCGGCCCGACTTCCTGTTCTTCGCCGAGCAGGATGGCACGTTCGTAGTCGATCTGGTTGACCCTCACGGTTTGCACTTGAGTGACGCGCTTGCCAAGCTGCAAGGCTTAGCTTTGTATGCTGCCAGTCATGCTGATGCCTATCGCCGAATCGAATCTATTGCCCAGGTGAAAGGGAGTGATAAGCTGCGCGTGCTTGACTTGAAACGGCCGGAAGTACGGGATGCGATTGCTGTGGGTCAGGATGCAGAGATGCTATTCAGCAGCGGATTGGCAGATGATTACCAGTGACCGAATAAGCATAATAACGAATCAGCACATTCGAAATGAATCTATTAACGAAGCGCGCTCACTGCGGGCATGGCCACAAATAGAACTCATGGATGATCGAGTCGGCAATTTGTTTAAGGTCATAGTGACGCGTCCGAGTGTGCCGGAGTCAGTTGGAAGTTTTTGACTGATCGGCTGGGCGGTTAGTGAGTAGTCTTCGAATTTTTAGAACTTTGTTATGTTATCAGCATGAAACTGTATGAAGAAAACGAACCGTTTTTCATCACCGAGGAAGTCGAGGCCAAAATGACCGGCAGCGGCTACGAGTTCGAGCTGCCGCCTATTGCCTGCTTGGTACGCCTGTGTGACGTTCTGAGGGGCCTCAGCGAGGTCGAGCTGATATTGCAGTCGGACGAAATTACCGTCCAGGAGCGCAAGTACCGACAGAATAAGTCATTCTTAGTCGATTAAATTGGTAATGGTCTTTTTCATGGTATTTCTATAGTCGGTTTTTTTTCAAGTAGATAAAATATAATGGAATTTTTAATTAAGTAATAATTGAGTGGGAATTGTGGTTGCGATCTTGAATGTCCGGTTTTTCAAGAATCTATCCAACAGCGGACAGTCCGTTTGCCCCCCATAGCCCCCCCCTCGCACCAAACCTACCGCCCCTCGCCACGTTTTCTGTCCCGGAACCGGTCATTATTGTGCCGGTGTCAATCGGATCGACCGGGCGGGCCGGTCATCCGTCCCGGAACCCCTGTTTCCGGAACGCTCTCCTCCGCAGGAAACCGCACGCCAGATCGTGGTTTTCGAGACGGCCATGATCTGTCCAATTTCGTGCAAAGATTTTCCAGCCTTGTGCAGCTCAACCGCGTGCC